>RXJW01000187.1 GCA_003963005.1 Burkholderiales bacterium
AGGTGGCGGAATTGGTAGACGCACTAGTTTCAGGTACTAGCGGGTAACTCCGTGGAGGTTCGAGTCCTCTCCTGGGCACCAAAACAAAAGCAAAAAGGCCGATGCGCAAGCATCGGCCTTTTTGCTTTTGGTGCCCAGGAGAGGACTCGAAAGGCATGTCGTCGAGGACCGAGGACAAGCCCTGCGGCTTGTCCGACGCCTCGACAAAGGCAACGCGCTTGCAAGCGCGTTGCCGGCTGCCGGGGTCGCCGGAGGTGACCGAGTCCCCGCCGCTGGGCCCTCGATGGGCCCGGCGGCGAGTCGTGGCAGCCACTGAGCTTGGGAGCCGTGCCACCAGACCACCCGGGTCAGACAACAAACTTCTTCGCCAACTGCTCCGGCCCCATCCCGTCGTACTCCTCGAACGGCTGATGGATCCACGGCGAGGTCTCCAGCATCTCGCAGTAGTAGTCCGGCGTGTAGGCCGACACCTTCTTGGTCCAGATGACCGCCGAGCGCAGCTCGGTGATCGCCGGCATGCCGCGCAGACGCTCCACCACGGCCTTCAGCGTGACGCCCGAGTCGGCCAGGTCGTCGACCAGCAGCACGCGCCCGGCCAGTTCGCCCTTGGGCATGGTGATGTACTTGGCCATGTCCAGGCGACCCTGGATCGTGCCGGCCTCGGCGCGGTAGGAGCTGGTGGACATGATGCCCAGCGGCTTGTCGAACACGCGCGACAGCACGTCGCCCGGGCGCATGCCGCCGCGGGCCAGACAGAGGATCTGGTCGAATTCCCAACCCGACGCGTGCACCTTGAGCGCCAGGCGCTCGGTCAGCAGGTGGTACTCGTCCCAGGATACGTAGAGGTGCTTGCCGTCGTCGGTCAACATGGTGGTGTCGTCTCCGTGGTGTGAGGGTGATCAGGCGGTGTAGGGGTGGCGCAGCACGATGGTGTGCTCGCGGTCGGGGCCGGTCGAGACCATGTCGATCGGCGCGCCGATGACCTCTTCCACGCGCTTCAGGTAGGCGCGGGCATTGGCTGGCAGCGCATCCCACGAGGTGGCGCCGAAGGTGGTCTCGGTCCAGCCGGGGAAGGTCTCGAACACCGGCGTGCAGGCTTCGATCTCGTCCGCGTCCAGCGGCAGGATGTCCAGCAGCTGGCCGTTGAGCTGGTAGCCCACGCACATCTTGATTTCGCTCAGGCCGTCCAGCACGTCGAGCTTGGTCAGGCACAGGCCGGTGATGCCGTTGATGATGATCGAGCGCTTGAGCGCCGCGGCATCGAGCCAGCCGCATCGGCGGGCGCGGCCCGTGACGGTGCCACGCTCCTGTCCGACGGTGGACAGGTGGTAGCCGACGGTACCGGGCTGCTCCCAGTCGAGCTCGGTCGGGAACGGGCCCGAGCCGACGCGCGTCGTGTAGGCCTTCGTGATGCCCAGCATGTAGTGCAGCATCTGCGGACCGATGCCGGCGCCGGCCGCGGCGTTGCCGGCCACGCAGTTGCTCGACGTGACGTACGGATAGGTGCCGTGGTCGATGTCCAGCAGCGTGCCCTGGGCGCCTTCAAACAGGATGTTCGCGCCGGCCTGGTGGGCCTTGTGGATCATGTAGCCGACGTCCGCCAGCATCGGCTTGATCGCCTCGGCCATCTTCATCGCCTGCTCGAAGATCGGCTCGAAGGCCAGCTCTTCGCCGTTCAGGTAGCCCTTCAGCGCAAAGTTGTGCAGTTCCAGCAGCTCGCGCAGCTTCTTGGCGAAGCGCTCAGGGTGCTTCAGGTCCTGGGCCCGCAGCGCGCGGCGGGCGACCTTGTCTTCGTACGCCGGGCCGATGCCCTTGCCTGTGGTGCCAATCTTGCCGCTGCCGCTCGTCTCACGCAGGGCCTCACGGGCCTTGTCCACGGCGACGTGGAAGGGCAGGATCAGCGGGCAGGACTCGCTGATGAACAGGCGCGAACGCACCTCGACACCCGCCGCTTCCAGACGCTCGATCTCGCTGAGCAGGTGGGTCGGGTCCAGCACCACGCCGTTGCCGATGTAGCAGGCCACCCCATCACGCATGATGCCGCTCGGAATGAGTTGCAGCGCGGTCTTCACGCCCTTGATGACCAGCGTGTGGCCCGCGTTGTGGCCGCCCTGGAAGCGCACCACACCCTGGGCGTGGTCCGTCATCCAGTCCACGACCTTGCCCTTGCCCTCGTCACCCCACTGGGTGCCGACGACGACCACATTGCGTCCACGCGCGGTTTGGCTCATGTTGATTGCCTGTCTTGCTTGAAATGGAAGGGTGGGCGCGGCGCCTTACAGCGGCCGGACAACCCACTGAGTGTGCTCGCGAACCAGCTCGCGGTCGCAGTCGAACTCGTCGGCTTCGTGCTCATGACCGGGCAGAACGCACACCACGGTCTCGCCTTGCTCGCGCAGGGCCCGCACCGCTTGCCGCAGCGCGGCGTCGTCACCCCAGGGCGCACGCACGGCGGCCCGCAAGGGGCTCGACGGGGCCAGCGTCACCAGCGTCTTCAGGTCGAGGCTGAACCCGACTGCCGGACGCCGGCGCCCGAACGCGGCGCCGACTTCGTCGTAGCGGCCGCCGCGCAGCACGGCATCGGAGCAGCCGGCGGCGTAGGCCGCGAAGCGGATGCCGGTGTAGTAGGCATAGCCCTGCAGGTCGGCCAGGTCGAAGCCGAGCCTGACCTCCGGATGCACGACGGCGAGATGCCCCGCCAGCCATTCCAGGTCGGCCAGCGCCGCGGTGACCAGCGGGTGGCTCGGCAGCCGGCGGGCGGCTTCGGCCAGCACCTCGCGGCCACCGAAGAGGCTCGGCAAGGCCAACAGCGCGTCGCGCATGACAGCCGGCATGCCAGCGGTCAACTGCGCCAGCACGCCCATGTCCTTGGCGGCCAGCGCTGCGGTCAGGGCGCTCAGCGCATCGGCCGACAGCTTCACGCCGTCAAGCACGCCCTGCAGCAGCCGGGCATCGCCCAGGTCGAGGATCACGTCGGCCAGGCCGGCGCGGCGCAGCGCGTCCAGCGCCAGCTCGTGCACTTCCAGGTCGGCCTCCAAGCCGGCATGGCCGTAGACCTCGACGCCGAACTGCAGCGGCTCGCGGCTGGTGTTCAGGCCGTCAGGGCGGGTGTGGGCGACCGGGCCGCAGTAGCACAGGCGCGTCACGCCCTGGCGGTTGAGCAGGTGGGCATCGATGCGTGCGACCTGGGGGGTGGTGTCGGCACGCAGGCCGAGCGAGCGACCGGAGAGCTGGTCGACCAGCTTGAAGAGCTTGATGTCGGAGCCGCTGCCGGTGCCGGAGAGGAGCGAATCCAGGTGCTCAAGCAACGGCGGGATCACCAGCTCGCAGCCATAGCTGCGGGCCATGTCGAGCAGTTCTCGACGGAGCTCTTCGATGCGGCGTGCCTGCGAAGGCAGGACATCGGCAATGTGCTCGGGCAGCAGCCAAGCAGAGGACATGGGCGCAGGCTAGGCGGTTAAAAACGGCATTGTACCTATGCCCTCCCCGCCGGATGCAGCGCCCAACGGCCGGATCAGCGCAACCAGAGCAGTCCGAGCAGCCCGAGTGCGATGCTCGCCAGCCCGATGAAGCGGATCTGGCCGTCACTCAGCGCGAGCATGCGGCTGAAGACCTCACGCCAGCGGGCCGGGCTCACGAGGGGCATCAGCCCCTCGATGACCATGACGAGCGCAAGCGCCGTCAGCAGGTCGTTCACTTGCGTGCCGGTGCAGCCGCAGGTGCGGCACCGCCGCCGCGCAGGCTCTTGAAGAAGTCGCTGCCCGGGTCGATGACCATCACGTCGCTCTTGCTCTTGAAGCTGGCCTTGTAGGCCGTGAGCTGCCGGTAGAACTGGGCAAAGTTCGGGTCACGGCCGAAGGCTTCGGCGTACAGCTCTGACGCCTTGGCGTCGCCCTCACCCATGATCTTCTGCGCGTCACGATAGGCCTCGGCCACGATGACTTCGCGCTGGCGGTCGGCGTCGGCGCGGATCTTCTCGCCCTCGGCGGCGCCGGTCGAACGCGTCTCGTTGGCCACGCGCTTGCGCTCGGACTCCATGCGGCGGTAGACCGAATCCGTGATCGTGGATGCGAAGTCCACGCGCTTGATGCGCACGTCCACCACCTCGATGCCGAACTGCTTGGCTTCATCGGCGAGGCGCTTGCGCACGTCGTTCATGACCTTCTCGCGCTCGGTCGCCAGCACAGCGATGACGGTGCGCTTGGTCACTTCCTCGTTGAAGGCTGCCTGCACGATGGGGGCCAAGCGGTTGTCGACATTGCGCATGTCGGCGCCGCTGTTGCGGATGAACTGACGCGGTTCAGCCACGCGCCACTTGATGAGCCAGTCGATGACGAGGCTCTTCTTCTCGGCGGTGAAGATGGGGCGCGACTCGGGGCTGTCCAGGGTCTGCACGCGACGGTCCAGCATGACGACGTTCTGCACCGGCGGCGGCGCCTTGAACTTCAGGCCCGGTTCGGTGACGACTTCCTTGATCTCGCCCAGGGCATAGATCACGGCGAATTGACGCTGGTCGACCACGAACAGCATCGAGGACGCAAGCATGAGCACGACGATCACGCCCGCGAGGATGGCGGCAATACGGTTCATTCCTTGGGTCCTCGATCAGCGGCCGTCGCGGCTGCGCTGGTTGTCACGGCTGCGCGGGTCCGAAGAGGCGGAGGGCAGCGTCTGCGGCTCGGGCACTGACGTGGCGGGCTGCGGCGGCGACACGGTCACCGTGCCGGTGCTCTGCTGAAGCAGCTTGTCCAGCGGCAGGTAAAGCATGTTGGAGCCGTTCTTGGTGTCCACCATGACCTTGCTGACGTTGCTGTACACCTGCTGCATCGCATCGGTATAGAGCCGGTCGCGCGTGACCTGGGGCGCCTTCTGGTACTCGGCCAGGACGGCCTTGAAGCGCTGCGCGTCACCTTCGGCCGTGGCGATGACACGCGCCTTGTAGCCCTCGGCCTGCTCACGCAAGCGCGCGGCATCGCCGCGGGCGCGCGGGATGACCTCGTTCGCGTAGGCCTGCGCCTCGTTCTTGGTCTGCTCGCGGTTGGCGTTGGCCTTGAAGGCGTCTTCGAACGCCGCCTGCACCTGCTCGGGCGGCTGCACGCTCTGCACGTTGACGTTCTTGATCTGGATGCCCGCCTTGAGGCGGTCCAGCTGCGCCTGGATGGACTTGATCAGGTCGGCAGCGATGGCGTCACGCTGCTCGTAGAGCACCGAATCCATCGTGTTCTTGCCGACGATCTCGCGCACAGCGGATTCAGCGGCCAGCAGCACCGCCTGCTCCGGGTCGCGGTTCTCGAACAGGAAGTCCTTCAAGTCACGGATGACGAACTGCACCGTGAAGCGGATGTCCACGATGTTCTCGTCCTGCGTGAGCATCGACGAATCGCGCAGACCCGTGGCGGCGACGATCGAGCTGCGCCCGACCTCCACCTGCCGCAGCTGCGACACCGGCTGCACCTCGTGGGCCTGGAAGGGGTACGGCAGGCGCCACTGGAAGCCGGCTTCCACGGTCTTGCTGTACTTGCCGAAGGACGTGATCACGCCCTGTTGGCCTTCCTGCACGATGAAGAAGCCGCTGGCCAGCCAGCCCAGGGCCACCACGCCTGCGATCAGGCCGACGCCGATGCCGGCGCCCTTCATGTCGGGCGAGCCCCCCGACGACCCGGGGTTGGACGGACCGCCCGACTTGCCACCGAACATGCCCGACAGCTTGCGGTTGAAGTCACGCCAGAGCTCGTCGAGATCGGGTGGGCCGTCGTTGCGGCCATTGTTCAGCAGCCGTCCCGCGGCTCGGGCCACGGGCGTCAGCAGACGCTGGGCCCACGGGCTGCGGGGCTGGGAGTGGGGAGTGCTGCTCATGCCTGAGAAGGTGCTTGTGAAGAGGGCTCGGAGTCGAACGGGTCGGCGTCGAAACGTGGGTCCCGTTCGTCGGGAATCAAGGGCTGTGACTGCATGGCCGTGGCGATCAGCTGGCGCAGTTCGGCCAGTCCGGTACCGTCGAGCGCGCTGACGAAGACGCGTGGCGTGGGTGCCGTGCTGCCAGCACCGCGCAGGACCCCGTCCACGATGTCGCGGGGACGCTGGTCGGCATCAAGCAGGTCCTGCTTGTTGTAGACCAAGATCTGGGGCACGTCGGACGCACCGATTTCAGCCAGTACCTTCTCGACCTCGGCCATCTGCTCCTCCAGCACCGGGCTGGAGGCATCCACGACATGCAGCAACAGATCGGCATCGGCCGCCTCCTGCAGCGTCGCGCGGAAGGCTTCAACGAGCTTGTGCGGCAGGTCACGGATGAAGCCGACGGTGTCGGACAGTGACACGCTGGCCCCGGCCTGGTCGAGGTAGAGCGAGCGGGTGGTGGTGTCCAGCGTGGCGAAGAGCTGGTTGGCGGCGTAGGTGCGCGCCTTGACGAGCGCATTGAAGAGCGTGCTCTTGCCCGCGTTCGTGTAGCCGACCAGGGACACCCGGAAGACGCCATTGCGCGAGCGCGCCTTGCGCTGCGTGCCGCGCTGGCGCTGCACCTGCTTGAGACGCTCCTTGGTCTTCTTGATGCGGTCGTCGATCATGCGACGGTCCAGCTCGATCTGGGCCTCGCCAGGGCCGCCGCGCATGCCGATGCCACCGCTCTGACGCTCCAGGTGGCTCCAGCGCCGGACCAGGCGCGTCGCAAGGTATTGCAGTCGGGCGAGCTCGACCTGCAGCTTGCCCTCGTGGCTCTGCGCGCGGGCGGCGAAGATTTCCAGAATCAGCGCCGTGCGGTCAGCCACCGGCACGCCGAGCACACGCTCCAGGTTGCGCTGCTGGGCGGGCGAAATGGCCTGGTCGAACAGCACCGTGTGGGCCTGGTGGGCCTGCACAAGGAGCTTGATCTCATCGGCCTTGCCGGAACCCACGAACAGCGCCGCATCCGGCGCGGGCCGGCGGGCAATGACTTTGGCGACCGGCGTGTCACCGGCCGATTCAGCCAGCAGCGCCAGTTCGTCAAGGGTCTCGTCGAAGCCCTGCGCAGCGTTGCGCCGGCCAAAATCGACGCCCACAAGAATGGCGCGCGCCGCCTCGGAGGGCGGCGTCGCGGCAAGGGCGGAGGTCGAGGACAAGGGGGTGGGGATCAGGCGTCCGCCGGGGCGTCGCCAGCGTGGAAGTTGACCGCACGGCCCGGCACGACGGTGGAGATGGCGTGCTTGTAGACCATCTGCGTCACCGTGTTGCGCAGCAGCACGACGTACTGGTCAAAGGATTCGATGTGGCCCTGGAGCTTGATGCCGTTGACCAGGTAGATCGACACGGGCACGTGCTCTTTGCGCAGCAGGTTCAAAAAGGGGTCCTGCAAAAGTTGGCCTTTGTTGCTCATCGGTATGCTCCGAGTTATCGGGGGGAGTGGGAGACTTCGGGTTAGACCTTAACACACGGCCCCGGAGAGACCGGACGTCACCCTAGGGCTTTTCGGTGAATGGGTTGTTCGAGGAGCGCAGCTCGATCTTGAGCGGCGTGCCCACCAGCTTGTAGTGGGCCCGGATGCGGCCCTCGAGGTAGCGCTTGTAGACCTCGGTCACCCCGTCCAGCGCATTGCCGTGGATGACGACGATGGGCGGGTTCTGGCCGCCCTGGTGGGCGTAGCGCAGCTTGGGGCGGGACACGCCCGAGCGCTTGGGCTGCTGATGTTCCACGGCCTCCTGGATGAGGCGCGTCAGCACCGGCGTCGTCATCTTGCGGTAGGCAGAGGCGTAGGCATCGGCCATCGCGTTCCACAGTGCCGACAGGCCCTGGCGCTTGAGCGCCGAGATCTGGTGCATCGGCGCGAACTTGAGGAAGGCCAGGCGCTGCTCAATCTGGCGCTTCACGGTCTCGCGCTGGTAGCTGTCGACGGCGTCCCACTTGTTGACGGCCAGCACCACCGCGCGGCCGCTGTCGAGGATGTAGCCGGCGATGTGCGCGTCCTGGTCAGTCACGCCCTGCGTGGCGTCCAGCAGCAGCAGCACGACGTGGGCGTCGGCGATGGCCTGCAGCGTCTTGACGACCGAGAACTTCTCGATGGCCTCGAAGACCTTGCCCTTGCGGCGCAGGCCGGCGGTGTCGATCAGCTTGAACTTCTGGCCGTTGCGCTCGAAGTCAACCGCGATGGCGTCACGCGTGGTGCCGGGCATGTCGAAGGCAACCAGGCGCTCCTCGCCGAGCCAGGTGTTGATCAGCGTGCTCTTGCCGACGTTCGGGCGGCCTGCCACAGCCAGGCGGATGACACCTTCGTCCGTGGCGGCTTCGTCGCGCTCGGTGGCGTCGAACGGTTCCAGCACCGCGTCCAGCAGGCTGCGGATGCCCTGCCCGTGGGCGGACGAGATCGGGTGCGGTTCGCCCATGCCGAGTTCGTGGAACTCGGCCAGCAGCGGCGAATCGACCATGCCCTCGGCCTTGTTGACGGCCAGGTGCACGCGCTTGTTGACGCTGCGCAGGTAGCGGGCGATCTCGCTGTCGTGGGCCGACAGGCCCAGTCGGATGTCGACGACGAAGATGACCGCATCCGCCTCGGCGACGGCCTGCTTGGTCTGCTTGGCCATCTCCTTGACGATGCCGGTCGTGCTGTCGGGTTCGAAGCCGCCGGTGTCGATGACGATGAACTCGCGGTCGCCCAGGCGGCCGTCGCCGTAGTGGCGGTCGCGCGTCAGGCCGGCGAAGTCGGCCACGATGGCGTCACGCGACTTCGTCAGGCGGTTGAACAGGGTCGACTTGCCCACGTTGGGGCGGCCGACGAGGGCGATGACAGGTTTCATGCGCGGGGCTTATTCGGCCTTGATGGCAAACAGGCCGCCGCTCTTGGTCGCCACCAGCGCGGTGTCGCCCACCAGGGCAAGGGTCACGATGGCCGAGCCGTCGGTCGGCAGGCGTGAGCGGGTCTTGCCGGAGTCGCGGTCCAGCAGATGCACGTAGCCCTCGCCGTCGCCGATCAGGACTTGCTTGTTCAGCAGCACGGGGGCAGACAGCTTGCGGCGCTGGAACTGGTCGGCTGACCAGGCCAGGTCGCCGTTGGCCAGCTTCCAGGCCGACAGGCGGTCCACGGCATCGCCGGCCACGACCACCTGGTCATCGGCACCGATGCCATTGGCGCCGCCCACGAGGCGGTTCCACAGCGAGCTGCCGCGCTCGGCGTTGACGCAGCCCACCGACGACTGGAAGGCCCGCGCGCAGATCAGGTCGCCCTGGCGCACCGCCGGGCCCACCAGGTCCGCCAGTCGCTCGACCTCGTTCGTGCCGCGCGGCGTGGCGACACTGGCTTCCCAGCGGAGCTGCCCGCGCAGCGGATCGACGCCCGCCAGCCGCGGCCCCTGCCCGACGACGAGGGTGTCCTTGTAGGCCATCAGCACACCGGCCTTGGCCAGCGTGAGCGGCTCGCCGGGGCGCTTGAGTTCCCAGATCTTGCGGCCGTCCAGGGCATCGAAGGCGACGACCTGGCGGTCCAGCGTCAGCGTGAACACGCGCTCGCCGGCCACCAGGGGCGCAGCAACCACCGGCGTTGGCAGCGCCTTCTTCCAGGCCACGCGGCCCTTGTCCAGCACGACGAGTTCGTTGTCGCGGTTCACGACGGCAGCAAAACGGCCATCGCTGCCGACACCGGCCGACAGTTTGTTGCCGGCGTCACCGCGCCACAGCTCACGCCCGTCCGCGGCCGACAGCGCGCGCACGCTGCCGTCGCTGCTGGCCACCACGAAGCGGTCACCCGGCGTTGCGATGCTGAGCGGGAAGCCGATGCTGTCGCCCTTGCTGCTCCACACGACGCGGCCCGTGGCCGGACCCGACAGGGTCTCCAGCGCGGCCGGCTTGTTCTTGTCGTCGCCGAACCAGGCGTTCCAGGTGTTGCTGATCGTCGAGCAGCCCGCGAGGGACACCATCAGCAGCGACGTCAGGACGAGGCGCCTCATTGCGCGGCTCCTGCGGTCTCGACGGCCGTGGGCACGCCCAGCGTGGCCAGCTTGGCTTCGACGATGCGGCGGTAGTCCTGGGTCTTCTCCAGGGCCGCGAGTGCCTTCTGGTACTCGGCCTTGGCGGCGTCACGCTTGTCCTGCAGCAGCAGCAAGTCTCCGCGACGGTCAGCCACCAGGCCGGCGAATTCCGTCGCCTTGATGCCGTCCAGCGTCTTGGCCGCATCGTCGTAGGCCTTGGCATCGATCTGCAGGCCCGCCAGGCGCAGGCGCGCCAGGTCACGGTAAGGGCCACCCTCGGCACCGTGCTCGGCGACCCAGCTGAGGCTCTGGCGGGCATCGTCAGCCTTGCCCTTTTCCACCTGCAGCTTGGCCACCTGCAGACCGGCCTGGGTGGCATAGGCCGTGCTGGCGAAGCGCGCTTTCAGGTCACCGGCGGCCACGGCCGCCTTGTCCAGATCCTGGGCGGCCAGGGCGCGGTCGAACTCCTCGTACATGGCTGCGGCCTTGGCGGCTTGGTCGCGCTGGTACCAGTTCCAGCCCTGCCACGCGGCGAAGGCGGCCAGTGCCGCCGTGATGATCCAGGTGATGAGGTTGCCCCAGCGCTTCCAGAACGCTTTGACTTGTTCAAGTTGTTCTTGTTCTTCGAGGTCGAGATGGGCTGCCATGGGGAAACTTGTCGAGAAAGGGGCTCTGAAGGCCCGGGATTATGCGGGGAGCAGGTCGCCGGCCCAGATGGCCACGTCGGCCAGCGGGCGGTTCACCTGTTCGGCGCCCTCCCGCAGCGACTTGACGGCCACTTCGCCGCGGGCGAGTTCGTCGCCACCGAACACCAGCGCGAAGCGGGCCCCGGAGGCGTCCGCCTTTTTGAACTGCGACTTGAACGAGCCGCCGCCGCCATGCATCTGCACCGCCACGCCGGCTGCTCGCAGCGCTTCGAGCGTGGGCAGGATGCGCGGCAGGTCGGCCGGCTCGGGCACAACGGCGTAGACGTCGGGCGCCGCAGCGGGGGCCTGCAGGTTGAGCGTTTCGAGCAGCAGCAACAGGCGCTCGAGGCCCATGCCGAACCCCACCGCCGGGGCTGGCTTGCCGCCCAGTTGCTCGATCAGGCCGTCGTAGCGGCCACCGGCGCAGACCGTGCCCTGGGCGCCGAGCTTGTCCGTCACCCACTCGAACACGGTCAGGTTGTAGTAGTCCAGCCCGCGCACGAGGCGCGGGTTGATGCGGTAGGCCAGGCCCACCGCATCCAGCAGCGCCTTCACGCCGTTGAAATGGGCGAGCGATTCGGCGCCGAGGAAGTCCAGCAGCTTCGGCGCGCCTTCGGCCATCGCCTGCATCGCCGGGTTCTTGGTGTCGAGCACGCGCAGCGGGTTGCTGTACATCCGGCGCTGCGCTTCTTCGTCCAGCACGTCCTTGTGCTGCTCCAGGTAGGCGATCAGGGCCTCCCGGTGGGCACGGCGCTCCTCGGGCTGGCCCAGGCAGTTGATCTCCAGCGAGACGTCCTCGCCCTCCTTCAGGCCGAGTTCACGCCACAGCGTGCGGGCGAGCAGGATGACCTCGGCGTCGACGTCCGGGCCCGAGAAGCCCAGCGCCTCGATGCCCATCTGGTGGAACTGGCGGTAGCGGCCCTTCTGCGGCTTCTCGCGACGGAACATCGGGCCGATGTAGTACAGCCGCCGGGCGCTGTCACGCAGGTAGCTGTGCTCGATCATTGCGCGCACCACGCCGGCCGTGCCCTCGGGGCGCAGCGCCAGATGCTCGGCCTGGCCGTGCTTGTCGGCGCGGTCCTCGAAGGCGTACATCTCCTTCTCGACGATGTCCGTCACCTCGCCGATGCCGCGCACGAACAACGCCGTGGGCTCGACGATGGGCACGCGCACGTTCTGGTAGCCGTAGCGGGCCAGCACGCTGCGCATCTTGGCTTCCAGCCACTCCCAGCGCGCCGATTCCGGCGGCAGGATGTCGTTCATGCCCTTCACCGCCTGCAGCGGCTGGACTTTCTTGGTGTCGCTCATGGGGTCAGATCAGGCCGCAGCCGTCGCGCCGAAGCGCTTCTCGATGTAGTTCTCGACGAGGGCGTGGAACTCCTGGGCGATGTTGTCGCCGCGCAGGGTCACGGCCTTCTCACCGTCGATGAAGACGGGCGCTGCCGGCGCCTCGCCCGTGCCGGGCAGGCTGATGCCGATGTCGGCATGCTTGCTCTCGCCGGGGCCGTTGACGATGCAGCCCATGACGGCCACCTTCAGTTCCTCGACGCCCGGGTACTTGTTGCGCCAGACCGGCATCTGCAGGCGCAGGAAGTCGTCGATCTGCTTGGCCAGTTCCTGGAAGGTGGTGCTGGTGGTGCGACCGCAGCCCGGGCAGGCGGTGACGCTCGGGTTGAAGTGCCGCAGGCCCAGCGCCTGCAGGATCTCCAGCGCCACCACCACCTCCTGCGTGCGCGCCTCGCCCGGCTGGGGCGTGAGGCTCACCCGGATGGTGTCGCCGATGCCTTCCTGGGCCAGGATGCCCAGCGCCACCGACGAGGCAACCGTGCCCTTGGTGCCCATGCCGGCTTCGGTCAGGCCCAGGTGCAGCGCATAGTCGCAACGGCGGGCCAGCTCGCGGTAGACCGAGATCAGGTCCTGCACGCCGCTGACCTTGCAGCTGATGATGATGTTGTCCGGGTTGTAGCCCAGCTCCCGCGCGTACTCGGCCGAGGTCAGCGCCGACTCCACCAGCGCCTGGTACATGACCGGCTTGGCGCCCCAGGGCGTGGCGCGGCGGGCGTTCTCGTCCATGAACTGGGCGAGCAGCTCCTGGTCCAGGCTGCCCCAGTTGACGCCGATGCGCACGACCTTGTCGTACTTCATCGCCGCTTCGATCATCTGCGCGAACTGCTTGTCCTTCTTCTCGCCCTTGCCGACGTTGCCCGGGTTGATGCGGTACTTGGACAGCGCCTGGGCCATCGCCGGGTAGTCGGTCAGCAGGCGGTGGCCGTTGTAGTGGAAGTCGCCCACGAGGGGCGTGTCGATGCCCATGCGGTCGAGCTGCTCGCGGATGTAGGGCACCTGCTCCGCCGCCTCGGGCGTGTTGACCGTGATGCGCACCATCTCCGAGCCGGCGATGGCCAGTTCCTTCACCTGGATGGCCGTGCCGATGGCGTCCACCGTGTCGGTGTTGGTCATCGACTGCACGCGCACCGGCGCGTCTCCGCCGATGGTCACCACACGACTCCCCCAGACGACGCGCGCCTGGCGGCTCTTGCGCGGCGCGGGGGCCGCCTCGGGGATGATCCATTCGCTCATCAATTCAACTCCAGTCGAGCGACATTGTTGTTGGCACGGGCCGTCAGGTCGACGGCCACACCGCGCCATTCCAGGCGCGTGCCGCGCACATTGCCGACGCGCACCTTGTAGGGCGCCGCGCCGCTGTACTCCTGCTGCTCACCCTCGCGCAGCACGCGCGACACGAGCACCTGGCCCTGGGCGTCGGCGACCTCGACCCAGGTGTCCGCCGTCGCCGTCACGCGCAGCGAACCCCCGGCGGCGGTCGTGATCGTCGGCTTGAGCGGCGTCGCCGCCGCGACCGGATTCACCGCCGGTGGGGCCGCCACGTCTCGCACCTGCAAGGGCGCCGATGCGATGGGCAAGGCGACAGGCACCGACGCCGGCGCGGCCGCCACCTTCGGCACCGACGGCACCGACGGCGCCGCCGAGGCCGCCGTCACGGCGGGCGCGGGGACGAACTCGCTCGGCGCGCTGGCGACCGTCGACACCACCGTCGACGACGCCGGCTGGCCGGACACGGAGAGCGACGCCTCACGGTCGCTGATCCAGCCGGCCGGCACCCAGTAGACCGCCGCGGCCGCCACCAGCAGCAGGGCCGGGCCCCACACGACCGGGCGCGCCAGCACCGACAGCGCACCCGCATCGATCGCGCTGCCCGTGCCGCGCTCACGGAACGGCTGATTGAGGCCGGGGCGCACGTCCAGGCCCTGTTCGCTACTGCGCGGCAGCAGCGCCAGCACCGGCGCCGGGTCGACCTTCAGCGCGCGGCACATGGCCGTGGCGAGCGCCCGGGCAAACGTCGCGTCGGGCAGCAGATCGAAGCGGTCGGCCTCCAGGGCCTCCAGCTTGGCCTGCGGCACCTTGAGCATGACCGCCAGCGCCGCGATGTGCAGGCCGCGCTGCTGGCGCGCATTGCGCAGCCAGGCACCGGCGGTGGCTGCGGTGGAGGCACGTCCCTCGGAGATGGGTTCCATCGTGTTGTCGTTCTTGTCGTGCGCCGGGGGCCGGCTCATTCGTCGAAGCGGCCGGCATCCAGCAGCTGGGTCTCGGGCGACTGCGGGTGCTTGCGGCGCAACAGCAGCGCGAGATCGTCGACACCGCCTGTGTTGCCGAGCTTGCGTTCGATGCGCAATTGCAGCCACAGGCTCTGTGCGTTGACCTGCTCGGGCTGGGCATTGACGCGCTTCACATAGAACCGCGCCCGCTCGTGTTCGCCATTGCGGAACAACACCTCGGACAGGTTCACGGCGATGGCGGGGTTGCCCGGATCCAGCTCGAACGCGCGCAGCAGGGTCTTTTCGGCCACCAGCAGCCGGCCGGCGCGGGCTTCGCAGACGCCTTTCGCGAGCAGCGTGCGTGCCGGTGCCCTGTAGGTCGACTGGGACAGGGCCTGGTCGAACAAGGAATCGGCCGTCTGCCAGCGCTGCTGCTGGCACATGAACCAGCCGTAGTTGTGCAGCGTGTCCGGGTCGTTGGGATAGACGACGAGGGCACGGCGGAAGGCCTCTTCGGCGAGCTGGTTGTCGCCCATCGCGGCGTAGATCAGGCCGCGCAGGTTCACGGCTTCGCGCAGGTCTGGCTGAGCCTGCAAGGCGAGCTTGAGGTCATCCAGGGCCGCATTGAACTGCCCGCTGGCGAAATATCCCTTGGCCAGCTCGAGCCGCACACTCGCCCGGCGGTCGGCATCGGTCTGGTCGGAATCGGTCTTGATCTCGCGGCCGGCACTCGGGCCAGTGCCGGCACAGCCGGACAGCAGCGCGAGGGCGAACGAGACGGTCAGTGCAGGCAGCAGGCGCTTCATCGGGTCCTCAAGGGATGGCATCAAGGCGATTTGGCCACCGACACCGGGGCCCTGACCATGCGGATATGCGCGCGGGTGCGGTCCTGCACTTCACCGGCGAGCTGGCCGCAGGCCGCGTCGATGTCATCACCCCGGGTCTTGCGCACGGTCGTCACGATGCCCGCCTGCATCAGCACCTCGGCGAAGGCCTGCACGCGCGCGTTCGTGCTGCGCACCAGGCCCGAGGCCGGGAAGGGATTGAACGGGATCAGATTCAGCTTGCAACTGACCTTACCCTTCAGCAACTTCACCAGCTGCTGCGCCTGCTCGGGCGAGTCGTTCACCTCCTGCAGCATGCAGTACTCGAAGGTGATGAAGTCGCGCGGCGCCTTGTCCAGGTAGCGGTTGCAGGCGGCCAGCAGTTCGTCGATGGGGTACTTCTTGTTCAGCGGCACCAGCTGGTCGCGCAGCGGGTCGGTGGGCGCGTGCAGGCTCACCGCCAGGGCGACCGGGCAGTCCTCGCGCAGCCGGTCGATCATCGGCACGACGCCCGAGGTCGACACCGTCACTCGGCGGCGACTCAGGCCGTAGCCGTGGTCGTCGAGCATCGTCTTGAGGGCCGGCACGAGCTGGTCGTAGTTCTGCAGCGGCTCGCCCATGCCCATCATCACCACGTTGGAGATGACCCGCTCGGTGGTGCTCTGGCGCTGGCGCAGGTTGTGCTCCGCGAACCAGAGCTGGGCAACGATCTCGGCGGTGGTCAGGTTACGGCTGAAGCCCTGGTGGCCGGTGGAGCAGAAGCGGCAGCCGACCGCGCAGCCCGCCTGGCTGGAGACGCACAAGGTGCCCCGATCGTCTTCGGGGATGAACACGGCCTCGACCGCATTGCCGGCCCCGACGTCGAACAGCCACTTGATGGTGCCGTCGGCGGAGACGTGTTCAGAGATGACCGACAGGCCCTGGATGACGGCCCGGCCCGCGAGCTTCTCGCGCAGGGATTTGGCGAGGTCGGACATCTGATCGAAGTCCGACGCACCTTTCTGGTGGATCCAGCGGAACAGCTGGGTCGCACGGAATTTCTTTTCGCCCAGTTGCTCGCAGTACGCGGCCAGGCCTGGTAGATCGAAACCGAGCAGGTTGACCGCGTCCATGTGAACTTCCTGGGCCGGGGTCACCGACCCCGTTGGGGGATCAGCGACCCGTGTAGACGTTCATGCCGGGGAAGAAGAACGCCACTTCGGCAGCGGCGGTTTCCGCAGCGTCGGAGCCGTGCACGGCATTGGCGTCGATGCTGTCGGCGAAGTCGGCGCGGATGGTGCCCTTCTCGGCCTTCTTCGGGTCGGTGGCGCCCATCAGGTCACGGTTCTTCAGGATGGCGCCTTCGCCTTCCAGGACCTGGATCATGACGGGACCGGAGACCATGAAGTTCACCAGGTCGTTGAAGAACGGGCGCGCCTTGTGCACAGCGTAGAACTGTTCGGCTTCACCGCGCGACAGGTGGACCATCTTGGCCGCGATGATCTTCAGGCCGGCGCCTTCGAAGCGGGCGTAGATCTGGCCGATGACGTTCTTCGCCACGGCATCGGGCTTGATGATGGACAGGGTGCGTTCGATCGCCATGGTGTTCTCCTGAAGGGGCGTATTGGACAAAGCCTGCGATTGTAGCGGGCAGGGATGACCCTGATGTCATCCCCACGCCGTTCAGCGGTTGCGGCCGCCGAAGCCGCCGCCGGAGCGACCGCCGCCGCCCTTGCCGCCACGCCCGCCGCCGCCACCGCGGCGCAGGAAGGCATCGCCACCGATGTAACCGACCGAGGTCTGCATGGGATCGGGCTCACGCGGGCCACCGCCCTTGTTGCCGCCCTTGCCCGGCTTGCCGCCGCCGTGATGGCCGCTGCCGCCAGCGCCGAAGCCCTGCGGGATGCCGCGCTTGCCACCCGTGGCGTGGCGGCGGTCGAAGGTCTGCTCCAGCGGGTTGACGTGGTGCGGGATGAAGTCGTCATCGTCCTCGTCGTCGTCCCGGCGGACGCGCTCCTCGCGGGGCGGACGCGGCTGCTGCGGCTCGGGCGGCCGGCTCGGGCGCGGGCCGACGCCGCTATGGCGGTCGTCGGAGCGGCGCTTGTTGCGGTCGTTCTTGCCGCCCTGCTGCTGTTGCTGACCCTTGGCCTGCTGCTGCCCCTGGCCCTGGCCGCCCGGCACATGACCGGCGAGGCGGCGGATGACGCGCACGTCGTCGTCACCGAGCTCCACCCAGACGCCGCGCTTGAGGCCGCGCGGCAGCACGACGGTGCCGTAACGGATGCGGATCAGGCGGCTCACCACCATGCCCACCGCCTCGAAGAGCTTGCGCACCTCGCGGTTGCGGCCTTCGGTGATGACGACGCGGTACCAGCGGTTGGCACCTTCGCCACCGCCGTCCTCGATGCTCTTGAACGAGGCCGTCTGCCCTTCGACGTTGACGCCTTCCAGCAGCTTGCTGCGCTGCTCGTCCGACAGCGAGCCCAGCACGCGCGCGGCGTACTCGCGCTCGACGCCGAAGCGCGGGTGCATCAGCTGGTTGGCGAGCTCACCCGAGTTGGTGAAGAGCAGCAGGCCTTCGGTGTTGATGTCCAGGCGACCGACCGACTGCCACTTCTGGCCCTGCACGCGAGGCAGCGTGCGGAAGACCGTCGGGCGGCCTTCCGGGTCGTTGAAGGTCGAGACCTCGCCCGTGGGCTTGTGGTAGGCCAGGATGCGCGGGTTCGGCGGCGAAATGCGCACGCGCACCTCCTTGCCGTTCACACGGACCTTGTCGCCGAACGAGATGCGCTGGCCGACATGCGCGACCTCGCCGTTCACCTCGATCTTGCCCTCGGCGATCCACTCCTCGATGTCGCGGCGCGAACCGATGCCGGACTGGGCCAGCACCTTTTGCAACTTGGGCGCGTCGGCGTCCGGGGCCAGCACGCGCTTGGCGTCGCCCTCCGCGGCCTCGCCCCCGTCGGCAGCCTCGTCCGCAGCTTGCGGCGCCAGCACCGGCGGCGCGGCGTCGGCGGCTTCGGATTCAGCGTCCAGCGTGCCCGACAGCACGTCGGCGAAGCGCGCCCCCGCGGCCTCCACCAACTCCGGTGCCAGCACGATGCCCGACGACGACTCGCCGCCCGCGGCGGCCTGTGCCGCCTGGCGCTCGGCGCGCTCCTTGCGGTTGCGGCGGCGGTTGCGGCTGCGGCCGCCGCGCTCGCCATCCTCACCGTCACCCCCTTCGTCGGCGCCCTCGCCGTCACCGTTATCGACTTCACCGGCAGGCGCAACAGCCGGGGCTGCGCTGAACGTCGGCGCCGGGGCGGGCGCCGGCTCGGGCTCGGCGGTCGGGGCCGGGGCAGCCACGCTCTCGACCGACGGCGTCTCGGCAGCCGCCGTCTTGCGCGGTGCGCGCTTGCGGGCCGGGGCCGGCGCGGCTTCTGCTGCGGCGGGCTCTGCCGGGGCGACGTCTGCCGGCGCCTCGGCCGCTGCGTCGGCCTTGCGGCGCGTGCGCTTCACGGGAACGGGCGCTTCGGCGGGCGCGGCGGCCTCGGGCGCGGCGTCAGCAGCAGCGGCCTTGGTCGTGCGACGGCGCTTGGGCGCGGCAGGCGCCTCGGCGTCGGCCGCGTTGGGCAGGGGCTGGTCTTGATCGGCTGCGTCGTTCATGCGGGTTCAACAGGGGGTTGCGGGGGCGGATTGCGGGGATCGGAAGGGGGAAGCGCCGGCGTGCCGTCGGCGCCGAACAGGCTGGATGACGGCGGCGGCAGATCGGGTTCACCCGCCAGAGCGGGCTCAGAGGGCGGGGCTTCAGGGGCCGCCTGCGAAGGCTCGGCAGGCAGCAGCTCGGCTTGATCGGCTGCCGCGGCTTCGGCGACGGTTGTTGCGGCGGCGGGCTCCGCGGCGGCCGCTGGCTCAGCAACGGGCGCCAGTTCGAGTTGCGCGGCATCCAGACTCTCGGTTGCATCCCCGGCAGCCGGCGCCTCGGACGGCGCGTCATCGCCTGCGTCCAGCAGTTGGCCCTGCAGCGCCTCGAAGGCGGGCGGCTCGCTGCCGACGTCCAGGGCGGGCAACTGCTCCAGGCTGGACAGGCCAAGGTCGTCCAGGAAAGACTTGGTCGTGGCATACAGCGCCGGCCGGCCGGGCGTCTCGCGGTGGCCGATGGCCTCGACCCAGCCGCGGTCCTCGAGCTGCTTGATGATCTGGCTGGCCACCACGACGCCGCGGATGTCTTCGATGTCACCGCGGGTGACCGGCTGGCGGTAGGCAATGATGGCCAGCGTCTCCATCACGGCACGCGAGTAGCGCGGCGGCTTTTCGGGGTGAAGGCGGTCGAGGTATTCGCGCAGCTCCGGCCGGCTCTGGAAGCGCCAGCCGGAGGCGATGGCCACCAGCTCCACGCCCTTGCCCTCCCAGTCGCGGCTGAGCTCGTCGAGCAGGCTGCGCACGGTGTCGGCGCCCAGCTCGTCGGCGAACAGGCTGCGCAGCTCGCGCAGCGTCAGCGGCTGCGAGGCACAGATCAGCGCGGTCTCGAGGACGCGCTTGGCATCCTGGGTATTCATGAACGCAATCGCGCCCTCAATCAAGCCAAGTCTGGCAATCCATCCGGGCCCGGTCGCTCTCTGCGACCCGCAGGCGCTGCGGACGGGGTGTGTCCGGGCGTCGTCGAGGGGCTCATCAGCCGGCCTGCGGGACGCATGCGGGGTGGTTGACCGGCGGGCGGAAGGACTGCTGACCGCGCGGGTCGCGCCTCAAACGGCGCGCTGGCTGCCACGACAACCGGAGCGCATTGTAGCCCCGTCAACCAGGCAGTTCCTGCGCGCCGATTTCGCGCCATGCCGAGGCCATGTCGGGCGGCAGTGGCGCGCGCAGCGACACCGCCTCGCCCGTGATCGGATGGCTGAAGCCCAGCCGCGCCGCGTGCAGCGCCTGGCGCGCCAGGCCCAACGCCGGCGCGCCGCCGTAGAGCGCGTCCGCCAGCAACGGATGGCCCCGGTGCATCAGGTGCACGCGGATCTGGTGGGTGCGCCCGGTGTGCAGCACGCAGTGAACCGCGCTGACCGCCCTGCCCTTCACGTCGCCTACGCCAAGCGGGTAGACATCCGTGCGAGCTGGCTTGCCCAGGTTGGCGGGCGCCACGGCCATCTTGACCCGCGACACCGGATCCCGGCGCAACGCCTGCTCGACCGTGAAGGCCTCCTCGACCCGCCCCCATGCCAGGGCCAGGTATTCGCGGTGCACCTCCCGGGCGGCGATCTGGCGCGTCAGCGTCGTCACCGCCTCCAGCGTCTTGCCGACGACCATCAGACCGCTGGTGTCCTTGTCCAGCCGGTGAACGATGCCGGCGCGCGGCAGGCCCGCTGCGGCCGGGTGGTGGGCCAGCAGCCCGTTCATGAGCGTGCCGGACCAATTGCCCGCCGCCGGATGCACGACCAGGCCCGCCGGCTTGTTGACGACGGCGAGGTGCTCGTCCTCGTAGATGAAGTCCAGCGCCATCGGCTCGGCACGGAAGGCGCGGCTTTCATCGGTCGGCTGCAGTTCGACCTCGACCCGTTGTCCGGCACGCAGCTTGTGCGCGGCCTTGGTCAGCGGCCGGCCGTCCACGGTCACGCAGCCGCGCTCGATGAGCGACTGCAGGTGATTGCGCGAGAACTCCGGCGCCAGGCCCGTCAGCCAGCGGTCCAGCCGGTCGTTGTGGCCGGCAGCATCGACCTCGGCACTGCGCCGCTCGGCGTCCTGGCTGTCTTCGGCGTCGGCCTCAAGGTCGTCCGGCCCCCCCACCCTATACTGCGCGTCCATTGTTCCTTGTGACCGGGCCGGCAGCATCGCCGTCGACTTCAGACATGTTCGTTGAGAAATTCAAGGCCGGCCGCGTCGTCGCCGGCGCTGTCGTGATGGCCTTTGCCCTCGGCTTGAGCGGCTGCAGCTCCACGCCGAAGGAGGATCCCAACTCCCAGGCTGCGCTCGACAAATTGTATGCAGACGCCAAGGACGACCTGAACTCCGGCAGCTACGACCGCGCCATCAAGTCGCTCGAAAAGATCGAAGGCCGCGCCGCCGGCACGACGATGGGCCAGCAGGCGACGCTGGACGTCGCGTGGGCCTACTACCGCACCGGCGAACGCGCCCAGGCCATCACGACGCTTGACCGCTTCATCAAGCTCAACCCCTCCAGCCCCGCGATGGACTACGCCCTCTACATGAAGGGCATCGTGAACTTCAACGAGGACCTGGGCCTGTTCGGCCGCCTGGCCAACCAGGACGTGTCCGAACGCGATCAGCAGGCCTCGCGCGAGGCCCTGCTGGCCTTCCGCCAACTGATCGAGCAGTTCCCCGACTCGAAGTACGCGGCCGACGCCATCTCCCGCGTCAACTTCATCACCAACACCCTGGCCGCCTACGAAATCCACGTGGCGCGCTACTACTTCAACCGCAAGGCCTACGTGGCTGCGGCCAGCCGCGCACAGGCGGCCGTGGCGGAATTCCAGTACGCCCCGGGCATCGAGGAAGGCCTGTTCATCATGGCCGAGAGCTACGACAAGCTGGGCCTGACGCAACTGCGCGACGACGCCCGCCGGGTGCTCGACAAGAACTTCCCCGACAGCCAGTACGCCTCCGGCAATGCCAGCAAACGCAAGCCCTGGTGGCAGCTCTGGTGATGTGAATTCAACGGGCCGTCAGGCCCGTTGTGCATTCAGCTCGGCCAACCAGGCGAGCGCCTCGGCCTCGTTGGCCACCGGCGTCATCGGCGGCAGCGCGGCCCGCAGGCGCCGGCCGTAGTTCATGCCCGCCATGCGCGGGTCGCACACCACGAGCAGGCCGCGGTCGGTCTCCGTGCGGATGAGGCGCCCGGCGCCCTGCTTCAGCGCAATCGCCGCCTCGGCGACGAAATACTCGGCGAAGGCATTGCGCCCCTGCGCCTCCAGGCGCTGCACGCGGGCTTCCACGAGCGGATCGTTGGGCGGCGGGAACGGCAGCTTGTCGATGACGACGCATTGCAGCGCATCGCCCGGCACGTCGATGCCCTCCCAGAAACTGGCAGAGCCGACCAGGACCGACGCGGGGTTGTCCAGAAAGCGCTGCAGCAGCAGCCGCTTGGGCAGCGCGCCTTGCTGCAACACGGTGATCGGATCGCCCCCCTCCTCGAAGCGCTCGCGCAGCCCGTCCGCCACGGTCTGCAGGTTGCGCAGCGTGGTCGTGAGCACGAAGGTGCGCCCGCCCAGCGCCCGCGCCAGGCGTGAGGCCAGCAGGGCGACGCTGGCCGGATGGTTCGGCTCGCTGGGCTTCGGAAAGCCCCGCGGCACGTACAGCCGTGCGTGGGTCGGGTAGTCGAACGGGCTGCCCACGCGCAGCACCTCGGCATCGCTCAGCCCGGCGGGCTCGGTGAACCAGGTCAGGCCTTCGTCGTCACCCAGCGTGGCGGACGTGAACACCCAGGCCTTGGGCGCGGCTTCGAGCTGCTGCTGCATGGCCTCGCGGATGTCCAGCGGCGATTCGACCAGCCGCGCCGCATGCGGGCTGATGTCGATCCAGCGCACGTCGCCCGGGTCGGGCGCCGCGGCGAAGGTCCTGGCCAGGTCGCGCAGCATCTGGGCGCGCTCGCACAGGCGGGCGAAGTCGGGTGAAGCCTCGCGCACCGCAGTCAGCGCCTCCAGCGCGGCCGACGTCGCCGTCTCCACACCCGCCAGCGCCTCGCCGAAGGCGGGCTGGGTGGCCCGCTCCTTCCAGGCGAGCTTGAGGGTGCCGCGCAGTTCGCGCCCGCCCGTGGCCAGGGCACCGGCCGCCGCGAGGCGCAGTTCGCGGGCAGCCTTCTCGACCCCCGACTGCAGTGCCTGCCAGTCGTGCACGCCCCGCGCATGCGCCAGGCCGTGGGCCAGCACGTCGCGGCCGAAATCGGTCAGCGCTGCCGTGCCGAGCAGCGTGCCGAGGAACTGCACGCCGGCCTCAGCCAGTTGATGCGCCTCGTCGAAGATCGCGATCTCGACCGTCGGCAGCAGCTCCGCCACGCCCGTGTCGCGCAGCGTCATGTCGGCAAAGAACAGATGATGGTTGACCACCACGACATCGGCCTCCATCGCCTCGCGGCGGGCCTTGACGACGTAGCAGGCCTTCCAGTCGGGGCATTCCTGGCCCAGGCAGTTCTCGCGGCTGGAGCTGACGATCGGGATGATGGGCGAGCGCTCGTCCATGCCGTCGATCTCGGCGAAGTCGCCGGTCGCCGTGCCCAGGGCCCAGCGCTCGATGCGGGCCAGGGACAGCGCCGTACGCCGGTCGGGGAACTCGCCCGACACCCGCGCCTCCTTCATGCGGTGCAGGCACAGGTAGCTGCTGCGGCCCTTCAGCAGCGCCAGGCGCACCGGCGTGTTGAGCGCCTTGGCCAGTCGCGGCAGGTCGCGCAGGAAGAGCTGGTCCTGCAGGCTCTTGGTGGCGGTGCTGATCAGCGCCCGGCTGCCGGCGAGCAGCGCGGGCACGAGGTAGGCGAAGGTCTTGCCCACACCGGTGCCGGCCTCCACCACCAGGGCCTGGCGGCGGCTCAGCGCCCGCGCCACGGCCCGGCTCATCGCCAACTGCGGTGCCCGGGGCTTGTAACCCGGGTCCAGGCGGGCCAGGGGGCCGGCATGGTCGAACGCCGCCAGCACCGCCTGTTCGAGTTCATCGGCGGCGGGTGGGGCCGGCGGGGTGGCCTGATCGAGGGCGTCGAGCCAGTCGTCCAAGTCAGGCGAGGTCATCGGGCTCCACGGTCGCCTCCAGGCGGGCGATCATGTCCCGCAGCGCGAGGCGGCGCTTCTTGAGCCGCTGCAGCGCCAATTCGTCGCCCGCCGGCTGCTCGACGAGGCGGTCGATCATGGCGTCGAGATCGGCATGCTCGATCCGCAGCTCGATCAGCCGCCGCGTCAACGAGTGAAGTTCTTCATCCATCCGGGGGGGGCGTGTCAGGAACAAGGCAGGCTCGGGGCGGTCGGGCCAGTATAGTTTTCGCCATGGCCTCACCTTCAGCTGTCGGGTTCCGACTCAGCGCCGCCACCGGCACCCATCGCGGGGACCGCGCCTACCAGCAGGACCAGGTCGCGGTCATCGCCCACCCCCGCATCGCGGGCTGCGTGCTGGGTCTCGTGGCGGACGGCATGGGCGGCAAGAGCGGCGGGCGCAAGGCCGCCGACCAGGTCGTGCTGACGGCGCGCCAGCTGTTCGAGCGGTTCTCCCCCGAAGACGAGCTGCCGACCGAGCTGCTGAACCAGATTACTTCCGAATCCCATTTGATGATCAAGCTGACGGCCATCTCCGCCGAGGAGGAGCCGCACAGCACGATTGCCGCCTTCATCGTCACGGCCGATCGCTGCGCCCACTGGATCCATTCCGGCGATTCGCGCATCTACTGGTTCCGTGGCGCCCGGCTGGTCAAGCGCACGATGGACCATTCCTACGTGCAGCGCCTGGTCGACGAAGGCCAGCTTACCGAGGCCGAGGCCAGCTCGCATCCCCAGAGCAACCTGCTCACGGCCTGTCTGGGCACGGTGCAGGACCCGGTGGCCACCTCGGAACGCCTGGAAGGCCTGGAGGTGGGCGACACGCTGATGTGCTGCAGCGACGGCCTGTGGCACTACTTCACCCCGCAGGAACTCGGCAGCGTGCTCTACAGCCTGCCGCCGCGGGAAGCGGCCGAACTGCTGGTCAGCAAGGCACGCCAGCGCGCGCGAGGCGGCGGCGACAACCTGTCGCTGGCCATCGTGAAGGTCGAGAACATCGACTGACCCACGGCCGGCCGATGGCGGGCCGCAAAGCGACCTAGCGAGATGCCGCCGATGCCGGTGTGACCCCGGGCAGCGGCAAGGGTGCCGCCGGCGGCTTCGTGCGGCGTTTCTCGCGCGCTTCATGCTCCGCGATGCGTTGCTGCTGGCGGATCTCGCGTTCGCGCGCCTGCTCGCGCCGCTTCTCCGCATCGGCGGCCGCCCTCTGCTCGGCCGCGCGCTGCGCCTGGGCCGCCTGCTCAGGGCTGCGGGCGCGCACCGGGTGAGGCGCAGGCGCTGCCGGGGCTGCCGGCACGACACGCTCGCGGTGCTGCCCCTCGTCCTGCGCCGCGGCCTGCTCGCGCTCCTTCACGCGCTGGGCCTGCGCCGCGGCTCGCTCGCGGCGCTCCTCGGCGGCGAGTTCATGCTCACGCGCCACGATCGGCCCCAGCGCCTCGCGGCGGCGCTGCTGCAGATCCTCCAGGCAGGCCGACACCGCGAAGCGCTGCTGGCACTCCGCCTGCTCTCGCAGGAACCGCTGCTCGATGGCCGCGCGCTGGGCCTGCACCTCGCTGCGCGTGGCGGGCTGGGCCACGGCGAGCGCGCTGCTGGCAAGAAAAAGGCAGAGGGCGGGTCGCTTCATGTGAGCGAAGTATCGACCTCGCGGCGCGACAGAGCCAGGTACTCGGCCGAGCGCATCTCCTGCAGCCGCGAGACCGTGCGCGGGAACTCGTGCGCCAGCGGCCCTTCGGTGTACAGCTGCTCCGCAGGCACGGCCGCCGAGATGATGAGCTTGACGCGGCGGTCGTAGAGCACGTCCACGAGCCAAGTGAAGCGCCGCGCCTCGCTGGCCAGGCGGATCGGCATCTCCGGCACGCCTGACAGGATCACTGTGTGAAATTGGCTGGCCAGCTCCAGGTAGTCGTTCTGGGAGCGCGGGCCACCGCACAGGGTCTGGAAGTCGAACCACACGACGCCTCCCGCACGCCGGCGCGCCCACAGCGCACGGTGCTCGATCATCAGCTTGCGATCCTCGTCCTGCGCTTCGGCGAGCGACTCGAAGGCGCGCGTCAGCGCGGCTTCGTTGTCCTCGGTCAGTGGCGTCAGGTAGAGGTTCATGTCCTCCAGCGTGCGGCGCCGGTAGTCGGTGCCGGCATCGACGTTGATGACCTCCAGGTGGCTCTTCAGCAATTCGATCGCGGGCAGGATGCGGTCGCGGTGCAGGCCGTTGGGGTAGAGCTCGTCCGGGTGGAAATTGGACGTCGTGACGATGGACACGCGATTGCGGAAGAGCGCATCCAGCAGCCGGTGCAGGATCATCGCGTCGGTCACGTCCGCCACGTGGAATTCGTCGAAGCAGATCAACCGGAAGCGCCGCGCGATGCGCTTGCCGAGCTCTTCGAGTGGGTCGGCGATGCCCTTGAGCTCCTGCAGCTCGCGGTGCACCTCGCGCATGAACTCGTGGAAGTGCAGGCGCGTCTTGCGCGTGAGCGGCACGGCCTGGAAGAAGCAGTCCATCAGGAAGCTCTTGCCCCGGCCCACGCCGCCGTACATGTAGACGCCGCGCGGGATCGGCGGGCGCACCAGCAGCTTGGTCACGGCATTGCTGCGGCGCGACTTGTAGGCGATCCATTCGTCCTGGCAGCGCTGCAGGGCCTCGATGGCCCGCAACTGCGCCGCATCGGCCTGGAAGCCGCGCTCGCGGAGTGTTTGGTCGTAAAGCTCGGTGACGGATGTCATTGGCTTGCATCAGCCCAAGAACAAAGCCACAGAGTCACGGAGCCACAGAGAGATCGGGATGTCTCTGTGCCTCTGTGTCTCTGTGGCTGTGTCTGGCGGCCGACCGATCAGAAGTTCAGCGTGCGCTTGTCGACGGCCAGCGCCGCTTCCTTGGTCGCCTCGGAGAGCGACGGGTGGGCGTGGCAGATGCGGGCGATGTCTTCGGCCGAGGCCTTGAACTCCATCGCGACGACCGCCTCCGAGATCAGCTCGGACGCGAACGGGCCGATGATGTGCACGCCCAGGATCTCGTCGGTCGTGGCGTCGGCCAGGAACTTGACGAAGCCGGTCGTGTCACCCAGCGCGCGGGCGCGGCCGTTGGCCAGGAACGGGAACTGGCCGGCCTTGTAGGCCACGCCTTCGGCCTTGAGCTGCTGCTCGGTCTTGCCGACCCAGGCGATCTCGGGCGAGGTGTAGATGACCCACGGGATGGTGTTGAAGTTCACGTGACCGTGCTGGCCCGCGATGCGCTCGGCCACCGCCACGCCCTCTTCCTCGGCCTTGTGCGCGAGCATCGGGCCGCGCACGACGTCGCCGATGGCCCAGACGCCCGGCAGGTTGGTCTTGCATTCGTCGTCGACGACGATCGCGCCGCGCTCGTCGAGCTTCAGGCCGACGGCTTCGACGCCCAGGCCGATGGTGTTGGGCACGCGGCCGATGGACACGATCAGCTTGTCGACGTCCAGTGTCCTGGCCTCGCCCTTGGCGTCGGTGTAGGCCACGCTCACGCCGGCCTTGCCCGTCTTGACCTCGCCGACCTTCACGCCGAGCTGGATGTCCAGGCCCTGCTTCTTGAAGACCTTGGCAGCTTCCTTCGCGACACTCTCGTCCACCGCGCCGAGGAAGGTCGGCAGACCTTCGAGCACCGTCACTTCAGCACCCAGGCGGCGCCACACCGAGCCCATCTCCAGGCCGATGACGCCGGCGCCGATCAGGCCGAGCTTCTTGGGCGTGCTGCCCACGCGCAGCGCGCCGTCGTTGGACAGGATGGTCTCTTCGTCGAACGGCACACCGGGCAGCGCCCGGGCGTTGGAGCCGGTGGCCACGATCACCTGCTTGGCGAAGATGATTTCCTCACCGGCCTTGATCTCGTAGCCGCCGTCCTTGGCCGCGACGAAGCTGCCGCGGCCGTGGAAGAAGGTGACCTTGTTCTTCTTGAACAGGTAGACGATGCCGTCGTTGTTCTGCTTCACGACCTGGTCCTTGCGGGCC
>RXJW01000004.1 GCA_003963005.1 Burkholderiales bacterium
CTGTCCCGCCAGGCGGGAGCGAGCTTGCTTGGGACGGCCCGGCGCGGCGCTCACTGGTGCACCCTTCGCGCTCCGCGCTGTCCCGCCAGGCGGGAGCAAGCTTGCTTGGGACGGCCCGGCGCTGCGCTCATGCGGCCTCCAGGCTGGCTTCGATCTGCTGGTAGCGCCACTGCGACGCATACCAGCCGCCCAGGGCCAGCAGCTCGGCATGGGTGCCGCGCTCGACGACCTGCCCCTGCCGCAGCACGAGGATCTCGTCCGCCTCCATCACGGCCGAGAGCCGGTGGGCGATGACGATGACGCTGCGATCCGGCCGCGCGCTGCGCAGTTCGCGCAGGTGGTCGAGGATGGCGGTTTCGGTGCCGGTGTCCACGGCGGACAAGGCATCGTCCAGCACCAGCAGCGGTGCGTTCGACAGCAGCGCCCGGGCGATGGCCACGCGCTGGCGCTGGCCGCCGGACAGGGTGACGCCGCGTTCGCCCACCTCGGTGCCGTAGCCGGCGGGCAGCCGGGCGATGTCCTCGTGCACCGCGGCCAGGCGTGCAGCGGCTTCGACCTCGGCGGCGCTCGCCTCGGGCCGGGCCAGCGCGATGTTCTCGGCCACCGTGGCGGAGAACAGGAAGGGCTCTTGCGGCACCCAGGCGATGTGGCTGCGCAGCGTGGCCAGCGGCAGGTCCGGCAAGGCCACGCCGCCGAGCGTGAGTCGCCCGGCCTGCGGCTCGGCCTGGCGCAGCAAGAGCCGCACGAGCGTCGACTTGCCGGCGCCCGTCGGGCCGACCACGCCCAGCGTGCGTCCTGGTGGCAGCGTGAAGCTGACGTCGGACAGGGCTGCGCGCTTCGCTGCGCCGAAGCTGAAGCCGAGGTGCTCGGCGCGCAGCGCCGCGTCGGGCGCGAGCGCGGTACGGCCGTCGTCCTGCAAGGTCAGCGGCGCCTCCAGCACGGGTCCCAGCCGGGCCCAGGCTGCACGACCGCGCTCCAGCAGGGACATCACCCAACCGGCGGCGAACATCGGCCAGATCAACTGACCGAGGTACATCGTGAAGGCGGTGAGCTGGCCGATCGTGATCTCGCGCTGCGCGACGAGCCAGCCGCCGACGGCCAGCGCAATCGCAGTCGCCGCACCCAAGGTCATGCCGACTGCCGGCTCGTAGGCCGCCTCCCAGCGCTGCGACCGGAAGCTGGCTTCCGCCGCGCGCTCGGCCAGGTCGCCGAACTGCCGCCGGCTGCGGTCCACCAGCCCAAGCGCGCGCACGGTGCGAACGCCGGCCAGGCTTTCCTGCACCTGCTGGTTCAGCCCGCTGAAGGCCGTGAGCGAATCCTGCGCCGCCGTGTGGACGTGGTTCGAGATCCACCAGAAGGCCAGCGCCATCAGCGGGAAGGGCAGCAGCGCGGCGAGACCCAGGCGCCAGTCAATGCCGATCGTCATCATGGCGAGCACCAGCAACAGCGTCTGCGTGCCGTCGAAGCCCGCGAGCATCGCCTCGCCGGCCGCCTGCTCGACGGTGTCGATGTCGTTGGTGGCCAGCGCCATCAGGTCGCCGGTGCGCTGCGCCTGGAAGTAGGTGGGCGACTGCAGCGCGAGCCGAGCGAACAGCCGCGTGCGCAGCCGGGCGCCGAGCCGGAACGAGGCCTTGAACAAGGTCAGCCGCCAACCGGCGCGCAGCAGGTAGACGGCCAGGCCCGCCAGCACAAGCAGGCCGAGTTGCCGCAGCAGCGCCTCACCCTGCAGGCGACCCGCGACGAGATCGTCCACGACATGCCCGACCTGGCGCGGGATCCACACGGTCATCATCGCGATGCAGCTCAGCATCAGGCCCGCGGTGGCATAGGCGCGCCAGTGCTCGCGCACGAAGGCGGCGAGCATCGACGAGAGCGTGGTGGGTGCGGAGACGGCGGGTGCGAGCATGCAGCCTGTCAGTGTCGCCGACTTGCCGGCTGCAGCGCTCAGCGGGAGGATTCAGCGCCGCCGCAGTCCCACTCCGGGGTGGCGCCGCTGGTGTCTCACCACCAGCACGGTGATCGCGGCAGGCGACACCTCGTAGACCACCGAGTAAGGAAACACGCGCAGGCCGAAGCTGCGCCGCCCGCAGGGGCCTGGCACACCCAACAGCGGCTGCTCTCGCAGCAAGTTGGCGACATGCCAGAACTCCCGCACGAACCGGGCTGCCAGCAAGGGTGACGCGGCCTGCTCGTAAAACGCGGCGGCATCCTCGATGTCGCGCTCGGCCGCCGGATGCAGCAGGACGTTCAACCTGGGAAGCGTGATTGCAACCGAGCCAACGCCGCATCCATCGGTACGGGCGCCACGCGCCCGGCGGCGAGGTCGTCTTGCCGGGATGCCGCAAGATCAGCCCACGCCGCTTCGACCTCAGGGTCCTGCTCCAGGCGCTCCACGAGATGCTCCAGCAGTCGTGTGCGATCCGAGTCCGACAGTTTGTCGGCCTCGGCCTGCAAGGCTTCAACACGGGTCATGAGCGGGTCTCCAACGGCATGCATGCCGGCTAGCTTGCCACACTCCGACGCGACACCCAAGCCAGGCCGGCCCAAGTCAGCAGCCCGTTCAGCAGCAGAAGCTCCAGCCCGATCTGGTAGCCGCCCCAAGGCTGGCCGAGGTCCAGCACCGCGCACAGTACCGGCGCGACCAGGCTCACCGTGAGCAGGGCGCGCCCCGACACCGGCCGGGGCGTGAACAGGGCGAACGCAAACACACCAAGCAGCGGGCCGTAGGTGTACCCGGCCAGCTTGAGGATCAGATAGATCATGCTCGCGCTGTCCAAGGCCTTGAACCCCAGCACCAGCGCCAGGAACAACGCGGCAAACGCCACGTGGACACGGCGACGGCTGCGCACGTCTTCGCGCGGCAGGCGCAGCAGGTCCAGGCAGGTGCTGGCCGTGAGCGCCGTGAGGGCACCGTCGGCACTTGGCAGCAGGGCCGACACCAGGGCCAGCACGAACACCGCCTGCACCCACGCCGGCAGGTGCTGCATGACCACGGCCGGGAACAGCGCATCGCCTTTCACCGCGAGGCCTGCCGACTGGGCGTAGAGCGTCAGCAACCCGCCCAGCAGCAGGAAGGCACCGATCACGATCACCAGCAGGCCGGCGAGCAGCAGCAGGTTCTTCTGCGCGTCACGCAGCCGGGCGACCGACAGGCTCTTCTGCATCATCTCCTGGTCCAGGCCCGTCATCGCGATGGTGATGAAGGCGCCCGCCAGGAGTGACTTCACCGAGAAGTCCCGCGACAGCGGGTCGCTCACCCACACGCGCAGCAACCCTGCAGCATCGAGCCGCGCGAAGGCATCGGATTGCCAGAGCAACCCCGTGCACACCGCCAGGCCCGTCAACATGCCGAGCGTCTGCAGGGTGTCGGTCCACACCAGCGCCTTCACGCCGCCGTCGACGGTGTAGAGCAGGATCATCGCGAGCACGACCAGGGCACCCGCGGCGAACGGCAGGCCAAGCGGCGCGAGGATCAACGTGTGCAGCACCTGCACGACCAGGTACAGCCGGGCCGTGGCCCCCACCGTGCGGGACAGCACGAAGTACGCCGAGCCCAGGCGCCGCGCGCTGCCGCCCAGGCGTTCTTCCAGCAGCTCGTAGATCGACGACACACCGAGCCGGTGGTAGTGCGGCAGCAACACGAAGGCGATCGCGACGTAGCCCGCCACATACCCCAGCGTGACCTGCAGGTAGGTGAAGCCATTCGTCGCCACCGAGCCCGGCACGCTGATGAAAGTGACGCCGGACAGCGAGGTGCCGACCATGCCGAACGCCACCACCGGCCAGGGGCTTGCACGGCTGCCGACGTAGAAACCCTCAGCCCCGGCCCCCCGGGATGCCTGCCGGGCCAAACCCAACAGCAGCACGAAATAGGCTAGAACCCCGATCAACAGCACCGCAGGAGACATGCTTCGCATCATGCCGCGGTGCCGCGCGCGCGACCGAGCCGGCGTGATACCCCGGTCGGTACGAGCCGCGGCCAGGCGCTGCAGCGCCCCTCGTGAACCAACGGCGCGCCGTGCACGTCAGTAGGTGCGGCCGCCCTTGAACTGCGCGTGCTGGCGCCGCTGCAGCGTCGTGCTGCGGCTCATCGCGTCGAAGCTCACCCGAGCATGGGCGTGCATGATGGCCAGGCCAAGCGCGTCGGCCGCATCCTTGCCGGGCACGCCGGGCAGGTTCAGCAAGCGCTGCACCATGGCCTGGACCTGCTCCTTCTTGGCGTGACCGTGGCCGACGATGGCCTTCTTCATCTGCAGCGCGGTGTATTCGCTCACCGCCAGGTCGGCCGACACGAGAGCCGTCAGGGCCGCACCCCGTGCCTGGCCGAGCAGCAGGGTGGATTGGGGGTTCACGTTCACGAACACGATTTCCACGGCGGCGCACTGCGGCTCGTAGCGCGCTGCCACCTCGCGGATGCCATCGAACAGGATCTTGAGCCGGGCCGGCAGGTCACCCGTGGCCACACCGCTGGTCTTGATCGTGCCGCTGGCGACGTAGGCCAGGCGCGGGCCGTCGGCGTCGATGACACCGAAGCCGGTGGTCTGCAGCCCGGGGTCGATGCCGAGGATGCGCATCAGCGGTAGCCCAGGGGTAACTGGAAGTACCAGCGCACCGAGTGGAACAGCACGGGTGCCGCAAAGCACAGCACCGCGATGCGGTCCAGCAAGCCGACCGCGCCGGTGATGGAGCTGCGGTTGCCCCAATAGCGCACGCCGGCGTCCTTCTTGAGCGCCTTCATGACGAGGCCGCCAAACCCGGCCGCCCCCGCCGTCAGGAAGGCCATGGCCAGCGCCTGGGCCGCCTTGAAGGGCGTGATCCAGAACAGGCAGACGCCCGCCAGCGCGCCGGTCAACGTGCCGATCCACCAGGCCCGCATCGAGAAGCTGCGGCTGATGCGCCGCGCCACGGGGCGGCGGCGCAGCGTGCGGGTGGCGATCTCCTGCGCGATCTGCGAGGACGCCACCACCATCACGAGGAAGAACAGCAGGAAGGCGCCGCGACCGGTGTAGTCGGGGAAGTCCAGCAGCAGCAGGGCCGGCGCGTGGCTCAGGCCGTAGACGCACACCATCACACCCCACTGGATCTTGGCATTGCGCTCCAGGAAGGCCCGCGGGTCGTCGGCCAGTGCACTGACGATGGGCAGCGCCAGGAACCCATAGACGGGCAGGAAGACCGTGAACAGGTCGAAGAAGCGCGTGCCGCAGATCATGTATTGCACCGGCAGCAGCACGAAGAACGCGACGATCAAGGTGCGGTGGTCGCTGCGCTGGGTGTGCACGAGGGTGATGAACTCGCGCAGCGCCAGGAAGGAAAACAGCGCGAACAGCAGCGTCGCACCGAGCGGCCCGGAAATCCAGGCGACCCAGAACATGCAGCCGCCGATCCAGGCCGCCCGCAGGTCACGTCGCACGCGCTCCCAGGTGAGCTGGGACGCGACACGCTCGTCTTCGCTCTCCCGCTCGCGCAGCGAGTTCAGGAACAGGCCGACGGTCAGCAGCGTCAGGAAACCGAACAGCACGACGAAGAGCAGGGCCACCTGCTCGCTCGACGACAGTTGCTTGAGCCAGGCCACCATCAGTCGGCCTCCACCGGCTGGGCCACGGCCAGCGGATTGGGCCGCTGCTCCATGACGGCCTCACGGGCCCGGCAGAGGAAGTCGGCCTTGCTCTCGCCCGGCAGCAATTGCAGCGGCGCGCCGAAGGTGACGGTACACAGGATGGGCACGGGCACGACCTCGCCCTTGGGCATCACGCGCTGCACGTTGTCGATCCATGTCGGGATCAGCTGCACGTGCGGGAACTGCTCGGCGAGGTGGTAGATGCCGCTCTTGAACGGCATCGGATTGCCCTTGCTGGAGCGCGTGCCCTCGGGAAAGATCACCAGGGAGTCCCCGTTGGCCAGGGCCTCGACCAGCGGCTCCAGCGGGTCTTCGTCGGGATTGCTGCGGGTGCGGCTGACGTAGATGGCATTGAACACCTCGGTCGTCAGCCAGCGCCGGAACGCACTCTTGGTCCAGTAGTCACGGGCCGCGATGGCGCGCGTGGACGCCCTCAGCTCATGCGGAAAGGCCGCCCAGATCAGGACGAGGTCGAAGTGACTCTGGTGGTTGGCGATGTAGATGCGCTGCTCAGCTTTTGGCGGGCAGCCCTTCCAGTGGCCCTGCGCGCCCGTGATGAGTCGGGCGATGAAGGCGAGCAACTGGCCGGTGAAGGCGGCGAGCGTCATGGGGCCGGATTATCGCGGCCCCGCGCCAGCACCGAACCGGCTGCCGCCGGGGCTCACCAATCGTTGCTGCCGCCGCCGGAATCGCTGCTGTTGTCCCAGCCGTCGCCGCTGCCGAAGTCGATGCCGCGCTGCGCGAGGTCGTCGGCCGCGCTGCCGGCATCGCCGCCGAAACTGCCCGGCACGAGCCCCCCACCGCCGCTGTCGCGCGGCAGGCTGCGTTCGTCATGGTCGGCATGATCGCCATGCAGCAGACGCTCCGCCAGCATGCCGGCCGCGACGCCACCTGCGGCCGCCAGGCCGACACCCATCAAGCCCGGGCCGCCCGAGCCCGCCGTGGGCGGCACGCCACCGAGGCCATAGCCGCCCGGCGCCGCACCGTAGCCGCCGGCATAGGCCGGCTGCGGCTGACCCTGTGCCAGCGTGCGATTGCGCATCCAGCGCACGGCCAGTGCGATGAAGACCACGACGCCGCCGACCAGCAGCCAGACGGGCACGCCGCCCGACTCGCTGCGTTCGACCGGGGCCGCACGCACCGGCGGGGCCGCCGGGCTCACCACGGCAGGCGCCTGCAAGGCGGCCGGGCTGCCCTGCTGACGCTGCAGCAGCTGCTCGAAGGCACTGAACTTGGCGGGGTCGGTGAACTTGAGGGCGGGGTCGAGCGTGCGCGCACGGCTGGCGTGCTCGCGGGCCTCCGCGAACTTGCGCTCGTGCGCGAGGATCTCGGCCAGCACGTAGTGCGCGCGGGCGCTGTCGGGCTTGGCGCCCACGACCTCGCGCATCATCTTCTCGGCGGCTGCGTAGTCGCCGCGCTGCGTGGCGGCCTGCACCTCGTCGACATTGGGCAACGCCTGCGCCGCACCGAGCCACAGCGCCGACAGCAGCGCCACGCACATCAACAGCACACGGGGAAACTTCATCGCCTTCTCCTCAAGCCACGGCAGCCCGCCCGAGCGGGCGGCCTGCAGACATTTTGCTCCGCGGATCTGGCGCCTGGCCGTCGCGTTTCAAGAGGTGCGCCTCGTGACGACAGGCTGGCGCCAGCTCCAGGACAGGCGCCGCCGCCGTGCCCGCGCCGTCAGGCCGCCGCCGGCGGTACCGGTGCGGCGTAGACCGGATCGGCGTACAGCACGCCGCCGAACAGGAACTCGCTCACGCCCACCTGCGTGAAGCCGAAGCGCCGGTAGAACTCGATCGCGCGCACGTTGCGGTCGTACACGCCAAGCCACAGCGTGGTCGCCCCACGCCGGCGGGCTTCGGCCTGGGCCTGCTGCAACAGCCGTGCACCGAGCCGCTGGCCGATGAAGCGCTGATCGAGGTAAAGCCGCCAGAGCTGCACGGCCGGGCCGCTGACGCAGGGAGGCGGCTGCTTGTCCCGCACGATGGCATAACCCGCCAGTTGGCCGGCCACGTGAGCGAGGAAGGTCGTGCAGGCGGGGTCGCCCAGCACGTCGGCCAGCACGCCCGGCTGGAAGTGCTCGGCGCAGTAGTCCGCAATGTCCTGGGCGTTGTCCAGGTCGCGGTAGGTGTCGGTGAAGGCCTGGGCCGCGAACCGGGCCAGCGAGCGGGCATCGTCAGCGTGGGCAAGGCGGATCTGGGCAGCGGGCGTCATCGGTCGGCGCGGTGGGACAACGCCGCGCATCTTCGCACCGCATGCCGTCAGCCGGGCGCCAGCCCCGGGCCCGCCACCGCGGCGTAGTGCAGCACCGTCGGGAACGGGTCGTAGAAGTGATGCAGCAGCGCCCGCCAGCGCTGGTAACCCGCCGATTGCCGGAAGCCCAGCTCGTGGGCCTCGACCGTCGTCCAGCGCACCAGCAGCATGTAGTGCCCGGCGCGCTCCAGGCAGCGCTGCAACTCGTGGCCCAGGTAGCCCGGCATCGACGCGATGATCGCCTGCGCCTCGGCGAAGGCCGCCTCGAACTCGGTCTGGCGCGGCGGCGCCACTTCCAGCTGGGCGATCTCCAGGATCATGCTCAGGCGGCCTGGGCCAGCATGACCGCCGCCTCGGGTTCGCGCGCCGCCGCCTGCATCATCTGCGCGGCCTTCTCGCCGATCATCATCGCGGGCGCGTTGGTGTTGCCGCTGACGAGGTTGGGCATGATGGACGCGTCCACCACGCGCAGGCCCTGCAGCCCGTGCACGCGCAGCTGCGGGTCCACCACGGCCATCGCGTCCACGCCCATCTTGCAGGTGCCCACCGGGTGGTAGATCGTGTCCACGCGCTGGCGCAGCAGGGCCTCGATGTCGGCATCGCTGTGGACATCGGCGCCCCACATCTCCTGCGTCCAGTGGGCGCGCAGCGAAGGCTGGTTGAGGATCTGGCGCGTCATCTTGAAGCCGGCCACCATCTGCGCCACGTCATCCGGATGCTGGAGGAAGGCCGGGTCGATGCGGGGCGCCGCACCCACCTCGCGGCATGCCAGCGTGACCGTGCCGCGGCTCTTGGGCCGCAGCAGGCAGACGTGGCAGGACAGACCGTGGCCGAGGCTCAGCTTGCGGGCGTGGTCCTGCACGGCCGCCACGACGAAATGGAGCTGCACGTCGGGCCGCGACTGGTCCGCCGAGGTGCGCAGGAAACCGCCGCCCTCGGCGAAGTTGCTCGTCAGCATGCCGCGCCGTTCCTGGCGGTAGCGCTTCACCGCGCGCCAGAAGGCCAGGCCACCGCCCGCCGAGATGCCGAAGCTGTCGAGGCTCTTGCTGTGCAGACCGAAGACGTAGTCGGGGTGATCCTGCAGGTTGGCGCCGACGCCCGGCAGGTGGTGGCGCACCTCGATGCCGTGGGCCTGCAGTTGGGCCGCGTCGCCCACGCCGGACAGCATCAGCAACTGCGGGGACTGGATGGCGCCGGCAGCGAGCACGACCTCGCGGCGCGCCTGCAGCCGCCGCGTCTGGCCGCCCAGCTTCACTTCGACGCCGATCGCACGGCGGCCGTCGAACAGGATGCGCTGAACCTGGGCGTTCGGCGTCACGCGCAGGTTGGGACGTTGCAGATGCGGGCGCAGGTAGGCGCGCGCTGCATTGCAACGTTCGCCGCGGTCCTGCGTGACCTGGTAGATGCCGATGCCTTCCTGGGACTCGCCGTTGAAGTCGGCGTTGATCACGTGACCCGCCTCGCGGCCTGCGGCCACCCAGGCGTCCTTCAACGGGTTGTCGCTGCGCAACTGGCTCACCTTGAGCGGGCCGGCCTGGCCGTGCAGTGGCGCACCGAAACTGTCGTTGCCCTCGCTCTTGATGAAGTGCGGCAGCACGTCGTTCCAGCCCCAGCCGCTGTTGCCAAGCGCCGCCCAGGCGTCGTAGTCCTCGCGCTGGCCGCGGATGTAGACCATCGCATTGATGCCCGACGAGCCGCCCAGCATCTTGCCGCGCGGCACGTAGCCGCGGCGGCCGTTCAGGCCCGGCTGCGGCACGGTTTCGAAGGCGTAGTTGTGCAGCTTGCTCGGCACCATCAGCACGGCGGCCGTGGGCACGTTGCCGAGCCAGTTGTTGACGTCGGCACCGGCCTCCAGCACGAGCACGCTCGTGCCCGGGTCTTCGCTCAGGCGGCCGGCCAGAGCCGAACCGGAGGAGCCGGCGCCGATGATGATGACGTCGTGGGATTCGTCGAAGCGGGGAATGTCGGTCATGGCAGGCTCAGATGATGCGCTTGAGGAGGCCGAGCAGGTGCTCGAACGTGGCGCCGTAGGGCGGCTGGAAGAGCCGCGTGCCGGCGAAGCGCGACTGGATGAAGAGCGGCTTTTCCTTGCTGAAGGTGCGGAAGCCCCACTCGCCGTGGTAGGCGCCCATGCCGCTGGCGCCGACGCCGCCGAAGGGCTGCTCCTCCTGGCCCAAGTGCCAGAGGCAATCGTTGACGGTCACACCACCGGCGTGGGTCTCGCGCATGACGCGGTCGCGCGCTGCACTGTCCCGGCCGAACCAGTACAGCGCCAGCGGCCGGTCACCGCGGTTGACGTGCTCGAGCGCGTCCTCGATGCGGTCGTAGGGCACGATGGGCAGCAGCGGGCCGAAGATTTCTTCCTGCATGACGGTCGCATCGAGCGGCACGTCCAGCAGCAGCGCGGGCACGAGGCGTCGGTCATCCGGCTGGTCGACATGGCTGCGCAGCACGCGGGCGCCGCGCTGGGTTGCGTCGTCGATGAGACCCTGCAGGCGCGCGAAGTGCCGCGGCGACACGATGCTGGTGTAGTCGGCATTCCCGGCGATGGTGGGGTACAGGCGCCGCATCTCGGCCAGCAGGCGCTGCGCCAGCGGCTCGGCGAGGTCGCGCGGCACGAGCAGGTAGTCGGGCGCGACACAGGTCTGGCCGGCGTTGAAGAGCTTGCCGAAAGCCAGCCGCGACGCGGTCAACGCAAGATCGGCGCTGCGGTCGACGATGGCCGGTGACTTGCCGCCCAGCTCCAGCGTGACGGGCACGAGGTTCTTGGCCGCCGCCTGGGCGACGACACGCCCGACCGGCGTGGAGCCGGTGAAGAACAGGTGATCGAAGGGAAGCCCGGTGAAGGCCTTGCCGACCTCGGCGTCGCCGGTGATGACGAGCATTTCCTCCGGCGCGAAATACTCGGCCACCAGTTGGGCCATCAGCTCGCTGGTGGCTGGCGTCAACTCCGAGGGCTTGATCAGCACGCGGTTGCCCGCCGCGAGCGCCGCCACGGCGGGTGCCATGGCGAGGTAGTAGGGGTAGTTCCAGGGCGAGACGATGCCCACGACGCCGAGCGGTTGGCGCATCAGCACGTTGCGCGCGGGCAGGAAGTGCAGCGGCGTCTCGACGCGTCGCGGCTTCGTCCAGCGGCGCAGGCGCTTGATCGCATGCCGGGCACCGGCTTCGACGGTGAACAGGTCGGCCAGCAGACATTCCTGCCGGGCGCGATGCCCGAAGTCCTGCGCCATGGCAGCGGCGAGTGCCTCGCCATGTTGCCGCGTCAGCGCGAGCAGCCGCTCCAGGCGGTCGCGCCGCACCGCATGGCTGGGCATGCGCTCCGTCTCGAAGGCGCGTCGCTGCGCCGTCAGCGCCAGATGCAGGCGTTCCTGCAGCGCGAGGTCCATGGGCTGTCTCCGGGTCTTCTTATCGATGCACCGAGGCTACGCCCATCCGGATGCCCCTCCATCGGGGGAGGCCCTTGACTAGAGGATTGCGTCTAGTCGCCTGCGTGACACCCCTCGCCCCACGGGCCGAGCGCCGGGCCGCCCCAAGCCGGCCCGCCATGGCGATGTGCGAGCGGGGTCACCCCCGCGAGCATCGCCGCCCCCTCGGGGGGCGGGCCAGCGTACCCGCTGGCCCGGGGGCTCACATCAATGCCGGAAATGCCGCACCCCCGTGAAGACCATCGCGATGCCGCGCTCGTTGGCCGCGGCGATGACCTCGTCGTCACGCACGGAGCCACCGGGCTGGATGACGCAGGTCGCGCCGGCATCGGCCAGCACATCCAGGCCGTCGCGGAACGGGAAGAAGGCGTCGCTCGCCACCGCCGAGCCCTGCAGCGTCAGGCCCGCGTGCTGCGCCTTGATGGAGGCGATGCGGGCGGAGTCCAGGCGGCTCATCTGGCCAGCCCCCACGCCCAGGGTCATGCCGCCACCGCAGAAGACGATGGCGTTGCTCTTGACGTACTGGGCCACGGTCCAGGCGAACATCAGGTCGTCGAGCTGCTGCGCCGAGGGCTGCAGCGCCGTGACGACCTTCAGGTCTTCACGCTTGAGGAAGTGGTTGTCGGCCGTCTGCAGCAGCAGGCCCGAGCCGACGCGCTTGCTGTCGCCGAGGTTGCGGCCCTGATCCCAGGGGCGCGGGCCGCCGGGCGGCAGCGCGATCTGCAGCAGGCGCACATTGACCTTGCCCTTGAAGACCTCCAGCGCCTCGGCGCTGAACGACGGCGCCATCAGCACCTCGACGAACTGCTTGGCCACGAGCTGCGCGGCCGCGCCATCCACCTCGCGGTTGAAGGCGATGATGCCGCCGAAGGCGCTGGTCGGGTCGGTCTTGAAGGCCTTGCTGTAGGCCTCGGCTGCCGTGCCCGCCACGGCGACGCCGCAGGGGTTGGCATGCTTGACGATGACGCAGGCCGGCGTGTCGAAGCTCTTCACGCATTCCCAGGCCGCATCGGCATCGGCGATGTTGTTGTAGCTCAGCTCCTTGCCCTGCAGCTGCTGGGCCGTCACCAGCGAGCCCGGGGCGGGGAACAGGTCGCGGTAGAGCGCGGCGGTCTGGTGGGAGTTCTCGCCGTAGCGCAGGTCCTGCACCTTCACGAAGGTCGAATTCATCTGCGCCGGGTACTCGCCCAGCGTGCCGTCCTCGTTCAGCGCGGACAGGTAGTTGCTGATGGCCGCGTCGTACTGGGCGATGCGGTTGAACGCCGCCACCGAGCAGGCGAAGCGGGTCTTGTCGCTCGTCTTGCCCTGGGCCTTGAGTTCGTCGAGCACCGTGTCGTACTGGGCGGCGTCGGTCAGCACGGTGACGTCCTTCCAGTTCTTGGCCGCACTGCGCACCATGGCGGGGCCGCCGATGTCGATGTTCTCGATGGCGTCTTCCAGCGTGCAGCCGGGCTTGGCCACCGTGGCCTCGAACGGGTAGAGGTTGACGGCCAGGATGTCGATGCGCGTGATGCCGTGCTGCGCCATCGCCGCCACGTGCTCGGGCAGGTCACCGCGGGCCAGCAGGCCGCCGTGGATCTTGGGGTGCAAGGTCTTGACGCGGCCGTCCATCATCTCCGGGAAGCCGGTGTGCTCGGCCACCTCGGTGACGGGCAGGCCGTGGTCGGCCAGCAGCTTGGCCGTGCCGCCGGTGGACAGCAGCTTCGTGCCGAGGGCATGCAGCTCCCTGGCGAATTCGAGGATGCCGGTCTTGTCAGAAACGGAGAGGAGTGCAGTGAGTGCCATGGTGTTGATCAGTTGGGGTCCGAGCTGCTCGCGGTGCTCGCAGGTCCGACCCACAAAGGGTTAAAGATTGTGATCGGTCAGCTTGCGGCGCAGCGTGTTGCGGTTGATGCCCAGCCATTGCGCCGCCTTGCTCTGGTTGCCGCCGGCCTCGCGCATGACGATCTCGAACAGCGGCTTCTCGACGAGCTTGATCAGCATCTCGTGCATGGAATGCGGCTCCTGCCCGTCCAGGTCACGGAAGAAGGCTTCGAGGTTGTCGCGCACGCAGGCGTCGATGGGGTTGGGCGGTGTGTTCTTCTGGGCGCTCATGGCGATCCGTTCGTCATGCCGCGCAGGCGTCGTCGGCCTGGGCGTCGTCATCGTTGGCGGCCTCGGGGGGCGGCAGCCGGTCAAAGGTCTGGCCGAGGTCGTCGAACCAGTCGCGGAGCGCCTGCAACTGCTGGTCGCAGCGCTCCAGGGTGTTCATGTGCTGGCGAAAGGCCTCGCCGCCGGGCAGGCCGCGCACGGCCCAGCCGATGTGCTTGCGGGCGCTGCGCACGCCGCTGAGTTCGCCGTACAGGCCGTAGTGGTCGTGCAGGTGCTCGGTGAGCACGTCGCGGGCCTCGGCGACGGTGGGCGCAGGCAGATGCTCACCGGTCGCCAGGAAATGCGCCACCTCGCGAAAGATCCACGGGCGCCCCTGAGCCGCACGGCCGATCATCAGCGCATCGGCCCGGGTGTAGGCCAGCACGTCGCGGGCCTTCTCGGGGGAATCGATGTCGCCGTTGGCGACGACCGGGATGGTCAGCGCTGTCTTGACGGCGGCAATCGTGTCGTACTCGGCCAGGCCCTTGTAGCCCTGCTCGCGCGTGCGCCCGTGGATGGTCAGCATCGCGATGCCGGCCGACTCGAACGCCCGCGCCAGGCGCATGGCATTGCGCTCCTCGGCGCTCCAGCCGGTGCGCATCTTCAGCGTGAGGGGCACGCCGCGCGGCGCGCACACCGCCACCACGGCCTCCACGATCTCCAGCGCCAGCGCCTCGTTGCGCATCAGCGCGGAGCCCGCCCACTTGTTGCAGACCTTCTTGGCCGGGCAACCCATGTTGATGTCGATGATCTGCGCGCCGCGGTCGATGTTGTAGGCGGCGGCCTCAGCCATCATGGCAGCATCGGTGCCGGCGATCTGCACGGCGATCGGCCCGGGCTCGCCGGTGTGGTCGGCGCGGCGGGACGTCTTGAGGCTGCCCCACAGCTCCTTGCGCGACGTCACCATCTCGCTGACCGCATAGCCGGCACCGAGGCGACGGCAGAGCTGCCGGAAAGGCCGGTCCGTCACCCCTGCCATCGGCGCCACGAAGAGCCGGTTGGGGAGGAGGTGGGGGCCGAGGTGCACGAAGGTCTGCTCAAAAAAGAGGCGGGATTGTAGCCACCCGCCCCGAACGGCTTTGGCGGCCCCGCACAATGCAGCCATGGAACTTTGGCTCTCGCAGTTCATCAGCCACCTGTTGGACACGCTGGCCGTGCCGCAGGTCGGGCTGGTCGCCGTCTTCGTCATCGCCTTCATCTCCGCCACCTTGCTCCCGCTGGGTTCGGAGCCGGCCGTGTTCCTGGTCGTCAAGGCCGACCCGGGACTGTTCTGGCCGGTGATCGCAGTGGCCACCGTCGGCAACACGCTCGGCGGCGTGACGTCTTGGTGGATGGGCTACGGGGCCGAGAAGGCCGTCGAGGCCGTCCGCCACCGCGAACCGCCCAACCCGCGGGCGCTGGCCTGGCTGAAGCGCTTCGGCCCCAAGGCCTGCGTGCTGAGCTGGCTGCCCATCGTCGGCGATCCGCTGTGCGCCGTCGCCGGATGGCTGAAACTCCCTTTCTGGCCCTGCGTGGGCTGGATGGCGCTGGGCAAGTTCCTGCGCTTCGTTCTCTACACCGCCGCCCTGCTGTGGCTCATCCCGGAAACCTGGTTGACATGAACACGCCCGCCTACCTCGACCTGACCGCCCGCCAGCAACGCCTGCATCGCCTGGCACACCTCCAGGCCATCGCCCAGTGGGACCAGGCGGCCAACATGCCGCCCAGCGGCAACGAAGCACGCAGCCTGGCCCTGGCCGAGATGGACGGTCTGCTGCACCAACTGGCCACCGACCCTGCCCTGCCGGGCCTGCTTGACGCCGCCGCGGCCGAAGCGCTCGACGACGCCCAACGTGCCAACCTGCGCGAAATCCGCCGCGCCTGGCGCGCCGCCAATGCGTTGCCGCAGGCGCTGGTGGAGGCGAAGAGCCTGGCCAACAACCGCTGCGAGCATGCGTGGCGCGGCCAGCGCCAGGCCAACGACTGGACGGGCTTCGCGCCGAACCTGCGCGAGGTGCTGGCCATCGCGCGACAGGAGGCCGAGTACCTGTCACAGAGCAGCGGGCTGTCGAAGTACGACGCCCTGCTCGACCAGTACGAGCCGGGCATGCGCAGTGCCGACGTGGAACGCGCCTTCGCACCGCTGCGCCAGTGGCTGCCGGGCCTGATCCGCGACGTCATCGCCAAGCAGTCGCACGAGACCGTCATCCAGCCCGTCGGCCCCTTCCCGACCGACGCACAGAAGGCGCTCGGGCTGGATGCCATGCGGCTGATGGGCTTCGACTTCAGCGCTGGCCGACTGGACGAGAGCACCCACCCCTTCTGTGGCGGCGTGCCCGAGGATGTGCGCATGACGACGCGCTACCGCGAGGACGACTTCCTGCCGGCGCTGATGGGCGTCATCCATGAAACCGGTCACGGCCGCTACGAGCAGGGCCTGCCGCGTGAGCTGCTGGGCCAGCCTGTGGCCCGCGCCCGCTCGATGGGCATCCACGAGAGCCAGAGCCTGTCCTTCGAGATGCAGCTCGGCAGCCACCCCGCGTTCGCGAAGCTGCTGTCGCCGCTGCTGGCCCAGCACTTCGGCCCTCAGCCGGCCTTCGAACCGGACAACCTGCACAGGCTGTTGACCCGCGTACAGCCGGGGTTCATCCGCGTGGACGCTGACGAAGTGACCTATCCCGCCCACATCTTGCTGCGCTTCGACATCGAACGCGCGCTCATCGAAGGTGACGTGGAAGTGGATGACATCCCCGCACTGTGGGACGGCAAGATGGCCGAACTGCTCGGCCTGGACACCCGCGGCAACTTCAAGGACGGCCCGATGCAGGACGTGCACTGGCCGGCAGGACTGTTCGGCTACTTCCCTTGCTACACGCTGGGTGCCATGTACGCTGCGCAGTGGTTTGCCACGATGCGGGCCGGGCAGCCCAAGCTGGACGAGCAGATTGCCGCCGGCGATTTGGGCGGCGTGTTCGACTGGCTGTCGACGCACATCTGGCGCACGGCGAGCCGCTACGAAACGCCGGAACTGGTGCAACGGGCGAGCGGCGAGCCGCTGAACCCGGCGCATTTCGAGGCCCACCTGCGCCGTCGCTACCTGGCGGCCTGACACAAAAAAGAAGGCCGCCCCGGGCGGAGCGGCCTCAAGCTACTTCAACGATCTCTCTCTTTCCAAACCAGCACGTTTCCCCGGCCCCCCGGCCATCTCCACGCGTGGCACCCGGTGATGAAGCCGGGCTGGGTCGCCATGTTGCAAATGGCGACCGTGCTTACATTCTGAGCAACTTGGCGCTGGCTGCCATCCCCGCAAGCCAAGGGGAAGGGCCAGCCGGGCGTGACGCCCGTCACAGCAGAACGGCCAGGCGTTCCAGGATCAGCACGCCGAAGAACGCGAGGCCCGCGATCAGCGTCCACTTCACGATGACGAGGCCGATGCGCCGCCAGCGGACCTGGCCGGTGGCGATGGACAGCGCAAAGCACACGACGGCCGCAAACAGCAGCAGGCCGATGACGAGGCGCGCGATCAGCATGGCTTACCAGGCGGGGGCAAGTTCGGCAAAGCCCTTGGGCGCCGCACGCGTGTCATCGAAGGTGACCACCTCGTAGGCCGAGTCGTCCGCCAGCAGCGCGCGCAGCAGCTTGTTGTTCAGCGCGTGGCCGCCCTTGAACGACGTGTAGGCCGCCAAGAGCGGCATGCCGGCGACCTGCATGTCGCCGATGGCGTCCAGGATCTTGTGCTTCACGAACTCGTCGTCATAGCGAAGGCCGTCGGCATTGAGCACCTTGTAGTCATCCACGACGATGGCGTTGTCCATCGAGCCGCCGAGGGTCAGCCCACGGGAGCGCATGACGTCGATGTCGGACGTCATGCCGAAGGTTCGCGCGCGGGCAATCTCCTTCTTGTACAGGCCCGAGCCCATGTCGAAGACGAACTGGCTGCCGGTGGCGGCCACGGCGGGGTTGTCGAATTCGATCTCGAAGCTCAGCGTGTAGCCGTGGTGCGGCTCCAGGCGCGCCCACATCAGCTTCTTGCCCTCGCCCTGACGCACCTCGACCGGCTTCTTCACCTTCAGAAAGCGCTTGGGCGCATCCTGCATGACGATGCCGGCGGACTGCAGCAGGAAGACGAAGCTCGCGGCAGACCCGTCCAGCACGGGCACTTCGTCGGCGTTGATGTCGATGACGAGGTTGTCCAGGCCCAGCCCGGCACAGGCCGACAGCAGGTGCTCGATCGTCTGCACCTTGGGGCCGCCCGGGTCGCCGCCCGGGCTGATGGTCGTGGCCATGCGGGTGTCGCTCACCGACGTCACGCCGACCGGGATGTCCACCGGCGGGCACAGGTCCACGCGGCGGAACACGATGCCGGTGTCAGGGGGCGCCGGGCGCAGCGTCAGTTCGACCTTCTGCCCGCTGTGGATACCGACGCCGACGGCACGCGTGATGGACTTGAGGGTGCGTTGCTTGACCATGCCGGGATTGTCCCAGGAACAACCCTAGGTCTTTCGTTCGACGGGCAATCGCAGCGATAGCCGTGTGCCATGGCCGGGCGTGGAATCGATGCGGAGCTTGCCGCCCAGACGCTGAGCCCGCTTGATCTGGCTCTTCAGGCCGCGGCCGTGCTGGATGGTCTGAAGGTCGAAGCCGGCGCCATCGTCCTCCACGCGGATCTCGACATAGCTACCGTGGTGCCGCGTGACCATGCGCACGCGGCTGGCGCGGGCATGCTTGAGCACGTTGTTCAGCGCCTCCTGCATGAGCCGCAGCACGTGCAGTGCGTCAGGCGGCTCCAGCCATGGCAGCGTGGGCAGATCCTGCACGTCCCAGTCGAGCTTGAGGCCGCCGGTCTGCAGCCGCTTGCCCAGGCGATAGCGCATCGTGGCGAGCAGCGAGACCAGGTCGTGGCCGACTGGTTCGAGCGAGTCGATGACCAGGCGCAGGTCGTCCACGCATTCGCGCAGCACCTCCACGCACTGCTCGTGCGACATGCTGCCCTGCTCCATCGCCACCAGCGCCGACAGCAGCGCCGAGCCCAGGCCGTCGTGCATGTCGGCCATGATGCGCTGGCGCTCCAGCAACAGGGCCTGCTGGCGCTCGACCTCGCGCAGCTGCGCGTTCTGGGCCTGCATCACGGACACCTGCTCGTCGAGGTCTTCCTGCAGCTGGCTGTTCTCGGCCTTGACCTGCTCCACGGCGCCGACGTAACGGCGCTGCACGGCGTACAGAAAGCTCAGCATCACCGCCAGCGTCGCGAAGGGCATCAGGAAGAACTGCTCCTGCCACGCCCAGCCGGCCAGCACCGCGAGATCGTGCACGCCCAGCGCCACGCCCAGGTTCAAGGCCAAGGCCATGACCCTGAGTTCCGGTCGATCCTCACGCCAGGCCAGCCACGTCACCCAGGCCGTGCCGACGGCCGCCACCACGGCGGTCACCGCGTACTGCAGCACGACCATGTCCCATTGGCGCAGCCACAGCGGCATGCTGATCACACTGACCAGCACCACGTTGATCGTCAGCAGCCACTCCAGGCCGCGGCGCCGACCGCGTGCAAAGCGCAGCGCGTACAGCAGCGCAGTGAGCATGACCCACGCCATCGACGCATGCGTGGCCCACCAGAACCAGTCCTGCGCCACCGGCGTGCTCGGCAGGGTCACGTAGTAGTGCAGGTTGCGCACCATCCAGGCGGCAGCCCCGAGGGCGAACAGGCCGTAGATGGCCTCCTCGGGGCGCCGCAGCCAGAGCATCAGGGCGAAGGCGCCGAGCACGAGCAGGGTCAGGCTGACGGCCTGCGGCAGGCCGTTCTGGGCGCGCACGCGCCAGGCCCAGCGCTTCTCCAGCACGTCGCGCGGCCCCACCCAGAAACGTGACACGACGTGGTAGCTGCCCGCCGGCACCGGCAAGGCCACGACCAGATCCAGCCCCCGCTGGTCCGCGCCCGGCAGCGGCAGCCACAGCGGCTGCACCCACTGCTCCCGTTCGCTGCGCTGGTTGTCCAGCAAGGGCGTCCAGCCGCTCTCGGTTCGCATCAGCACCGCAGCCGACAGCGTGACGAGGCGGGGGATGTAGAGCGCCATCGGTTGTTCGTCACCCGCCGCCACATGCAGCCGGTACCAGCGCATCTCGAAGCCCTCCTGCGTGACCCGGGCTGCGCCCGGGCGATCCCGCACGTCGGGCAGCACCACGGGTCGCCAGGCGCTGTCGGACGCGGGAGGCAAGAGCGCAGCGGGCAGGTCGAGCCTGTCGCCCCCCCGCACGGCGTGGCGGCGCAGGGCCGACCACCAGGCGTCGAGATCGGCGCGCGTCCACGCGCTCGTCGCCAGCGAGGCCGGCGTGGCTTCGTCGGCGGACACATCAGCGGTCGGCTGCGGCAGCCGTTGGGCCTGCGCCACGGTACAGGCGACGACCAGCAGGGCCGTCAGCACCCAGCGCAGGAGGGCGGACAACGCAGGCATCCCGGCTATTTCTTGGGGGGCATCGACATGGGGCGCGAGCATGCCACAGGGGCACACGGGCTCCAGGCGATGGAATGCCACTCAGGCCGGTGAAGATGACCGTTCAGCCGGCCGCCGCAAAAGCAAAAGGGCGAACCGCGCGGTTCGCCCCTGCAGCAGCGCGCGAGGTGCTGGCGATCAGTCGGCCTGCTTGCGCAGGAAGGCCGGGATCTCGATTTCGTCCATGCCGTTGGACGACAGGGCCTCGACCTTGGCCGCCGCGCTGCCCGACCGGCCGTGGCGCCACACGCTCGGCACGTTGGCATTGGCGAAGTCGCCCAGGCCCAGGCCGACATTGGCCTGCTGGCCCGGCGTGGGCGTGGCCATGGCCACGGCCTGCGTCAGCACCGGCATGCCGTCGGTGCCGTTGCGCACGACCTGCTGGGTCTGCACGACCTGCAGCGGCGCCTGCTGGCGGGCCCGGCCGGCGGTCAGGCCGGTGGCGATGACGGTCACGCGCAGGGCGTCGCCGAGGCTCTCGTCGTAGGCGGTGCCGTAGATGATGTGCGCGTCTTCGGAGGCATAACGCTTGATCGCGTTCATCGCGTTGCGCGACTCGCTCAGCTTGAAGTTGGCGCGGCTCGCGGCGATCAGCACCAGCACGCCACGGGCGCCGGAGAGGTCGATGCCCTCCAGCAGCGGGCAGGCGACGGCCGCTTCGGCGGCCTTGGTGGCGCGGTCCGGGCCGGTGGCCTGGGCCGTGCCCATCATGGCCTTGCCCGGCTCGCTCATCACGGTCTTGACGTCTTCGAAGTCGACGTTGACGAGGCCCGGGATGTGGATGATGTCGGAAATGCCGCCAACGGCATTCTTCAGCACGTCATTGGCGTGCGCGAAGGCCTGGTCCTGGGTGACGTCGTCGCCCAGCACATCGAGCAGCTTGTCGTTGAGCACGACGATCAGCGAGTCGACATTGGCTTCGAGTTCGGCGAGACCGGAGTCCGCCGCCTTGGCGCGCCGGCCGCCTTCGAATTCGAACGGCTTGGTGACCACGCCAACGGTCAGGATGCCCATTTCCTTGGCGACGCGGGCAATCACCGGTGCGGCGCCCGTGCCGGTACCGCCGCCCATGCCGGCGGTGATGAACAGCATATTGGCGCCCGCGATGGATTCGCGGATGCGGGATTCGGCTTCCTCGGCGGCGGCCTTGCCCATTTCGGGTTTGGCACCAGCGCCCAGGCCGGTGGAGCCGAGTTGCAGCAATTGGTCGGCCTTGGAGCGGTTGAGCGCCTGCGCGTCGGTATTCGCGCAGATGAACTCAACGCCTTGAACGCCCTGGGCGATCATGTGGTCGACCGCGTTGCCACCGCCACCACCGACCCCGATCACCTTGATTTGGGTGCCTTGGTCAAACTCTTCGATCATCTCGATGGGCATATCAAACCTCCTACTGCAATTGTGCCTCGGGCACATGAATGTTGACTAGTTGCTGAAACACTTTTTTCTGGTTTTTTAGGGGTCAGAAATTCCCCATGAACCAATCCTTGACCCGGCCGAGCAGGGTTTGTACCGAGCCCGCCTGCTGTGCGGCCTTGAAACCCCGGGTGCGCGACAGCCGAGCCTCCTCCAGCAACCCCATGACGGTGGCCGAACGCGGGTTGGCGACCATGTCGTAAAGGGCACCCGAATAGGTGGGCAGGCCGCGCCGGACGGGTTTCAGGAAAATGTCCTCGGCGAGTTCCACCATGCCGGGCATGACGGCCGATCCGCCGGTCAGCACGATGCCGGAGGACAACAGTTCCTCATACCCGCTCTCGCGGATGACCTGGTGCACCAGCGAAAAGATTTCCTCGACGCGCGGTTCGATCACACCGGCCAGCGCCTGCTTGGACAGCATCCGGGGGCTGCGGTCGCCCAGCCCGGGCACTTCCACCTGGTCGGACGGGTCGGCCAGCAACTGCTTGGCCACGCCATATTCGACCTTGATCTCCTCGGCATCCTTGGTCGGCGTGCGCAGCGCCATCGCGATGTCGCTGGTGATCAGGTCACCGGCGATGGGAATCACGGCGGTATGGCGGATCGAGCCGCCGGTGAATATCGCGACATCGGTCGTGCCGGCCCCGATATCCACCAGGGCCACGCCCAGGTCACGCTCGTCGGCGGTCAGCGCGGCGTGGCTGGACGCGCTGGGGTTCAAAACCAGCTGATCGACCTCCAGACCGCAACGTCGCACGCATTTGACGATGTTTTCCGCCGCGCTTTGGGCCCCGGTCACGATATGGACCTTCACCTCCAGCCGGCCGCCGCTCATGCCGATCGGCTCCTTGACCTCGTGGCCGTCGATGACAAATTCCTGCGGCTCGACCAGCAGCAGGCGCTGGTCGTTCGGGATATTGATGGCCTTGGCGGTTTCGACGACCCGGGTCACATCGACCGGCGTGACCTCCTTGTCGCGCACGATGACCATCCCGGTGGAGTTTTGGCCGCGGATATGGCTGCCGGTGATCCCCGTGTAAACCCTGGAGATTTTGCAGTCGGCCATCATTTCGGCCTCTTTCAGGGCCTGCTGGATCGACTGCACGGTCGCGTCGATATTCACCACGACGCCGCGCTTGAGGCCGTTCGACGGCGCCACGCCCAGGCCGGCGATGCGCAAATCGCCGCCCGGCAAAACCTCGGCGACCACCGCCATGATCTTGGCAGTGCCAATATCCAGCCCGACGACCAAATCCTTGTATTCCTTGGCCATGTCCGTCCTCAGCGTTTTCTATTTACGGGTTTACCCGGAGTCTGTGTCGTCACGCCGCGCAGCTTGACCGCGTAGCCGTCGGCGTGGCGCAGGTCGGCCGACAGCAGCGGGCTGCGGTAGGTCGACGTGACCTGCGTGATGGAGTGCGCGAAGCGGGCGAAGCGCTCGACGACCTCGGCCTCGCTGCCGCGCCCGAGTTCGATGACCGCGCCGCTGCCGAAGGTGGCGCGCCAGGAGCCGCGGCCGGACAGGTCGAGGCGGTCGATGCCTTCGCCCAGCTTCTCGGCGGCGGGCGACAGCGCGCGCCACATCTGCAGCATCGCGCCGGCGGTGCCGGCCGGGCCGGCCAGCACCGGCAGGGCTTCGTCCTCGACGTCGCCCAGGTTGGCCTGGAAGACTTCGCCGAAGGTGTTGACCAGCGCCCGCTCGGCCGTCGCTTCGCTGCCGGCGTCGGCGCCGTCGACCCGCGCCTCCCAGTAGGCCGCGGGGCGGTGCTCTTCGAGGCTGACCTTCAGGCGCATTGGCCACACGCGCTGCAGTTGTGCATGCCGCACCCAGGGCACGGCCTCGAAGGCGGCACGGCCCTCCTTCAGGTTCAGGCTCAGGAACGAGCCGTGCAGCCGCGGCAGCGCATTGGCCCGCAGCGAGGCGACGCTGTTGCGGTTGACGTCGCCCTCGACCTGGATGGCGCGCAGGTTGAACACCGGCAGCCGCACCGTCCAGCGCAGCGCCGCCCACGCCGCTGCGCCCAGCGCCGCAGCGAGCAGCAGCGCCGTGACCGCATTCATCAGGCGGACATCGGGCGGCAGCGCAGCGGTGACGGCGGCGGAGTTCACGTCAGCGGGTGTCCAGTCGCGCCTGGGCCAGCAGCCACAGGCACAGGTGCGGGTAGTCCACGCCCACGGCCTGCGCCGCCTTGGGCACGAGCGAGTGCGAGGTCATGCCCGGGCTGGTGTTCATCTCCAGCAGGAAGGGCGTCATGTCGGACTGGCGCAGCATCAGGTCGGCCCGGCCCCAGCCGCGACAGCCCAGCAGCCGGTAGGCGCGCAGCACGAGCTGCCGGATCTCGGCCTCCAGCGCGGCGGGCAGCGTGCCGAACAGGTACTGGGTGTCGTTGGACACGTACTTGTTCTCGTAGCTGTAGTCGCCCCCGGCGGCGCGGATCTCCACGACCGGCAGCGCCACCGCGTCATCGCCCTGACCGAGCACCGCGCAAGTCAGCTCGGGGCCTTCGATGCACTGCTCGAACAGCAGCTCGTCGTCATAGCCCAGCGCCAGGTCGACCGCACCCTGCATCTCCGAGTAGCCCATCGCCTTGGTGATGCCGATGCTGCTGCCCTCGTGCGGCGGCTTCACGACGACGGGCAGCCCGAGCTGATCCGGGATCTCGCGGATGCGCTCGCGCGTCAGTTCGGCGCGGGACAGCACGACGTAGGCCGGCGTCGCCAGGCCTTCGGCGGCCCAGACGCGCTTGGTCATGGTCTTGTCCATCGCCACGCCGGACGCCGTCACGCCGGAGCCGGTGTACGGAATGCGCAGCCACTCCAGCGCGCCCTGCAGCGTGCCATCCTCGCCGCCGCGCCCGTGCAGCGCGATGAACGCGCGGTCGAAACCTTCGTCCTTGAGGGCCTGCAGCGGCCGCTCGGCCGGATCGAAACCCTGGGCGTCGACGCCCAGGCCACGCAGCGCGGCGAGCACGCCCTCACCGCTCATCAGCGACACCGGGCGCTCGGCGCTCGTGCCACCGTACAGCACGGCGACCTTGCCGAGCGAGAAGGGGTCGATGTTCAGGTCGATAGGCGTCGTCATGCAGACGCTCCTTGCGAGAAATGTTCAGCGACGAGACGCGGCAGCGCGCTCATCGAACCGGCGCCCATGCCGATGACGACGTCACCGTCACGCGTCAGCGCAGCGAGTGCGGCTGGCATGTCGGCGACGCGGGCCACGAAGTGCTCCGTGCCCACGGCTTGCGCCAGCGCGGCGCCGGTCGCGCCTGCGATCGGCGCCTCACCGGCCGAATACACCTCGGTCAGCAGCACGACATCCGCCGAGCCCATCACACGGACAAAATCGGCGAAGCAATCGCGGGTTCGCGTGTACCGGTGCGGCTGGAAGGCGAGCACCAGCCGGCGGCCCGGGTAGGCACCGCGCGCGGCCGACAGCACGGCGGCCATCTCGACCGGGTGATGGCCGTAGTCGTCGATCAGCGTGAAGCGACCACCGCCCGCTGCGGGCCATTCGCCATGCTTCTCGAAGCGACGACCCACGCCGGAGAAGCCGGCGAGCGCCTTCTGGATGGCCTCGTCCGGGCAGCCCAGTTCCATCGCGATCGCGATGGCGGCCAGTGCATTGCGGACGTTGTGCTCACCGGCCAGGTTCAGCAGGATGTCCAGGTCGGCAGCGTCTTCGCGCTGGCAGGTGAAGCGCATCTGCGCGCCAGGCAGGGCCTGCACGTGGACCGCGCGAATGCAGGCGCCGGGCTCGATGCCGTAGGTCACCAGCGGCCGCTCGATCCGGCCCAGGATGGCCCGCACGCCCGGGTCATCGGCACAGACCACCGCAGCGCCGTAGAAGGGCATGCGGTGCAGGAACTCGACGAAGGCCGCGTGGAGCTTCTCGACCGAATGGCCATAGGTGTCCATGTGGTCTTCGTCGATGTTCGTCACGACGGAGAGCACCGGGCTCAGCTTCAGGAAGGAGGCGTCGCTCTCGTCGGCCTCGACGACGATGAACTCGCCGCGACCCAGGCGCGAGTTCGCGCCGGCTGCATTGAGCTTGCCGCCGATGACGAAGGTCGGGTCCAGGCCCGCCTCGACGAGGATGGCCGTGACCAGCGAAGTCGTTGTCGTCTTGCCGTGCGTGCCGGCGATGGCGATGCCGCGGCGCAGGCGCATCAACTCGGCCAGCATGACGGCGCGCGGCACGACCGGGATCTGGCGCGCGCGGGCGGCCACGACCTCGGGGTTGTCGGCGGCGACGGCCGTGCTCGTGACCAACGCCTGGGCCTGCCCGATGTTGGGCGCCGAATGGCCGATGTCCACCCGCAGGCCGAGGGCACGAAGCCGCTCGGTCGTCGTGCTCTCGACCGCATCCGAGCCGCTGACCGTGAAGCCGAGGTTGTGCAGGATCTCGGCGATGCCGCTCATGCCGGCGCCGCCGATCCCCACAAAGTGCAAACGCTGGACGGCGTGCTTCACTTCAGCATCCCTTCAATTTCATCGGCCACGCGCGCTGCGGCACGGGGACGGGCCAGCGAACGGGCCTTTTCCGCCATGGCCAGCAAGGCCGCCCGGTCCAGCCCGGCGAGCAGCTCGTGCAGGCGCTGCGCCGTCAGCTCCGTCTGCGGCAGATGCACGGCGGCGCCGTGTTGGGCCATGAACACCGCGTTGTCGCGCTGGTGCGAGGTGGTGCTCACGACCAGCGGCACGAGCACAGCCGCACAGCCTGCGGCGCAGAGCTCGCTCACGGTGATCGCGCCGGCACGGCACACGACCACGTCCGCCCAGGCCAGTGCCGCGGCCATGTCGTCGATGAAAGGGCGCACTTCGGCCGACAGGCCGGCATCGGTGTAGGCCTGCCAGACGGCGCCGAGGTGGTCCTGGCCAGACTGGTGCAGCACCTGCGGGCGCTGATCCGCCGGCCACAGCGCCAGCGCTTGCGGCAAGGCCTGGTTCAGCGCGCGCGCGCCGAGCGAGCCGCCGAGCACCAGCAGGCGCAGCGGGCCGGTCCGGTCGGCAAAGCGTTCGGACGGCAGCGGCAGCGCCTCGATCTCCGCGCGCACCGGATTGCCGCTCACGATGGCCCCTGCGGTCGAGGCGGCCGCCGCGCCATCGAACCCAAAGGCGATGCGCTTGGCAAAGGGCTTGAGCGCGAGGTTGCTCTTCAGCATCGCGGCGTCGGCGTTCACGAGCATGAGCGGCCGGCCGCTCAGCGCGGCCGACAGACCCGCCGGCACGCACACATAGCCGCCCATGCCCAGCACGGCGGTGGCGCGACGACGCTCGTACACCCGGCGCGCCGCGCCCAGCGACTTGAAGAAGCCGACGATGCCGCGCAGCGTGTGCGCCAGACCCTTGCCGCGCAGGCCGGCGAACGGCAGCGCATCGATCTCGAGGCCGCGCGCCGGCACCAGCCGGTTCTCCATGCCCTGCGGCGTGCCGATCCACGACACCGTCCAGCCTCGGCGCTGCATTTCCTCCGCCACGGCGAGGCCGGGCATGACGTGACCACCGGTGCCGGCGGCCATGACGACGAGATGCTTGTCCGTCATGAACGGCCTCCGCGCATCATCTGCCGGTTCTCGAGGTCGATGCGGAGCACCACGGCGAGCGCCACGCAGTTCATGAGAATGGCCGATCCGCCGAAGCTCATCAGCGGCAGCGTCAGGCCCTTGGTCGGCAGTGCACCGAGGTTCACGCCCATGTTGATGAAGGCCTGGCCGCCCATCCAGATGCCGATGCCCTGGGCATACAGACCCGCGAACACCCGGTCCAGCGCAATCGCCTGGCGGCCGATCAGGAAGCAGCGGCGCGTGAGCCAGAAGAAGGCCACGATGACGAGGGCCACGCCGACGAAGCCGAGTTCTTCGCCGATGACAGCCAGCAGGAAGTCGGTGTGGGCCTCGGGCAGGTAGTGCAGCTTCTCCACGCTGCTGCCCAGGCCCTGGCCGAACCACTCGCCGCGGCCGAAGGCGATCAGGCTGTGCGTGAGCTGGTAGGCCTTGCCCTGCGCGTACTTCTCGTCCCAGGGGTTGAGGTAGGCAAAGATGCGCTCGCGCCGGAACTCGCTGAAGGTGATCATCAGCACGAAGGCGCCCACGAGCACCAGCGTGATGAGCAGGAACATCCGGCCGTTCACGCCGCCGAGGAAAAGCACGCCCATCGCCACCGCCGCGATGACGAGGAAGGCGCCCATGTCCGGCTCGGCCAGCAGCAGCAGGCCGACAAAGGCCAGCGAGATCGCCATCGGCGTGACCGCCTGGAAGAAGTTCTCCCGGGCGTCCATCTTGCGCATCATGTAGTTGGCCGCATACAGCGCGATGCCG
>RXJW01000059.1 GCA_003963005.1 Burkholderiales bacterium
GGCACGCCGCTGGCCGGCACCGCGCCGCTGGACCCGCTGGAGTTCATCCGCACCATCGCCGTGGCCCGCATCACGATGCCGCGCGCCATGGTGCGCCTGTCCGCCGGCCGCGAGGAGATGCCCGAGACGATGCAGGCGCTGTGCTTCCTGGCCGGCGCCAACTCGATGTTCTACGGCGACAAGCTGCTCACCACGAGCAACCCGCAGGCCGAGAAGGACCGCGCGCTACTGGACCGCCTGGGCATGCGCTGCTCGACCGAGTCCGGCCTGGCCACCGATGCCGCGGCCAAGGTCGACCTCTGCCGCCACTGACATGCGCAGCGCTTTCGCCGTGATTGCTGCCGCGCTGGGCCTGTCGGGCTGCGGGCTGCTCTACGACATCGGGCAGCAACGGGCCCTGGAATCCTGTGACCGCGCGTACAGCGCCCAGGACCGCCAAGCCTGCCGCAAGGCCAACAGCCAGAGCTACGAAGACTACGAAAAGCGCCGCCAGGCGGCCAAGGAAGGCAAGGCACCCTGAGGCCCTGCGACTCCGTTTGACCCCCGATGCCGGCTCGAAGCACACCACGCACCGCCGGCATCCGCCCAGTTCACAAGACTTGGAGACAAGACGAGATGTTCAAGAAGATCCTGATCGCCAACCGGGGTGCTCGCGCCGCAGGCGCGGTCGCGCCAGCGACAAATTGCATGCTGGCCGGCGCAGCTGGTCAGGCAGGCGAGTTCACCCCGGGAGGCCGTCATGTTTAAGAAGATCCTGATCGCCAACCGGGGTGAAATCGCCTGCCGCGTGGCCGCCACGGCCCGCCGCCTCGGCATCCAGACGGTGGCCGTTTACTCCGAGGCCGACGCCAACGCCCAGCACGTGAAGGCCTGCGACGAGGCGGTGCTGATCGGCGGGCCGGCGCCGCGCGACTCCTACCTGCAGTGGGAGCGCATCCTCGCCGCGGCCAAGGCCACAGGCGCGCAGGCGGTGCACCCCGGCTATGGCTTCCTGAGCGAGAACGAGGCTTTTGCGCAGGCCTGCGCTGACGCCGGCGTCGTCTTCATCGGCCCGCCGCCGAGCGCCATCCAGGCCATGGGCCTGAAGGCCGAATCCAAGCGCCTGATGGAAGCCGCCGGCGTGCCGCTGGTGCCGGGCTACCACGGGGCCGACCAGGACCCGGCCCTGCTCAAGCGCGAGGCCGACCGCATCGGCTACCCGGTGCTGATCAAGGCCAGCGCCGGCGGCGGGGGCAAGGGCATGCGCGCGGTGTTCAGCGCCGCCGAGTTCGACGCGGCGCTGGCCTCCTGCAAGCGCGAGGCCATCAACAGCTTCGGCGACGACGCGGTGCTGATCGAGCGCTACGTGCAGCGCCCGCGGCACATCGAGATCCAGGTCTTTGGTGACACGCACGGCGACTGCGTCTACCTCTTCGAGCGCGACTGCTCGGTGCAGCGCCGCCACCAGAAGGTGCTGGAAGAAGCTCCCGCCCCGGGCATGACGTCCGAGCGCCGCGCGCAGATGGGCGAGGCCGCCGTGGCCGCCGCCAAGGCCGTGGGCTACGTGGGCGCCGGCACGGTCGAGTTCATCGCCGAGCAGGACGGCCGCTTCTATTTCATGGAGATGAACACGCGGCTGCAGGTCGAGCACCCGGTGACGGAAGCCATCACCGGGCAGGACCTGGTGGAGTGGCAACTGCGCGTGGCCGCCGGCCAGCCGCTGCCGCTGAAGCAGGCCGAGCTGCGCATGCACGGCCATGCCATCGAGGCCCGCATCTGCGCGGAGAACCCCGACGGCGGCTTCCTGCCGGCGACCGGCACGCTTGACGTGGCGCGCTGGCCGGCCCATGTGGCCTTCCAGCGCGGTGATGTGCGTATCGACGCCGGCGTGCGCGAAGGCGACGCCATCAGTCCCTACTACGACTCGATGATCGCCAAGCTCATCGTCTGGGGCGAGGACCGCGCCCAGGCGCTGGCGCGGCTGGATGCCGCGCTGCGCGACACGCACATCGTCGGCCTGCACACCAACGTCGCCTTCCTGCGCCGCTGTGCGGCCACCGCATCGTTCGCGGGCGCCGACCTGGACACCGGCCTCATCGAACGCGAGCGCGCCGTGCTGTTCGACCAGCCGGGGCTGCCGCTGCGGGTGAGTGCGGCCGCGGTGGTCGCCCACACGCTGGCCGTCGAAGCCACGACGCAGGGCACCGACCCCTGGAGCACGCGAGACGGCTGGCGGATGTTCGGCTCGGCCACGCGCCGCTTCGACCTGGAGGCCGGCGGCACGCATCACGAGGTGCTGCTGGCCCGCCACCACCGCGGCGGCATGACGCTGACCGTGGAAGGCGAGGCCATCGACTTTGCCGTGCAATCGCACGACGCCGAGACGCACGAGCTCTTCCTGGGCAACGAGCGCCTGCGCGTCAAGACCTACGCCCAGGGCGAACGCGTCGCCGTGTTCGGCGCGACAGGCTCCGCGGTGTTGACCGAGGTGGACGTCATCGCCCACGCCGGCGACGGCGCCACCGAGGGTGGCCGCCTCACCGCGCCCATGCCCGGCAAGCTCGTGGCCTTCCTCGCCCAGGCCGGCGACACCGTCACCAAGGGCCAGCCGCTGGCCGTCATGGAGGCGATGAAGATGGAGCACACCATCTCCTCGCCGCGCGACGGCAAAGTCGCCGAGCTGCTGTTCGCCGTGGGCGACCAGGTGGGCGATGGGGCGGAGTTGCTGAAGCTGGAAGCGTGACAATCGAGTCATGCTGCGCACCATCAGAATCACCACCCGCCAGCGACAGGCTGCCGAGGATCTCGCCTTCTGGCTTTCGCGGCCAATGGCGGAGAGGATGGCGGCTGTTGAAGTTCTCCGGCAACAACTCTTGCCACCCCACGAGTCCGGCGATGCTGAACCAAGACTTCAAAGAATTTGCCGAATTACTCAACGCGCACGGCGTTGAGTACCTGGTCGTCGGAGGCTACGCACTGGCCGCTCACGGGCACCCGCGTTACACCGGCGACATCGACTTCTGGGTGCATTTCACACCTGACAACATCCCGCGCGTCCTTGCGGCACTGAACGAGTTCGGCTTCTCATCGTTGGGGCTTGGGGTTGAGGATTTCACGGAAGACACCATCCTTCAACTCGGCCAGCCACCGCGCCGGATCGACATCCTGACAGCCATTGATGGCGTCGATTTCGACGCCTGCTACGCACGGCGGGAATCTGCCATCCTGGGGGGCGTGCCGCTCACCGTCATCGGGCGGGAAGACTTTGTCGCGAACAAGAAGGCCAGCGGCCGACCCAAAGATCAGATCGATCTCGATGCACTCGATCCACCCGATCACTGAACTGCCATGAGTCTCCCCACCCACGTCAAGCTGCTGGATGTCGGCCCCCGCGACGGCCTGCAGAACGAGAAGGCCAACGTCGCCACCGAGCACAAGGCGCGGCTCGTCGCGATGCTGCAGGACGCCGGCCTGACCGAGATCGAGGTCACCAGCTTCGTCAGCCCGAAGTGGGTGCCGCAGATGGGCGACAACACCGCCGTGATGGCCGCCATCGAGCGCAAGCCCGGGGTGCGCTACTCGGTGCTCGTGCCCAACATGAAGGGGCTGGAGCCGGCACTGGCGAGCCGGCCCGACGAGATCCTGGTGTTCACCGCGGCCAGCGAGGCCTTCACGCAGAAGAACATCAACTGCTCCATCGCCGAGAGCCTGGAGCGCTTCGCGCCGGTCATCGAGGGCGCACATGCGGCCGGCGTGAAGGTGCGCGCGGCGCTGTCCTGCGCCCTCGGCTGCCCCTACGAAGGCGAGATCTCGGCCGACCAGGTCGAAGCGGTGGTGAAGCCGCTGCGCGCGCTGGGGGTGGACGCCATCGACATCGCCGACACCATCGGCGTGGGCACGCCGCGCAAGGTCCAGGCCGCGATGGCGCGGGCGCTGAAGCACTTCCCGCTCCCCGAGGTGTCGGGCCACTTCCACGACACCTACGGCCAGGCGCTGACCAACATCTACGCCAGCCTGGAGCTCGGCGTGCACAGCTTCCACGCGAGCGTGGCCGGCCTCGGCGGCTGCCCCTACGCCAAGGGCGCGACGGGCAATGTGGCCAGCGAAGACGTGGTCTTCATGCTCAACGGCCTGGGCATCGAAACGGGCGTGAACCTCGATCAACTCGTGGATGCCGGCGCGTTCATCTCCGGCGTGCTCGGCCGCGAACCGGTGTCGCGTGTGGCCCGCGCGGTGCTCGCCAAGCGCACCTGAACGGGGCGCAGGCCCGATCGGGCCTCACATCCGGCGCCTTCGCGTGTCGCTGTTCACGCGGACCCGGAAGCGCGGGGGCTGCGCTTTCAGCCATAGCCCGCTGTAATCGCGCCATAACTAATGGATGTCGTTGGGACGGTTCGGGGCTGACGAGGCGCCGGGCTGCCCCTCGCCGTGGAGCGATGAACTTCGAGCCCCTGAGCCAGCACCGCCACCGTTTCGAGTTGGGCAAGCCTACGCCGTTCGGCATCTATGACGTCGGCGGCCGTCTGCTGTTGGCGCGTGGCCATCACTTCGAGTCGATCGAGCAGCTGGAGAAGCTGATCGACCGCGAAGCCACGGTGGACGTGCGGGAGTTCGAAGACAAGTCCCGCAGGATCGCCAACGCCCGCGCCGACCAGTTGCCGGCCTACTGGGAAGAAAGCATGGGCGAGGTCGGCCGGCTGCTGCGCGCGCAGCCGGTGGGCGATTTCACGCAGTCGCTCGACCATGCCTCGCGCCCGCTGATGGCACTCATCGAGCGTGACCCGGATCTCGCCATCCTGCAGGCGGTGCGCGCCGAATCCGTGCAGGGCGGGCCGACGGCCTATGCCTCGCGGCATGCGGTGCACACGGCCACCGCCGCCTGCCTGGCGGCGACGCGGCTGGGCTGGTCGGTCACGGAGCGCCAGTGCGTGCTGCGTACCGCGTTGACGATGAACATCGCGATGGCCGAGCTGCAGAACCGGCTCGTGACGCAGGTGTCGCCGGTCACGACACTGCAGCGCGCCGAGATCGAATCCCACCCCGAGCGCAGCGCGAGCATGCTGGAGATGGCCGGCGTGACGGACACCGACTGGCTCGAGGCCGTGCGACAGCACCACGAGGAAGACGGCGGCACCGGGTACCCGCGCCGGCCGCCGAAGGTCCATGCCGTGGCCCAGCTCGTGCATTGCGCCGACACCTTCACCGCCAAGCTCAGCCCGCGCCTGCGCCGCCAGCCCATCCTGGCCGATGCCGCCGCACGCCTGCAGTACCAGGCCGGCCGGGGCGATGCGATGACGGCCGCGCTGATCAAGGAATTCGGCATCTACCCGCCCGGCTGCGTCGTGCGGCTGAAGTCCGGCGAGGTCGGCATGGTCATGCGCCGCGGCGAGAGCGCCAGCACGCCGCGCGTGGCCGTCCTGTCCGACCGGGTGGGCGACGCGCTGATGGAGCCCGTCCATCGCGACACCTCACGGCCGGAACACGCCATCACGGCGGTCATTCCGCTGGCGGGCTTGAAGGTGCGGGTCGGGCTGGAGAAGCTGATTCAGACCGTGCCGCACTGAGACGGACGGTCCAGCGCCCGCCGTCGTCGCAGGACAGCGCGACAAGCCCCGGCCCGGGCACGCCGCCGAGCGGTGCGTCGCTGAGCGCCGTGAGTTCGCGCAGCAGCACGCTCACCCGCTCGTCGAGCCGCTTGGCCAGCCGCGTCAGCGCCACCGGCTCGCCGCCGGGCGCAAGCTCACGCAGCGTCTGCAGCAGCCGGTCCTGCATGGCGGGTCAGCACGACCGGGATGGCCTTGCTGGTGGGCGTGCGCGCCGTCACCGAGAAGCTCTCCAGCGGCACGAGCGGGTTGGTCTCTGGGTAGTAGCTCGCCAGGCAACCTCGCGGGATGTCGTAGGCCACGAGCAGGAAGCGCTCGGCGCGGCGCTGCTGCACGTCTTGGCTGCCCTCGGCGCAGTACAGGCTCGTGATGTCGACCCAGTCGCCGGCTTTGAAGCCCAGGTCCTGCAGGTCGTCGGCATGGATGAACACCACGCGGCGGTGCCCGTAGACGCCGCGGTAGCGGTCGTCGTGGCCGTAGATGGTCGTGTTGTACTGGTCGTGCGAGCGCAGCGTGGTGAGCGTGAACACGCGCTGGTCACGCTGCCGGGCCGCCACGCGCTCGGTGGCGAGGTCGGTCGGCAGCGCGTGCGTGCTGAACTCGGCCTTGCCGCTGGCGGTGATCCAGACGCGCTCGCTGGCCGTGTTGCGCAGCCGGAAGCCGCCGGGCTGCTTGAGCTTCTCGTTGAAGCCGGTGAAGTCGGGCAGCACGGCCTCGATCTTGTCGCGGATGAGGCGGTAGTCGCCGGCGAACTGCAGCCAAGGCGTGCGGCTGGCCGGCAACGTGGCGGCCGCCATGCGCGCCACCACCATCGGCTCGGACAGCAGGTGCGGCGAGGCCGGCGCGTTCATGCCGTGCGACAGGTGCACCATGCTCATCGAGTCTTCCACCGTGACGCCCTGCGGGCCGGTGGCCTGCACGTCGATCTCGGTGCGGCCGAGCACCGGCAGCACCAGCGCCTGGCGGCCGTGCACGACATGGCTGCGGTTGAACTTGGTGGTGATGTGGACCGTCAGCTCGCACTGGCGCAGCGCGCGCCAGGTGGCGGCGGTGTCGGGTGTGGCCGCGGCGAAGTTGCCGCCCATCGCGATGAACACCTTGCCCCGGCCGGCGAGCATCGCCTCGATCGCGCCGACCGTGTCCACCCCATGCTCACGCGGCGGCTCGAAGCCGAACACTTCGCCGAGCCGGTCCAAGAAGGCCGGTGCCGGCCGCTCGAAGATGCCCATCGTGCGGTCGCCCTGCACGTTGCTGTGACCGCGCACCGGGCAGGCGCCCGCGCCCGGTCGGCCGAGGTTGCCGCGCAGCAGCAGCAGGTTGATGATCATCTGGATCGTCGCCACCGAATGCCGGTGCTGCGTGATGCCCATGCCCCAGCAGGCGATGACGCGCTCGCTGCTGGCGTAGAGGTCGGCGGCCTGCTCGATCTGCGCGCGCGTCAGGCCCGAGGCGGCCTCCAGAGGCGCCCAGTCCTGCGCCTGCACACTCGCCACGAAGGCGTCGAAGCCCTGCGTGTGCTCGCGGATGAAGTCGTGATCGAGCAACCCCCGCTCGACGACGCGCTTGCACATGCCCATCAACAGCGCGAAGTCGCCGCCCACCTTGAGCTGGAAGTAGTGGCTGCTGATCGGCGCATCGCCGAGCGTGGCCATCTCCATCGCGTTCTGCGGGTCGGCAAAACGCTCCAGGCCCCGCTCGCGCAGCGGGTTGAAGCTGATGATCCGCGCGCCGCGCTTGCGGGCCGCGCGCAGCTCGCCCAGCATGCGCGGGTGGTTGGTGCCGGGGTTCTGGCCGAACACCAGGATGCAGTCGGCCTGCTCGAAGTCCGCGAGCGTCACCGTGCCCTTGCCCACGCCGATGGTCGGGCGCAGGCCCGAGCCGCTCGGCTCGTGGCACATGTTCGAGCAGTCGGGGAAGTTGTTCGTGCCGTACTCGCGCACGAAGAGCTGGTACAGGAAAGCCGCCTCGTTGCTGGTGCGGCCCGACGTGTAGAAGATCGCCTGGTTCGGGTCGGGCAGTGCCTGCAGCTCGCGCGCGATCAGCGCGAAGGCGGTGTCCCAGGTGGTGCGCTGGTAGCGGTCGGTGTCGGGGTCGTAGACCATCGGCTCGGTCAGCCGGCCGGTGGCTTCCAGTTCGAAGTCCGACACCTGCGCCCACTCGGCCAGCGTGCGCGCACCGATGACCTCGGGTGTGGCGCGGCGCGCGGTGGCTTCGGCCGCCACGGCCTTGGCACCGTTCTCGCAGAACTCGAAGGTGGAGCGGTGATCGCGGTCCGGCCAGGCGCAGCCCGGGCAGTCGAAGCCATCGGTCTGGTTGGCATGCAGCAGCGTCTTGGCGCCCTTCACGGGCACGCCCTGCTCGTTGAGGTGGCGCGCCACGCTCTTCAACGCGCCCCAGCCGCCGGCCGGGCCGTCGTAGAGCTCGATCTTCTGTTCACTCATGATTCGCTCATCTGCACGAAAGCCCCGTGGCCTGTGCGGCTCACGGGGCGATCAGCCTAGCAGGCCGGGCTCAGTGGAAGAACTTGCCGACGCTCAGCAGGGTCTTGTAGACACCCCAGGCCAGCGGCAGGCCGACGGCGAGCCAGGCCAGCGCGACGACCGCGGCGGGCGTGGCGGTGGCAGCACCGCTGCCCGCACCGACTTCGGCCGCGGCCGCGCGCTCGTGCGCCAGCTTCTTCTCGTGCGCAAGTTCCTGCTCGCTCATGAAGTGCTTGTCGGCCACCGGGCGAATCATCAGGTTGGCGATCAGCCCGACCACCAGCATGCCCACCAGGATGTACATCGTCTGGTTGTAGACCTGCTCGCGCGGCAGGCCCAGGCCCAGCTGGTAGTCGCGCATGTAGTTCACGACCACCGGGCCGAGGATGCCGGCCGTGGCCCAGGCCGTCAGCAGCCGGCCGTGGATGGCGCCGACCATCTGCGTGCCGAAGAGGTCCGCCAGGTAGGCCGGCACGGTGGCGAAGCCGCCGCCGTACATGCTCAGGATGATGCAGATCGCACCGACGAAGAGCAGCTTGGAGCCGGCCGCCGCACTGCTCGGGATGCTGGCGTACATCAGCCCGCCGAGCACGAAGAACACGACGTAGGTCAGCTTGCGCCCGAGCTTGTCGGACAGGCTGGCCCAGAAGAAACGACCGCCGATGTTGAACAGGCTCAGCAGCGCCGTGAAGCCCGCGGCCACGCCGGCAATCGCGGCGAGCTGGGCCTTGTCGAGTTCACCGAACCGGGCCGTCAGGCCGATCAGCGAGCCGCCGAACACTTCCTGCAGCATCGGGCTGGCCATGCCGATCACGCCGATGCCGGCCGAGACGTTCATGCACAGCACGACCCACACCAGCCAGAACTGCGGAATGCCCCAGACCTTCTTCACGTGCACGTGACGCTGCGTGATCATCGCGTTGCCGTTCTGCGCCGCGGGCGGCGTCCAGCCTTCGGGCTTCCAGCCGGTGGGTGGCACGCGGTAGCCCAGCGCCCCGCCGATCATGAAGGTGAAGTACACCAGGGCCATCACGACGAAGGTCTGCGTGACGCCGACGTCGGTGGGCGTGGCAAAGGCTTTCATCAACTCGGCCGCCAGCGGCGAGCCGATCATCGCGCCGCCGCCGAAGCCCATGATGGCCATGCCGGTGGCCATGCCGCGCTTGTCGGGGAACCACTTGATCAGTGTGGACACGGGGCTGATGTAGCCCAGGCCCAGGCCGATGCCGCCGATGACGCCGCTGCCGAGGATCATCAGCCAGAACTGGTGCAGGTGAATGCCCAACGCCGAGATCAGCATGCCGCCGCACCAGCACACGGCCGACACGACACCGGCCTTGCGCGGGCCGGCACGCTCCAGCCAGCCGCCCCACAGCGCGGCCGAGCAGCCGAGGAAGACGAAGAACAGCGTGTACATCCACCCGAGCGTGGAGACCTTCCAGTCGCAGGTGGTGGTGAACAGCTCCGCCCAGAAGCCCACGTCGGGCCCGCACTTGATCGCCTCCTTGATGCCGAGCGCCTTGGACAGCGGCAGCCAGAACACCGAGAAGCCATAGGCCATGCCGATGCACAGGTGAATCGCGAGTGCAGCCGGGGGCACCAACCAGCGGTTGAAGCCTGCGCCGGCAATGGTTCGCTCCTTGTCGAGCCAGCCTGCACCCGTCCGACCCGGACCGGGCACGGCAGCAATTCCCACAGAGGACATGGTTTTTCCCTTCGACGTGTTACGGGGCACTGCTGGCCCCTGGTTGTGCCCTGCGCGACCGCGCAAGGGCGCACCAGCATAGGGGGCCGACACCCCAGCAAGGGCGAATAGCCCCACGCCGAAAACCCCGACACGGCAGGTCAAAACGTAACGCGGTGTCAATGCGCATTGGCGACTGTTGCCGTGGCGCGTGCGTCAATGGGGTCTTGCCTGAGGCCTGCCCGGGTGACGAGGGGCGGGCGGCACGGGCCGAGACAGGCGGTTCAGTGCGGCCGATGCGCCCCGCTATCCTCCCGGCATGCCGCGCCTCCCGACCCCGCCCGGCCCGCTGCCGGCGCATCGGCCGGCCCCGGAAGCTGCCCACCCGACATGCGACGCGTCCTGATCATCGATGACCACCCTGGCGTGTGCCAGGCGCTGGAGCTGCTGCTGTCCCTGCACGACATCCAGGCCAGCATCGCCACCAGTCCCGCCGACGGGCTGGCCCTGCTGGAGCGCCAGCCGTTCGGCCTGGTCATCCAGGACATGAACTTCACGAGCGACACCACGTCGGGCGAAGAAGGCGAAGCGCTGTTCCGCGCGATCCGGGCCCGGCGGCCGGACCTGCCCATCATCCTGCTGACCGCCTGGACGCGCCTGGATGCCGCGGTGGCCCTCGTCAAGGCCGGGGCGGCCGACTACCTCGCCAAGCCCTGGGACGACGCCAAGCTCGTGGCCACGGTGGAGAACCTGCTGGAACTTGGCGAGGCCAACCGCGAGATCGCGACCTTGCGCGAGGCACGCCGCGAGCGCCGCGCCGCGCTCACGCGGCGCCACGACCTCGCCGGCCTGGTGTTCGGCTCGGACGCGATGCTCAACCTGCTGGAGCTGGCCGGGCAGATCGCCGCCGCACCGGTGCCCGTGCTCATCACCGGACCGAACGGCGCCGGCAAGGAGCGCATCGCCGCCTTCGTGCATGCCAACTCGGCGGCTCGGAGCGGCCCCTTCGTCGCGCTCAACTGCGGCGCGCTACCGGCCGACCTGATCGAGGCCGAACTCTTCGGCAGCGACAGCGGCGCCTACACGGGCGCTGCCAAGGCGCGCGTCGGCCGCTTCGAAGCGGCAGACGGCGGCACCCTGTTCCTCGACGAGATCGGCAACCTGCCGCTGGCCGGCCAGGTGAAGCTGCTGCGCGTGCTGGAGACGGGGCAGTTCGAGCGCCTGGGGTCGAGCAAGACGCGGCGCTCGACCGTCCGCGTGCTGTCGGCCACCAACGCCGACCTGCGTGCGATGGTCAAGGCCGGCACCTTCCGCGAAGACCTGTTCTACCGGCTGAACCTGATCGAGCTCAGGCTGCCTCCACTGGCCGAGCGGCGCGATGACGTGCTGCCGCTGGCCGAGCACTTCCTGGCCGGCCGTGCGCGCCTGGGCGAGGCGGCCCGCGAGGCGCTGCTGGCGCACCGCTGGCCCGGCAACGTGCGGGAGCTGAAGAACGCCGTCGAGCGGGCCGCATTGCTCGGACCAGGCGCGGAGATCACCCCGGCCCTGCTGGGCCTGAACGCGGCGGACGACGGAAACGCCGGCGCCTGGCGCAACCTCGACGAGCCCAGCCGCGATGCGGTGGTGGCAGCGCTGGCCGAGGCCGGCGGTGTCGTGAGTCGCGCGGCGAACCTGCTGGGGCTCTCGCGCCAGGCGCTGTACCGGCGGCTGGAGCGTTACGGGATCGTGCCTTGAACGCCCTCTCGCTGCGCGCCCGCGCGCTGCTGGCCCTCGGTGCTGCCGCGGCCGTGCCGCCGCTCGTCGTGCTGGCCGTGCGCCGCCTGGGGCTGGAGGCCGGGCCGGCCCTGCTCGTGGCGGTGCTCCTCATGCTGCCGCTGATCGCCTGGATGGCGGCCTTCTGGCTGTCACCGCTGCTGCGCCTGACACGGGCGCTGGAGGGGGCGGTGCTGAGCTACCGGGATGGCGACTTCAGTCTCAACCTTGCGCCGGACGGCCCGCGGGAGCTGGCGCTGCTGACGCGCCTGCACGCCGAACTGGGCCTGGCGCTGCGCGAACAGCGACAGCACCTCGCGCAGCGGGAGCTGCTGCTGGACACCGTGGTCCAGAACACACCGGTGGCCTTGGTGCTGACCGCGCCCAGCGAGCGCATCGCCATCGCCAACCTCGCCGCGCGCCAGTTGCTGGGCGATGGCCGCAGCCTCACCGGGCTGGACTTCGCGACCGTCATCGCCGGCCTGCCCGAGACGCTGCGCGAGGCGCTGTCCGGCGACGGCGACCGCCTGTTCACGGTGACCCTGCCGGATGGCTCCGAGGAGACCTTTCACCACAGCACGCGCAGCTTCCGGCTGCAGGGCCAGCCCCACCGGCTGCGGCTGCTGCGCCGCATGACGCGGGAGCTGTCGCGCGCGGAGGTGGCCACCTGGAAACGCGTCATCCGGGTGCTCAGCCATGAGCTGAACAACTCCCTGGCACCGATCTCCTCGCTGGCCCACAGCGGGGCTGAACTCGCACGCCGGGGCGATACCGATCGCCTGCAGCAGGTGCTGGCCAGCATCGGTGAGCGGGCCGCCCACCTGCATGGCTTCCTGGCGGGCTATGCCAGCTTCGCCAAGCTGCCGGCGCCGCGCCGCGAAACGGTCGCCTGGCCCGGCTTCCTCGAGCGCCTGGCCACTCTGGGCCAATTCCGTCTGGAAGGGCCTGTGCCCGACCGTCCTGGCTGGTTCGATCCCGCACAGATCGAGCAAGCGCTGCTGAACTTGCTGAAGAACGCCCACGAGTCGGGCAGCGATCCCGACACGGTCAGTCTGCGCTTGCAGGTACAGGCCCGCGAGTTGCGGATCGAGGTGCTGGACCGCGGCCCCGGCATGAGCGAGGCCGTGCTGGCGCAGGCACTGCTGCCCTTCTATTCCACGAAGCGGGCCGATGCCGGCGGCCAGGGTGGCACCGGCCTCGGCCTGGCCCTGGTACGCGAGATCGCCGAAGCCCATGACGGGCAGGTGTCGTTGGCCAACCGCCGCCGGGGCGGGCTGCGCGTCACGCTGCGCCTGCCCCTGTCATCCTGATGAATGGGGATGGCAATCTGAAAGATTCGTGACAGACTCATCCTACGTTCTGGGGGCTGTGCGCCTGACCCATCCGGTCAGGCGGCCCTCGTGCGCACGGGAGTCGGTGTCATGTCTCTTCGCATCGCGGCCCTGCTGGGCCTGTCCTGTCTGGCGCTGTCGGCACACGCCCAGTCGCAATACCGGCTCTATGCCGAGGCGTACGGCGGCTACTTCAACAACATCCGGACCACCAGCCCGGTCTTCGGTCTCGACCCGAGTGGCAACCCCAACACCGTGCTGGGCACGGTCCAATACGGGTCGGACTACCAGGGCGCATCAGCTTTCAACCAGGTCACACCCATCCCGGACGTGACCGCCGGCGGTGTCTGGGCCGGCGACGCCAGCAAGGGCATGACCACCGTCACGACCACGGCCAAAGCCAAGACCGACTGGGGCAGCAATCACGCCAGCGCCTCGACGACCGGTTACACCCCGGTGAGCGACAGCTTCAACGGTCAGTTCGTCGTCGGCGGGACGACCTGGCCGATGCAGGTCAAGACCGACACCTCGAGCTATGCCGTCGGACACTCGCTCTGGGAAGAGCTCTACCAGATCGGCGGGGGCACGGGCACCGGGCAGTTCACCGGCAGCATCCACATCGATGGCAGCCTGTCGGGCCTGACGAACGGCACGGCGTCGATGGACTGGTCCTTGCGGACCTTCTCCAACCAGTTGGTTGCCGCCTTGAATGCGAGCTATGACGCCACCACGAACAGCTGGACCCAGGGCGTCTTCAGCAACGGCGCCTGGACCTACACCAGCGGCAACGGCGCGCTGTCGATCAACCAGGACGTGACCGGCAGTTACAACTTCACGTACGGTGCCGCGCTCTATTTGCAGTCCGACCTGGTCACCACGGTCAATGGCAATGGCGCTGCCGACTTTTCCAACACGGTGCAGTTCACGGGCATGGTGCTGCCGCAGGATGCCACCGTGTTCGTGCTGTCGGGGGCGCAGGCCGCGGACTACGGCATCCGTTTCGCAGGCAACGGCGCCGGCACGATCTGCACCACCCTGGCCTGCGCTGTCGGCAACGCCACGCAGCCGATCCCGGAACCGGAAACCTACGCCCTGCTGCTGGCCGGGCTGGGCGTGGTGACCTGGACGGCGCGCCGGCGCCGCTGACAACCCACACCGGGCAACCCGGGCGCACCGGCCGTGTGCACGTGAGCGATTGCTCAGCACGCCCGCCTCCGTCACATCGGGGGATGACGACGCTCTCGGGTCACCCCTAATATGCGCCGCCATGCGCATGCCCAATCTGTCCCTGCCGCCTCCGGCTGCCGCTGCTCCGCTGGAGCAGGGGCAGGCGCTGGGTGTGTGGCGGCTGATCAAACCCCTGCCAGACGGCGAACAGGCCCATGCCGGCCAGTGGTACAGCGCACACCACGCCCTGGCGACCGACGAACAGGCGGCCGTGCTGGTGCTGGACCGCAGCGACCAGGGTGCCGGCGTGATGCTGCGCTATGCCGACCAGGCGGGCGACCTGGGCAAGCTTCAGCATCCGCACATCGCCGTGCCCAGCGACAGCGGCGTTACGCCCGACGCCCACCCGTACCTCATCATCGAAGGCACCCACGGGGAGCCGCTGCTGCCCCGCCTGCAGCAGCTCGGGCTGCGCGAACGCCTCGAGCTGCTCGTGCAGCTGTGCGAGGCGCTGCGATCGGCCCATCAGCAAGGCTTTCTGCTGGCCGAGATCGACCCCGCGATGATCTGGCTCGACCCCCAGGGCGCCGTGCGCCTGATGGGCCTGGGCCTGACCCGCATTCCCGACCCCACCGACCCCTTCGACCGTGGCCTGAGCCTGGGCGCGTCCCCCGCCTTCGTCGCACCGGAACGGCGCCACGGCGGGCCGCCGAGCCTGGCCAGCGAAGTCTTCGGCCTCGGGGCGCTGGCCCGTGTCTTCGTCTGCGGCTGGGAAGACACGCCGAAGGGCCTGGCACCGCTGCGCGGCAGCGCAGCCGATGCCTGGCCCCTGCTGCCGGAAGACCAGCAGATCAAACTCGACGCCATCCTGCTCGGTGCGATGGCCGAGTCGCCCGACCTGCGCACCCGCGGCGCCGAAGGCCTCGCGGATGCGCTGCGCGCCTGGCTCGCGCTCGGCCAGCAACGCCAGGCCGAGATCAGCCGCAAGGCGCCGCCCTGGTGGAAGCGCTGGCTGTGGCTGGGCGCCGCAGCCGGGGTGGGCCTGCTCGTGATGGCCGCCCGCATGCCGGATCCCGCCTCGCCCGCCGGCGGTGCGGCCAGCCAGCAAGCCGGCTGACGCCCGTCTCCACCACCCGTTTGTGGGGGAATCTCGGGGGATGCGCCCCCTCCGACCGTCGGCAACAATGCGAGCCCCGTCTCTGGAGGCTTGCATGTACTGGTCACCGCGCGCATTGCTGATCGATCTCGGCGGCATGCTGCCGTGGGCCACTCGCGCCCAGCATCGCGTGGGCGGTGATGGGGCTCCCGCCGTGGCAGGGCAGCGCGCCCGCGTGCAAGCGCGTCGACGCTGATGGCGGCCGTTGGCACACAGCCGGCGCCGGCCGGCCTGATGGGGCTGGGCGAGTTCAAGCTGAGCCTGCCCGCCACCGCGCTGCAATGGCTGGCCCTCGTCGCCAGCCTGCTGCTCGGCCTGATCGGCGCGGAGCTGGCGTGGCACCATCCGCTGTCGGGCCCACTGGCCCTGGTGGCGTGGGGTGCGGCAGCGCTGCTGGCGGCCGTCTTCTGGATCAAGACGCCCGTGCTGCTGCTGGCGCCGCTGCCCCTGATCGGCTTGGCGCCGTGGACAGGCTGGATCACCTTCGAGGAGCTGGACCTGCTCGTCACGGCCTGCGGCTGCGGCGGCTACCTGGCCTACGCGCTGCAGCTCAACGCGCGTGACCGTGCGCCGGCCTGGCGCCATGCGCTCGTCTACTCGCCGGCCGTGCTGGTGCTGATCCTGGCCCTGGCGCTGTCGACGGCATGGAGCCTGAAACGCGGCTTCAGCGATGCCGGCGGCTTCAGCTTCGGCTGGTTTCATGGCTACCACGAGGCCATGAACTCGGTGCGCAATGCCAAGGCCCTCTTCCTCGTGCTGACCCTGCTGCCCCTGTGGACGGCCGCGGCCGCAGCGCGACCGCGGGGCTTTTCGCGAGGGCTGCTGCTGGGCCTCGTGCTGGCGCTGGCCGCCGGCAGCGCGGCCGCGCTGTGGGAACGGCTGGCCTACACGGGCCTGCTGGATTTCTCCACCGACTACCGCACGACGGCGCTGTTCTGGGAAATGCACGTCGGCGGCGCAGCGCTGGATGGCTTTCTGGTGCTGACCCTGCCTTTCGCCCTGCTGGCGCTGCTGCGCACGCGCTCGCCGTGGCGCTTCCTGGTGGGCCTCGTGATCGCCCTGCTGGCTGCCTACGCCTGCCTCACGACCTTCTCGCGGGGTGTCTATCTCGCACTACCGCTGGCCCTGGTGCCGATGGTGCTCCTGGCCGATGCCCAGCGCCGCCGTGCGGCCACGTCGGGCCTGGAAAGCACGGTCATGGAAAGCACACTGGGCCCGGTGGATGCGCCGCTGCCCCGCCTGGCCAAGCTCGGGGCGCTCGGCATGGCTGCCGCGTTCGCGATGGCCTCGGCACTGGTCTTCGGCGGTGGGGGCTACCGCGGGCTGCTGGCGCTGTTCTTCGTGCTGGTCGTGCTGCTCACGATGCCGGCGAGCCTGTGGCTGCCCACCTTCGGCCAGCGCCTGACCGCGCTGCTGCTCGGAGCGGTGCTGGCACTCGTGCTGGGCGGCGCGAGCTGGGCGCTGTCTGTGGCGGTGCCGAAGGCGGCCTATGTGCTCAATGCCCTCGCCGTGGTGGCCTGCGGTGTGCTGCGCTGGCGCGATGAGCCCGGCGTGAACCGGCCGGTGTATGTGCTGCTGGTGTGCACCTGCTGGTTCTGGCTGCTGGCCACGATGGTGATCGTGGCCGACTACTGGGGCGGCACGTCCGGCCGCTGGACCGCCCTGGCAGCCGGCCTGGCCCTGGCCGGATTGTGGGCACTGATGCTGCTGGAGCCGCGCCTGTGGCCGCTGCAAGGCGCGGCGAGCCTGGGCAAGGCCGGCTGGCGCAAGCGGGCGCTGCTGGTGACCGGGCTCTTGATGGTGATGTCGCTCGTGGCAGTGGCCGGCGGCGGCGGCTACCTGCGCGACCGCGTGGCCACCTGGAAGGAAGACGGGCAGACCCGCCTGACGCACTGGCGCGAGGGCTTGCGCCTGCTGCACGGCGGCCGCCAGTGGCTGCTCGGCAAGGGATCGGGCCGCTTCGTGCCCAACAACTTCTATGACGGCCCCGTCAGCCACCAGATCGGCGACTACCGGCTGCGCAACGACGACACCGAGGCCTATCTCGCCCTGGCTGCCGGCAAGCATCTGCTGGGCCGCGGCGAGCAGTTCCGCATCAGCCAGCGCATCTCACCGCCCACACCCGGGCCGGTCACGATCACGCTGGTGCATCGCACCGCCGCGGAGGCCGTGCTGGGCCTGGAGATCTGCGAGAAGAACCTGATCTACCCCGACAACTGCAGCGGCAGCAATCTGTTGCTGAAGCCGCCGCAGGCACCGGACGGCGGCAAGCCTGCCGCACCCGGCGGCTGGCAGACGAGTCAGATCAAGATCGGCCCGGTGCCCGCGCTGGGCGGCGACTGGTGGGCACCGCGCTTCGTGACCTTCTCGATGGCACTCGACACCCGCGGCGCCCGCGTCGACATCAGCCGCATCACGATGCAGGACGCCCAGGGCCGGGCACTGCTGCAGAACGGTGACTTCAACCGCGAGATGGCGCGCTGGTTCTTCTCCAGCGACCGCCACCACCTGCCCTGGCACATCAAGAACGTGGCGCTGCATGTGCTGTTCGAGCAGGGGCTGGTGGGCCTGGCGCTGCTGATCGCAGCCTACCTGCTGGCCCTCGTCCGGCTGAGCGTCGGCCGCGGGCGTGACCATCCGCTGGCGCCGGCCATCGTGGCGGCGCTGATCGGCTTCGGCGTGGTCGGTGCCTTCGACAGCCTGCTGGATGCGCCGCGCATCGGCTTCCTCTTCTTCACGCTGCTGGTGCTCGGCCTCGGCCTGCGCGCGCTGCCCGGCGAAGGCGTCGCGCGCGTCGCATGACGCCCTCGGCGGGGGCTGGCGCCGGCCCCCGCGACAATGCGCGGCTGCCATGTCGTCCTCTGCCCCGCCCGTTGCCGGCCTGAACCCGGCTCAGCTCGAAGCCGTCCACCACCTGAGCGGCCCCTGCCTCGTCATCGCCGGCGCTGGCTCGGGCAAGACGCGCGTGATCACGACCAAGATTGCCCAGCTGCTGGTCTCGGGCTACCGGCCGGGCCAGATTGCCGCGATCACGTTCACGAACAAGGCCGCCCAGGAGATGCGGGAGCGGGCCAAGCAGCTCGTGGGCAACAAGGCGGCCAAGGACCTTGCCATCTCGACCTTCCACTCGCTGGGCGTACGGCTGCTGCGCGAGGAAGGCACGCGGCTCGGGCTGAAGGAGCAGTTCTCCATCCTCGACAGCGACGACGTGCTCAACGTGTTGAAGGACGCCGGCGGCACGACCGACATGAACCAGGCCCGGCGCTGGCAGTGGACCATCTCCCTGTGGAAGAACCAGGGCCTGTCCGCCGCCCAGGCCGCCGCGGTGGCGCAGGACGATGACGAGCGGGCGGCAGCCGCCGTCATGGTGCGCTACCAGGAGCGCCTGGCGGCCTACCACGCGGTGGACTTCGACGACCTCATCACGCTGCCGCTGAAGCTGCTGAGCACCGATGCGGAGGCCCGCGCCAAGTGGCAGGACAAGCTGCGCTACGTGCTGGTGGACGAATACCAGGACACCAATGCCGTGCAGTACGAACTGCTCAAGGCGCTGGTGGGCGAGCGCGGGATGTTCACGGCCGTGGGTGATGACGACCAGTCCATCTACGGCTGGCGCGGCGCCACCATCGACAACCTCAAGCGCCTGCCGCAGGACTACCCGACGCTCAAGGTCATCCCGCTGGAGCAGAACTACCGCTCCACGGGGGCCATCCTGCGTGCGGCGAACAACGTCATCGCCGGCAATCCGAAGCTGTTCGAGAAGAAGCTCTGGAGCGAATACGGCGACGGCGAGCCCATCACGCTGCTGGAGGCCGACGGCGAGGAGCACGAGGCCGAGCGCGCGGTGGCCCGCATCCAGCAGCTGCGCGCCGACGGCAAGGGGCCGGCCTTCAAGGACTTCGCCATCCTCTACCGCGCCAACCACCAGGCCCGCGTGTTCGAGCAGGCGCTGCGTCGCGCGCAGATCCCGTACAAGGTCTCGGGTGGCCAGAGCTTCTTCGACAAGGCCGAGATCAAGGACCTGTGCGCCTGGCTGCGCCTGCTCGTGAACCAGGACGACGACCCCGCCTTCCTGCGCGCGATCACGACACCCAAGCGCGGCATCGGCCACGCCACGCTCGGCGCCCTGAGCACCTTCTCGGCGCAGTGGAAGGTCAGCATGTTCGAGGCCCTGTTCTCGGAAAGCCTGGCCACGGCCGTGACGGCGCGTGCGCTCGCCGGACTCCATGAGTTCGGTCGTTATGTGAACGAGCTGCAATACCAGGCCCGCCACACCGAGGGCCACACCGCGGCGCACGCCATGCTGACGCAGTGGCTCAAGGACATTGCCTACGAGCAGCACCTGCTGGAGAACGAAGAGAACGAGAAGGTCGCCCAGGCACGCTGGGGCAACGTGCTGGACTTCATCGACTGGGTGGCCAAGCGCTGCGGCGGCCAGCACAGCGAGGAAGGCGGCGTGAGCTTCACGGAGCCCAAGCAAAGCGTGCTGGACGTCGCGCAGACGATTTCGGTCATCCTGTCGCTGGCCGAGCGCGGCGAGGAGCAGGACCAGGTCACGCTGACGACGCTGCATGCCTCCAAGGGGCTGGAGTGGCCGCACGTGGTGCTCGCCGGCGTGAACGAAGGGCTGTTGCCCTTCAAGCGTGAAGAGGCCGAATTGACCCCCGAGGCGCTGCAGGAGGAGCGGCGGCTGATGTACGTGGGCATCACCCGCGCGCGGCTCACGCTGGCTGTCTCCACCTTGCGACGCCGCAAGAAGGGGCGCGACACGGTGGTCGGCGTGCCCAGCCGCTTCCTCGCCGAGATGAAGCTGCACGAGGGCGGCGCCCGGGAAGATCCACGCGAACGCCTCAAACGGATCCGCGAAGAAATGGCCGCCAAGGCAGCCGCTCGCGCTTCCTCATCAGGTCAAGGGTGAATCGCCCATTCGGGGGGGTACCCCCCGACCGCGTGAAGTCTTCACAACCTTGCCACGGTAGGCTGAGAACAATGCTCTTCAGTCCTTTCCTTGATGGTGAGCCCGCATGAAAGCCCTGGTCATTGCCGTCGCGTTCGCTGCCTCCACGTCCTTCGCGTCGGCTGGCGCCACGCGTGATTCGCGCACGATGGACGCTGCGGACAAAACGACGGCCACGGTCATTGCCGATGCCGGTCGCATCGGCACGAACAGCCTCACCTCGCTGAATGGCAACGCCGGCCCGTGGACGCCGGGCACGCGCGAAAGCCGGTCCGGCTTCGACAGCGTCACCGCGGAGATCGAACCCGGGATGTGGCTGATCGCGCTGGCCGTGGGCGCGTTCGTCGTGGCACGCCCGCTGGGCCGTGCTTTGCGCCGCCAGGAACAGCACCGCCGCGCGGCGGCCTTGGCCAGCACGCTGGGCCATTCCCAGCGCCACTGAGCGCGCCCGCCGGCGCCGTGAACCGCTTCACGGACGGCCGCTGCCGTCGCGCGCCAGGCGATCCACCCGACTGAGGGGAGACCGCCAGGCTGGGGGGGGAGCCGGGCCAAGGTGTGAACTCTGCACCCTGGGAAGCGACAAGAAGGCCAAACAATCGCGGCCATCGCAACGCCTTCCCGGCCTCTCCGGCCCAAGCCCATGAATCGCACGCTGTCCCTGGTCGCCCTGCTCGCCGCCACTTCCTTCGCGCACGCTGGCGCGGTCAACCTGCTGACCAATGGCGGCTTCGAGAGCACCCTTGTCTCCAACGGCAGCTGGATCAACACGGCCAGCATCGCCGGCTGGACACGCACGGCCGGCCCGGGCACGGGCTTCGAGATCCGCAACAACGTCGCTGGCGCCGCGCAGGAAGGCCGCAACTTCATCGAGCTGGACACCAACGGCAACACCACGATCGCCCAGTCGCTGAGCACGCTCACCGCCGGTACGACCTACGACCTGAGTTTCTGGTACTCCCCGCGGGAAGGCGTGGCCGCCTCCAGCAACGGCATCGACGTGTTCTGGAACGGCCTGCTGCTCGATTCCGTGACCGGGCTCGGCGCGCGCAGCGGCAATGTGTGGTCGCAGTACCAGTACCAGGTGGTCGCCAAGGCCGGCACGAACGTGCTGAGCTTCGCCGCCACCGGCACCAGTGATGGCTACGGCGGCGGCCTGGACAACGTGAGCCTGAGCGTGCCGGAACCGGGCTCGCTGGCCCTGACGCTCGCTGGCCTGGCGGTGGTGGCCCTGCTGCCCCGCCGCCTGCGCCGCAGCGCCGAGGCGCGCCGTGCCGCCGCCCTGGCCAGCACGCTGACTCGCGCCTAAATCGACAGCGGGTCCACATCCACCGCCCAGCGCAGCACACCCTTGTGCTCGCGCTTGAGAGCGATGAGCTGCGGTACCCAGCTGCGCAGGAAGGCCTGCAGCCGTGCGCGCTGCGGGGCTTCCACCAGCATCTGCATCCGCTCCACGTCCGCCACCCGCGCGACCGCATGCGGGACCGGTGGGTAGACGAGTACCGCCTCGTCCTGTGCCCGCTGCGCCGCCGCCTGCAGGAAGGCCTGCGCGGCCTCTGCCGTGCGCGCCTCGGCCCGCAGCAGCGCCAGGTGCGAGAACGGCGGCAGGCTCGCGCTGCGGCGCTCCGCCAACTGGTCGCGCGCGAAGCGCTCGTAGTCATGCCGCGCCAGCGCCTGGTAGAGCGCATGGTCGCGATGCCAGGTCTGCACCCACATCTCGGCCGGCGTCTCGCCGGCGGCATCCCGCCCTGCGCGCCCGCCGGCCTGCATCAGCAGCGCGAAGAGCCGCTCCGGTGCCCGGAAGTCGCTGCTGAACAGCGCGCCGTCCGGGTTCACGGCGGCCACGAAGCGGATGCGCCGGAAGTCGTGCCCCTTCGTGATCATCTGCGTGCCGACGAGGATGTCCACGTCACCGTCGTGCACCGCTTTCAGCTGGGCCTCCAGCTCGCCCTTGCGCCGCGTGGAGTCGGCATCGATGCGCATCACGCGCGCGCCGGGTAGGGCCTCGGCCAGTTGCTCCTCCAGCCGCTCGGTGCCGCGGCCGATGGGCGCGATGTCGGGGTTGCCGCAGTTCGGGCAGGCACGCGGCACCCGCTCGGTGAAACCGCAGTGGTGGCAGCGCAAGGTCCGGTCGCGCTTGTGGAACACGCGCCAGGCGCTGCAATGCGGGCAGTCGCTCTTCCATTGGCATTCGCCGCAATGCAGCACCGGGGCATAGCCGCGCCGGTTCAGGAACACGAGGCTCTGCTCGCCGCGCTCCAGGCGCTCCTTCAGCGCGGCCAGCAGAGGCGCGGTCAGCGCGGTCGTCACACCGGTCGTCGCGGGCAGGGACTTCATGTCGAACAGCCTGACCCGCGGCAGCGCCCCGCCACCGATGCGGGCCGCCAGCGTGAGGCGTTCATAACGCCCCGACTCGGCGTGCTGCCAGCTCTCCAGGGACGGTGTCGCCGAGCCGAGCACGACCGGCACTCGCAGATCGTGCGCTCGCCAGACGGCGAGGTCGCGTGCCGAGTAGCGCGCTCCGTCCTGCTGCTTGTAGGAGGGGTCGTGCTCCTCGTCCACCACGATCAGCCCGAGCTCGGGCAGGGACGCGAACACGGCCAGCCGCGTGCCGAGCACGAGCCGCGCGCGGCCGAGATGGGCAGCCAGCCAGTTCTGCAGCCGCTGCGCCGGCGTGAGCGCGCTGTGCAGCGAGACGATGGCCATCGGTGCGGGCAGCAGGGCCGCGAAACGCTCCGTGAAGCGGGCCTCCAGTTGCGGCGTCAGGTTGATCTCGGGCACCAGCACCAGCACCTGCCGCCCCGCCGCCAGCGCCGCCTCGGCGGCCCGCAGGTAGACCTCGGTCTTGCCGCTGCCCGTGACGCCGAAGAGCAGCAGCGGCTTGGGCGCCGGCGCCGCCATCTGCGCGGCGATGCGGCTGACCGCCTCGGCCTGCTCGGGGGCGAGTGCCGGCTTCAGCGGCTCGGGCACCGAGGCGGGCGCCGCCTGGCGGTCGAGCTTGCGCAGACGCGCGGCCAATTGCGCCGGCGACAGCTCCCGCAGCTGCGGCGGCAGCACGGCACTGGCCAGTTCGCCCACGCTGCGCTGGTAGTAGCCGGCGGCGAAGTCGACCAGGCGGCACCAGTCGGCGCCGAGCGGCGCGAGGCCCTCGAAGACGGCCGCCACGGGCCGCAGCGCCACAGCCGGCGCCTCGGCCGCCGCGCCGGGCCACACCACGCCCAGCAACTCCCGCTTTCCCAGCGGCACCCGCACCAGCGTCCCAGAGGCGAGCACCTGCTCACTGGCGTAGTCAAGCGGGCCGTTCAGGCCGCTGTGCTGCGGCGCATCCACCGCGACGCGCACCGTGAGGGGGGCGGTCGGTTCAGCCATGCACCACACCGCGCATCTTGTGAAGCATCAGGTCAGCAAACTGCTGCAAGTCCATGATTTGCAAAGGCTCTTGGGTTGCCCACAAATTCTGTGGATAACTTTGTGAGCAAACTGGCCTGTCGATCTGGCCTTACGACGGCTGGCGGCGCCTCGTCAATTCGGGCCGCCGCCGAGCCGCGGCGACAAGTCCTTTGAAATCAAGCACTTGGCGCCGACTCGGGAAAACTCTTAGCTGCGCCGCATCAAAATCCGCCCGCGCAGGACCCATGCCCGAGTTTGGGGATAAGTCAAGGAAGAAGAGCGACTTTGAACCCGCTCAAAGTGACGCACGCAGGCGGCGGGAATGGCTGTGGACTTCATCCACCAGGGCCGTGACGCTGTCGGGCGGCGTGAACTGGCTGATGCCGTGCCCCAGGTTGAAGATGTGGCCGCTGCCCGCCGCGGGCGGGCCAAAACTGTCCAGCACCGCGCGGGCCTGGGCGCGCACGGCCTCGGGCGGCGCGAACAGCACGTTGGGGTCGAGGTTGCCCTGCAGCGCCACCCGGTTGCCCACGCGCGCGCGGGCCTGGCCGAGGTTCATCGTCCAGTCCAAGCCGACGACATCCGCGCCGGCATCGGCGATCTCATCCAGCCACAGGCCCCCGCCCTTGGTGAACAGGATGCGCGGGATGCGCACGCCCTCGTGCTCGGTCTTGACCGCGGCCAGCACCTGGCGCGAGTAACGCAGGCTGAATTCCTGGAACGCGCCGTCGGCCAGCACACCGCCCCAGGAGTCGAACACCATGACGGCTTGCGCACCGGCTTCGATCTGGGCGTTCAGGTAGGCCGCCACGGCGCGCGCATTGACGTCCAGGATGCGGTGCATCAGGTCCGGCCGGGCGTACATCAGGCTCTTGACGAGGCGGTAGTCATCCGACCCGCCGCCTTCGACCATGTAGCAGGCCAGTGTCCAGGGGCTGCCCGAGAAGCCGATCAGCGGCACGCGGCCATTGAGCGCGCGGCGGATCGAGGTGACGGCGTCGAACACATAGCGCAGCTTGTCGAGGTCGGGCACCTCCAGCGCGGCGACGGCCGCCTCGTCGCGCACGACCTTGGCGAACTTCGGGCCCTCGCCCTGCTGGAAGCTCAGGCCCAGGCCCATCGCGTCGGGCACGGTCAGGATGTCGCTGAACAGGATGGCCGCGTCCAGCGGAAAGCGCTCCAGGGGCTGCAGCGTGACCTCGGTGGCGAAGTCGACATGGGTGGCCAGGCCCATGAAGCTGCCCGCCTTCTCGCGCGTGGCGCGGTACTCCGGCAGGTAGCGGCCGGCCTGGCGCATCAGCCACACGGGCGTGTGTTCAGTGGGCTGGCGCAGACAGGCGCGCAGGAAGCTGTCGTTTTGGAGGGGGGCGAACATCGCCTGATTATGTGCGCGGCCCCGGCCCGCGACCTGATTCAGAGCAAGTGCAGGCTCTGGCGGCCCACCCAGGTTTCCCCGGGCGGCAGTTGCACCGGAATGCCGACCGTCGCCGCCTCGACGCACAACATCTCGCTCCAGCCGTCGGCCGGCATGTCGGCGAGCCGCGCACAGCGCTCCGGCCCCGGGTTCCACACCACGGCATCATCGAAGCCTTGCTGTGTGATGACGACCTGGCGGCGGTCTTCTGTCACCACCAGCGGCCGCTCCTTCACGCCGAAGTAGATGCGGTCGAGGTCGAGCACCCCTTTTTCGCCCGTGAGCAGCAGGTCCATGCGCTGCAGCGCCTCGGCCTGCTTGACGCTGTCGAAGTAGCGCAGGCCTGACAGCCCTTCCACACTGACCGCGTCCAGATCGCCGACGCGCAGGTAGGTGTGCAGCGCGGTCGTGAAGCTCAGCGGCGCATCGCCGGTGTTCTCGCAGGCCAGCTCGATGTCCAGCACGCGGCCACTCACCCGCACGCTCAGCTCCAGCTCGAAGGCATGCGGCCAGATCGCCCGCGTGGCCTCGGTGTCGCGGAGGCGCAGCACGGCCAGCGCGTCGTCCTTGCCCTGCTCGTGGCTCACCAACTCCCACAGCATCGTGCGGGCGAAGCCGTGCTTGGGCAGCGGGCCACGCTCGGCGAACTGCGGGAAGCACACCGGCACGCCGCCGCGGATCGCCTTGCCAGGCACGAACTCGCTGCGCGGGGACAGGTAGAGCTGTTCACCAGCGCCCACGGGCAGCCACGACAGCAGGTGGCCGCCTTCCAGGCTCAGGCGGGCTTCGGCGCCGTCAGGCGAGGTGAGGTGCAGGGTGGTGGAGTCGGTCATGGCGGGAACAAGCGAAAGGGGCCGGCGGGCTCAGACCAGGTTGGCGCGCAACAGCAGGAAATCATCGTCGAGGAGGGGCTGTTCGGCCAGGCGGCGGAGCTCGACGAACATCTGGTCTGGCGATTGAGCCTGCGCCAGCGGGCCGCAGGCCAAGAGCGCCTCGAAGTCATCGAAGCTCAGCTGGCGGCCGCTGCGGTCGACGATTTCAAAGACGCCGCGATTGAACAGGAACAGGCGGCTGCCTGGTGCCACGGTGCACTGGCCCTCGGTGAACTCGGTACCAGGCAGCAGGCCGACGGGCGGGTTCAGGGATTCAAGGCGCTGCATCTCGCCGTCCGGCAACCGCAACAGCGCGGCGTGCTGGCCGGCGCTGGCATGTTGCAGCGCGCGGGTGCTGGCGTCGTACACACCCGCCCAGGCCGTGAAGAAGAGCCCGACGTGCGATCCGCGCAGCCACCGGTCGTGCAACTGGCGCAGCAAGGCAGCGGCGCCGGCAACGTCAGTGATGCCACGCAACTCCTGCAGCACGCGGGCGGCATGCCGTGCGATGTGCTCGGCCGGGCCAGCCACATCGATGAGCACGAAGGCCGTGCGCTTGTCGGCCAGGGGCAGGACCGCGAGACCCGCCCCGCGCGGCGGCTCCGCGGCGCGGTAGCAGCAGTCCGTCAACACCGCGCCCTGGGTCCGGGGCGAGGGCAACCAGGCTGCCACGGTCGACTCCCGCGCGGCGTCTTCGTAGGCCGCGAGCACGAGCTGCTCGGGTGACAGGAAGTCGTGCCGGAAGACATGCCGGCCGACGCACAGCGTGCTGCCGGGGGCCAGGTAGGCGGTGTTCAGCACCCGCTGGCCGTTGATGTAGGTGCCGTTGGTGGAGTTGAGGTCGGTGACCTTGAGCGCCGGTCGGCCCGCCTCGATGCGGATGCGGCAGTGCAGCCCCGACACCTGGAGCTCGGGTAGCACGAGGTCGGCGGCCGTGCGGCGGCCAATCACCAGAGGCTTGTCGTCGATCTCGATGCGGCGACCGGGCTGCGCGCCGTCAAGCACGACGAGACTGTGGCGCCACTCGCCCAGCACGCTGCCCCGAAAAGCACCGAGCGCGGCAGGGGCCGCGCTCGGTGGGGGTGAGGTGGTATCGAGCGTCTGCTCGTCCATCGCGGTCCGCTGAGGCGGCGCGTTACTTCTTGAGGAACTTGCGCAGCGCGGCGATCTGGGCGGCCTGGATGGCCAGCTCGCTCTGGATCGCAGCCTGGTCGATCTTGTCCTTGGCGTTGCGCAGAGCCTCTTCGGCCTGCTTCTTCGCCTCGACCGCCTTGGCCTCGTCCAGGTCCTTGCCGCGGATGGCGGTGTCGGCCAGCACGGTCACGCGGTTCGGCTGCACTTCGAGGATGCCACCGGCGACGAAGACGAACTCTTCGCTGCCGTCCGGGCGCTCGATGCGCACGGCGCCCGGCTTGATGCGGGTGATCAGCGGCGTGTGCTTCGGCAGGATGCCGAGCTCGCCACTCTCGCCCGGCAGGGCGACGAACTTGGCCTCGCCGGAGAAGATCTGCTCTTCGGCGGAGACCACGTCGACGTGGAGGGTTGCCATGTTCAATCT
>RXJW01000012.1 GCA_003963005.1 Burkholderiales bacterium
ACGAGACGCGCGAGTTCGGCAAGGCGCTGCGCGAGATCATGGCGCTGGCCGACAAGGTCAACGAGTTCGTCGACCAGCACAAGCCCTGGGAGCTGGCCAAGCAGGAGGGCATGGACGCCGCGCTGCACGATGTCTGCAGCGTCTGCATCGAGGCCTTCCGCCTGCTCACGGTCTATCTCAAGCCCGTGCTGCCGGCACTGGCCGCGCAGGTGGAAGCCTTCCTGAAGGTCGAGCCGCTGCAGTGGAGCGATGCCGCCCGTGCGCTGGGCGCTCACACCATCGGCGCCTACCAGCACCTGATGCAGCGTGTGGACCTCGCCAAGGTCGAGCAGCTGTTCGAAGCCCCGCCCGCCCCGAAGGTCGTGCCCGGCGGCGAGGACATCGCGACGGAAATCAAGATCGACGACTTCGCCAAGGTCGACCTGCGCATCGCCAAGATCGTGAAGGCCGAGCTGGTGGAGGGCTCTGACAAGCTGTTGCGCCTGACGCTGGACGCCGGCGAAGGCCGCACCCGCAACGTCTTCAGCGGCATCCGCAGTGCCTACAAGCCCGAAGACCTCGAAGGCAAGCTCACCGTGCTCGTAGCCAACCTCGCGCCGCGCAAGATGAAGTTCGGCGTCAGCGAGGGCATGGTGCTGGCTGCGAGCCACGCCGACGAGAAGGCCCACCCCGGCCTCTTCGTGCTCGAACCCCACACCGGCGCCCAGCCGGGCATGCGGGTGCGCTGAGCCCATGAACGCGCCGCGGCTCCCCGAGGGACCCTCGCGGCGCAGGCGCTTCATCGCCGAGCGCTACCACTGCGGACCTCCCGGCACGGCGCCCCGCGCGTCGTGTTCCCGCTTGCTGGAGGTTCCATGTCCCTGCCCCGATTGCACCCGTTTCGCCCCCGCAGCCTCGCGCTGCTGACGGGCTATTCGCGCGAACAGCTCGCGACCGACGTCGGCGCGGGCGTCACAGTGGGCATCGTGGCCTTGCCCCTGGCGCTGGCCTTCGCGATCGCCTCCGGCCTGCGGCCCGAGCAGGGCCTGGCCACGGCCATCATCGCGGGCTTGCTGATCTCGCTGCTGGGCGGTTCCAGCGTTCAGATTGGTGGGCCGGCCGGGGCCTTCATCGTCGTCGTCTACGGCATCCTGCAGCGCTACGGCCTGGCCAACCTGCTGCTCGCGACGATGGGCGCCGGCGTGCTGCTGCTGCTCATGGGCGCGCTGCGGCTCGGGGCGCTGGTGCGCTACATCCCGGTGGCCATCGTCACCGGCTTCACGAACGGCATCGCAGTGCTGATCGCGCTGGCGCAGCTCAAGGACTTCCTGGGCCTGCGCATCGACAAGATGCCGGCGGACTTCTTCGGCCAGATCCAGGCGATTGCGGCTCATCTCGGCACGGTCAATCCGGTGGCCCTGGCCGTGGCGGCGGCCTGCATGGCGATCGTGCTGCTCTGGCCCAAGAACATCGTGCAGGACCGCCCGCTGATCGGCCTGCGCCGGACCCTCGCGCTGCTACCCGGCACGGTCATCGCACTGGCCGCTGCCACCGCCGCCACGGCAGCCCTGGCGCTGCCGCTGGACACGATCGGCAGCCGCTTCGGTGGCATCCCGCAGTCCCTGCCGCCCCTGGCCTGGCCGGCGCTGGACTGGGCCAGCGCCAAGCAGCTCGTCATCCCGACGCTGACGCTGGCACTGCTGGGGGCAATCGAGTCGCTGCTGTGCGCCCGGGTGGCCGACAAGCTCACGCCTCACCTCCCGCGGCACGATCCCAACCAGGAGTTGATGGCGCAAGGCGTGGCCAACCTCGCCGCGCCGCTCTTCGGCGGCCTGCCGGCCACGGGCACGATTGCCCGCACCGTCACCAACATCCGCGCCGGCGCCACGAGCCCCGTGGCCGGCATCGTGCATGCGTTGACCCTGCTCGTGATCCTGCTGGCCGCAGCACCCCTGGCCGCCCACGTCCCACTGGCCGCGCTTGCCGGCATCCTGCTGGTCGTGGCCTGGAACATGGGCGAGTGGCACGAATTCGCACGCCTGAAGCGCTTCAACCTGACCTACCGCACGCTGCTGGTCGGCACGTTCACGCTGACCGTGGTGGCCGACCTGACGGTGGCCGTGGAAGTGGGGCTGATCACGGCCTGCCTGTTCTTCGTCTACCGGATGAGCCAGCTCTTCCAGCTGCGCCCGCTTGCCGACATGCCGGCCGGCGTGACCGGCTACGAGCTGTACGGCGCGCTCTTTTTCGGCGCGGTGGGCAAGCTGGAGACGCTGCCCGAGCAAGTGCCGGCGGGCACGCGCCGGGTCGCGCTCTTGATGCACCGCCTCGTGCAGATGGACACGACCGGTGTCGAAGCACTCCGCGAACTGCACCGCACGCTGACCAAGCACGACATCGGCCTGGTGCTCGTGCAGGTCAACGACCAGCCCCTGGATCTGCTGCGCCGCAGCGGCCTGGCGGGCGAGCTGGGCGATGCCGGCATCGCCGGGTCTCTCGACGAACTAAAATCAGCGGCTTAGCCCGAGAGACCCACCATGCCGCTGTTCTGGAAGCCCTACAAGTCCGACGTCACGCAATTCATCGAGCAGCTCAAGGCCCAGCGCCCGACGCTGGAGGCTGAACAGCGCGCCGGCCGTGCCCTGCTGTGGGACAAGGAGCAGGACCGCTCGGCCCAGGCCGGCTTCGACCAGGCCCGCGTCGCGCAGAAGCCCTACGTCTACCAGACGGATTCCAAGTAATCCGTCATGTCGGTCGTGGCTGACGACGCCAGCCCCGCCACGCCCGACCTGCCCGAGGTCGTCGACGCGGTGGCGGTGGCGCGCCTGTACGGCGAGCCGCTGTTCCAGCTCCCGCTGGACCTGTACATCCCGCCGGATGCGCTGGAGGTGTTCCTGGAGGCCTTCCAGGGCCCGCTGGACCTGCTGCTCTACCTGATCCGCAAGCAGAACTTCAACATCCTCGACATCCCGCTGGCCGACGTCACACGCCAGTACCTCAGCTACGTCGAGCAGATCCGCCAGCACAACCTGGAGCTGGCCAGCGAATACCTCTTGATGGCCGCGATGCTCATCGAGATCAAGTCGCGCATGCTGCTGCCGCCCAAGAAAACCGAGGACGGCAAGGAAGCGGAAGACCCGCGCGCGGAACTGGTGCGGCGCCTGCTGGAGTACGAGCAGATGAAGCTCGCCGCCGCCCGCCTGGACCGCCTGCCGGTGCTCGGGCGCGACTTCCTGCGGGCGCAGATCCACATCGAGCAGTCGCTCACGCCGCGCTTCCCGGATGTGTCGACCGCCGACCTGCGCGAGGCCTGGCTCGACATCCTCAAGCGCGCCAAGCTCAACCAGCACCACAAGATCAGCCGCGAGCAGCTCTCGGTGCGCGAGCACATGAGCATCGTGCTGCGCCGGCTGCAGGGCCAGCGCTTCGTGGAGTTCGAGCAGCTCTTCGACGTGGAAAAGGGTCAGGCGGTGCTGGTCGTCACCTTCATCGCGATGCTCGAGCTGGCCAAGGAGCGGCTGCTCGAGATCACCCAGGCCGAGGCCTTCGCGCCGATCTACGTCAGACTGGCCTACACGCCGGTCTGACGGGCCGATTTACTGGCCGCGCAGCTTCTGCAGCGTGGCCACACCGGCCAGCACCAGCGCACCGGCGACGACGCCCACCAGCGCATTCGCGCCGTTCTCGAGCAGCACGCTCACGAGCCAGGCCTGACCTTCCGCCAGGTTCGCAATGGCATGGTGCAGCGGCGGGATGCCGTGCGCCAGGATGCCGCCGCCGACGAGGAACATCGCGGCCGTGCCGAGCACGGTCAGCGTCTTCATCAGGCGCGGGGCGGCGGCCAGCAGGAAGCGACCCACGGCTTGCGACACCGCGCCCGCCTTGCGAGACAGCCACAGGCCCACGTCGTCCATCTTGACGATGCCGGCCACGAAGCCGTAGACGCCCACCGTCATCGCGATCGACACCGCCACCAGCACGGCGAGCTGCTGCTGCAACGGGGCCGTGGCCACGGTGCCCAGCGCGATGACGATGATCTCGGCAGACAGGATGAAGTCGGTGCGGATGGCCCCCTTGACCTTGTCGCGCTCGTAGGCGGCCATGTCGACCTTTTCGTCGGCTATTGCCTTCACATGCTCGGCACGGTGCGCCTCGTCTTCGTCGGGGCTGTGCAAGAACTTGTGCGCCAGCTTCTCGAAACCCTCGAAGCACAGGAAGGCGCCGCCCACCATCAGCAGCGGCGTGATGGCCCAGGGCGCGAAAGCCGAGATCGCCAGCGCGGCCGGCACGAGGATGGCCTTGTTCAGCAGCGAACCCCAGGCCACGGCCCAGACCACCGGCAGTTCGCGGTCGGCATTGACGCCGGTGACCTGCTGGGCGTTGAGCGCGAGGTCGTCGCCCAGGACGCCTGCGGTTTTCTTGGCGGCGACCTTGGTCATCGTCGCCACGTCGTCCAGGACGGTGGCGATGTCATCGAGCAGAACGAGCAGGCTGGAGGCCATGGAGCGGGCGGTGATGGAACGGCCCAGGATGCTAGCCGCCGGGTTGCCCGCGATCCTCAACCCAAAGCTGAGCGATAGTGCCGCGCGAGGCTTTCCGCCACACACACGGGTTTCGTGGCACCCTCGGCCTCCACCGCCACTTCGACGGTCAGTTGGACGGCGCCGCCAGCCACGTCATCCATCGCCAGCAGCTTGAACGCCGCGCGAAGACGGCTGCCCACCGGCACCGGCGCTGTGAAGCGCACCTTGTTGAGGCCGTAGTTGACAACCATGCGCGTCTCACGCACCGCGAAGCCCGTCTCGAAGAAGTAAGGGATCAGCGACAGCGTCAGGAAGCCATGCGCAATCGGACCGCCGAATGGGCCAGCCTTGGCGCGTTCCGGGTCGACGTGGATCCACTGGCGGTCTTCCGTCGCCTCGGCGAAGGCGTTGACGCGGGCCTGGTCGACCGTGATCCAGTCACTGTGCCCCAGGGGGTGGCCGATCAAGGGCTGCAGGTCGGCGAGGGTGTCGAAGATGCGCATGCGGGTGGACGAGGTAGGACAAGACGTGGGCCCACGTTAATCTAGGCCGCCATGCCCGACAGTACCGCCCGCGACATCCTCGTCCTTGCCGCCCACCCCGATCTGGCGCGCTCCCAGGCGACCCGCACCGTGCTCAACACGCTGCGTGCCTCACCGGCCGCCGACCGGGTCGAACTGCGAGACCTCTACCGCCTCTACCCGGACTTCCACATCCACATCGACGCCGAGCAGCAGGCCCTGAAGGCCGCGCGACTCGTCGTGATGCTCCATCCGATCTACTGGTACAGCATGCCTGCCCTGCAAAAGCTCTGGGTGGATGAGGTGCTGCGCCTTGGCTGGGCCTACGGGCCCGGCGGCACGGCCCTGCACGGCAAGGACCTCTGGCTGGTGGCGTCCACCGGCGGCGGTGAAAGCGCCTATGCACCGGGCGGCCACAACCACCATCCGCTCAACGACTTCCTGCTGCCGTACCAGCAGTCGGCCCACACCTGCGGCATGACCTGGCTGCCACCGCAGGTGCTGTACGGCGCCCACCGCGCGACCGATGCCGAGATCCAGGCCCATGCCGATCTGTTCGTGCAGCGGCTGCAGCACTTCCCGGACTGGTGTGAACGCGTCGCCGACCGCGGCGTCGGCGACGAGGAAGCTGTCGCGTTGGACGAGCGCCCGGCCCTCTTCACGACGCTGGACGGAGGTGCCGAATGAGTCACGGGACCTGGTTGCAACTGCCGCTCGTCTTTCTCGCCGCCGCGGTGCTGGCGGTGCCGTTGGCGCGCTACCTGCGTCTCGGCTCCATCCTCGGCTACCTGGTCGCGGGCCTGCTGATCGGCCCGGCCGTGCTGGGCCTCATCCCCGAGTCGGACGCCATTCCCGAGGTGGCCGAACTGGGCGTCGTGCTGATGCTCTTCCTCGTCGGCCTGGAGCTGGAGCCCAAGCGGCTGTGGGCGATGCGCCGGCCGATCTTCGGCTGGGGCAGCGTGCAGCTGCTCGGCTGCGCGGCGGTGCTGACGGCCGTGGGCATCGGCTTCGGCTTTCCCTGGCGACTCGCACTCGTCGTGAGCCTGGGCCTGGCGATGTCGTCGACGGCGGTGGCCTTGGCCGTGCTGGCCGAGCGCAACCTGGGCCGCACGACGGCGGGTGAGAGCATCCTGTCGGTCGCGCTGCTGCAGGACATCGCCGCCATCCCGGTGCTGGCCCTCGTGCCCGTGCTGGCGCTGAGCGGCGCGCACGGCGACAACGACGGCCAGACCTGGGTCGCCGCAGCCAAGGCCCTCGGTGCCATCGTCACGATCGTCTTCGGCGGCCGGTTGCTGCTGCGCCCCGCCCTGCGCTGGATCGCGCACAGCAAGACGCCCGAGATCTTCACCGCCGCGGCCCTGCTGCTCGTGCTCGGCACCGCCGCGCTGATGCAGCTCGTGGGCCTGTCGATGGCGCTCGGCGCCTTCCTGGCCGGCGTGCTGCTGGCCGAGAGCGAATACCGCCGCGAGCTCGAAACCGACCTGGAGCCGTTCAAGGGCCTGCTGCTGGGCCTGTTCTTCATCGCGGTCGGCATGGGGCTGGACCTGAGGGCCGTGGCGGCGCAGCCGGGCTTTGTCGCCACGGTGTTGGCCGCGCTGCTGGTGTGCAAGACCGTCGTGCTCATGGCCATGGCGCGGGCCATGAAGATCCCGCTCGTGGAGCGCCCGGCCTTCGTCATCCTGCTGGCGCAGGGAGGGGAGTTCGGCTTCGTCGTGTTCCAGCTCGCGCAGAGCGAGGGGATGATCAACGCAGCGCAGAACTCGGCGCTGGTGGCGGCGGTGGCGCTGTCGCTCGCGCTCACGCCGCTGCTGCTGACGGGGGGCGACCGGCTCATGTCCCAGAAGCTCGCGCGGCTGGGCGAGAAGAAAAAGCGCGACGAGGCCCCGCCGCCGCCTGCGCCCATCCTGATCGCCGGCAGCGGTCGCTACGGCCAGGTCGTGGGCCGCATGCTGCGCGCCAGCGGCCTGGAGGCCACGCTGCTCGACCAGGACGCCGAGGCCATCGAGGGCCTGCGCCGCTTCGGCTGGACGGTGCACTACGGCGACGCGACCCGGCTCGACCTGCTGCGCACCGCGGGCGCCGCGACGGCCCGCATCCTCGTCATCGCGGTGGACGACATCGGCCAGAGCCTGGAGATTGCCGAACTGGCGCGCGAGCATTTCCCGCAGCTCACCGTCGTGGCCCGGGCGCGCAACGTCCAGCACTTCTACCAGCTGCGCGAACTGGGCGTGCAGCACATCGAACGCGAGACCTTCGACTCGGCCCTGATGAGCGCCCGCAGCGTGCTGGAGTTGACCGGCATGGAGCCGCATGCCGCGCGCCGCCAGGCGATGCACTTCCGCCGCCACAACATCGAGGTGCTGGAACGCATGGTGCCGCTGCAGCGCGATGAAGGCGCGCTGATCGCCGCCGCCAAGCTGGGCCGCCAGCAGTTCGAGCAGCAGATGGCCGCCGAGCGCGAGGCCGAGGAGGCGCACCGCCGGGCCCAGCGCGGCGGCTGGGACAAGCACGACGCTGACGCATGAGCGACGACGCGCTGCGGCACGCCGCCGAACTCCTCGCCCAGGCCGATGCGCTGCTGGTGACGGCCGGCGCCGGCATGGGCGTGGACTCCGGCCTGCCCGACTTCCGGGGCCGCGAAGGCTTCTGGCAGGCCTACCCGGCGCTGGCGGACGCGCGCCTGGACTTCACCACCGTCGCTTCACCCGCCACCTTCGAGCGCGACCCCCACCTGGCCTGGGGCTTCTATGGCCACCGGCTGGCGCTTTACCGCCGCACGCTGCCCCACGCCGGCTTCGGGCTGCTGAAGGCCTGGGGCCGCCGCATGCGCCACGGGCTGGCGGTGTTCACGAGCAATGTCGACGGCCAGTTCCAGCGCGCCGGCTTCGAGCCCGCGTTGATCCACGAATGCCACGGCTCGCTGCACTGGCTGCAGTGCCTGCGCGGTTGCGGTGAGCCCCCGCAGCCCGCCGACAGCCTCGAGCCCGAAGTCGACACCGCGACCTGCCGCTGGACCGGCGCGCTGCCGACCTGCGCGGGCTGTGGCGGCCTGCTGCGACCCAACCTGCTGATGTTCGGCGACTGGGGCTGGATCGGTGACCGCTACGACGCCCAGGAGCGCCGCCTGTCCCGCTGGCTGGGCACGGTGAACCGGCCGGTGGTGGTCGAGATCGGCGCCGGCACGGCCCTGCCGGCGGTGCGGCACTTCGGGCACCAGGTGGTGCTGCAGTGCGGCGGCCAGATGGTGCGCATCAACCCGCGCGAAGCGGCCGTCGCGCCCGGCACGGGCGTCGGCCTGCCAGGCCAGGCGCTGGCGGTGCTGACCGCACTGGAAGCCCGGCTCGCCCCTTGAGCGCCGGCCCCGGCGACAATCCGGGCATGTTCGCTCCGTCCCAGCTCGAAGTCCGGCGCTTCTTCTGCGCCACCTACCGCAAATGGCGCGAGGGCACGCCGCTGATCCCGATGGAGGCGATCGCGGCCGACTGGATCGCCGAGCACCCGGAGTACCACGACGACCTGGCGGACGAGGCCGGGGCGCTGGAGAAGGTCTACACGGTCGAGGAAGGCCGGACCAACCCCTTCCTGCACCTGTCCATGCACCTGACGATCACAGAGCAGCACGCCATCGACCAGCCCTCGGGCATCCGCCAGGCGGTCGACCTGCTGTCGGCCAAGCGCAATTCGCGACACGAAGCCCACCACGTCGCGATGGAGGCCCTGGGCGAGATGATCTGGGCGTCGCAGCGCAGCGGCCTGCCGCCGGACGGCCACGCCTACCTCGACAAGGTGCGGCAGGCCGCCACCCGCTAGAAACGCCAAAGCCACCCGAGGGTGGCTTTTCGCAGGGGCGGTCGGGCGCTCAGGCGGTGAAACTGCCGCCGCCGGTGCTGCGCCGTTCCGCCTTGCCGCTGGCACCGTACAGGCCGGTGGGCTCGCTCGGGATCAGCACGTCCAGCGCACGATCCAGCGATGCGTTGCCGCGGGCCAGAGTTTCACGCTGGGCGGCCAGCAGGCCTCCAGCGCGCACGAGGCGGTTGCGCAGCGCGCTGGGCACGCCGCCCGCTCGCGCCGCTTCGCCGAAGCTCTGCACCGCGCGGGCAAGGTGCTGATGCAGGTCGGCCGCGTGCTGCTCGATGGCGGCAGCATCGCGGCGGGCCAGCGCGTCGCCGAGCTGATTCAACGCCGCCTCGACGGCCAGCAGCGGCTGCTCCAGTTCCGGGCTCAGCGAGGTGGCGGGGACGGCTGTCATGAGTTCAGGGTTTTGTTGGCGCGCGCGTCCAGCAATTCTTGCGCATTCGCGACAAGTTTGTCGGCGATCGCACGGGCGTTGACCGTGAACTTGCCCTCACTGATGGCCTTGGCGATGCGGTCGACCTTGGCGGCATCGAAGCTGCCGTCGTCGGAGCCGGCAGCCGTCGCGGCCATCTTGGCGGCACTGGAGATCTCGACCTGCGCGCTCGGTGCGGGCGCCGAGGACGTGGCGGCGCGGGAGACGCTAGGGCTCGGGGTCGGCTCGGGCTTGCGCGCCACAGGACGCTGCTCGACCTTGGGCGGGCTTCCGTCAGGGCTGTTACCGATCTTCATGGACTTCTCCAGGGTGCGGGGGTCGACCCCGCCGGGGCATTGCGAGGGAGTTTCTCCTGGTATCGGCTGCCAGGGCGGCAACTTGAGCGGGAACTGACCGGTTTTTCCCGCCAGTTGTGACGATTCGTGGCGCTTTCATCACAGCGCCAGCTCCACGCGCCGCTCGGCCACCGCCCGGCCACTGGCCACGCGACCGCTCTCGAAGCGCACCTTCACCTCCTGGCCCTCGATGCCGGCCGACAGCGCCTGGGCCTCCGACGCGACCGAAAACCCCGGCCCGACGGCCAGCACCTGGACCGTTTCGCCAGCCGCAAACCACTGCCGTGACTTCAAGGCCGGCGCGCGCACCGCCTCGGCCGCCTGCAGCGGGCGGGCCAGCGTGCGGCCGATCAGCAGCGCCGGGTCGGTGAAGACGGCCCCCGGTTCCGCGGCAATGTCGATATCGGCCAGGGCCAGCTGTTCTTGAGACAAATTCACGCCAGCGGGCAGCGGGCCATTGGCCACCACCGCACGGCCGTACACGGCCACGCGCACCGGCAGCGTCACGTTCCAGCGCGCCACGCCGTCGGTGCAGCGCAGGCCGATGCGGCTGCGGCCCCACACGGCCATGCCGGGCGGCAGGTAGGGCTGCACCTGCTGGCACGGGGCCAGCCGCAGGCGCGCGTCCAGCGCACCGATCTCCACGGCCACCCGGGTGTTCGGCGGTGCGGCCGCACGCGCGGCGGTCTCGGCCATCACCCGCACACGCTCCAGCAGGGCCGGGTCGAGCACGGTCTGCGCACAGGCCGCGGCGGCGGTGAGCAGGCCGGCCGCGGCCAGGCAGACGGTGGGCAGGGTGAGGCGAAGCATGGCCGCCACTCTAGAGACGCCGCACGGGCCGCCGAGGTCGGAATTGAGAGGCTTTTGCCCCGTTGATCGCGCTCATGTTTTCAGCCCTCGTCCAGACAATTTGCGAGAAGAGCCACCCCGGCCGTCCACCTCGAAAGAGGCCTCCGATGTTGAACCGACTCACCGACTCGCTGAACTTCCAGACCCAGGCACTCACGCTGCGGGCGGAGCGCCAGCGCCTGCTGGCCAGCAACATCGCCAATGCCGACACGCCCGGCTACCAGGCGCGTGACATCAACTTCGCCAAGGCACTGCGCGAGGCGACCGGCGAGATCGCCACCCAGGGCGCCCTGCAGACCACCCAGCGCGGGCACATCGCGCCGCTGGCCGGCGCGCGCGGCGAGAGCGGCAAGGATTACGCCCTGCAGTCGCAGACGAGCCTGGACAGCAACGGCGTCGACATGGATCGCGAGCGCGCCAGCTTCGCGGACAACTCCGTGAAGTACGAAGCCACGCTGCGCTTCATCAACGGCTCGGTGCGCACCGCGCTCGACGCGATGAAGTCGCACAACCAGGGTTGAGGAGTAGGCCATGTCCATGTTCCAGATCTTCAACGTTGCCGGCAGCGCGGTCAGCGCGCAGAGCCAGCGGCTGAACGTCGTCGCGAGCAACCTCGCCAACGCCGACACCGTGGCTGGCCCCGACGGCCAGGCCTACAAGGCCCGCCAGGTGGTGTTCCAGACCGCGCTGATGGGCGCCGGCAACGACAGCGGCAACGCCGGTGTGCGCGTGACCACCGTCACCGAAGACCAGACGCCCGGCCGCCGCGTGCACGACCCGAAGCACCCGCAGGCGGACGCCGACGGCTACGTGACCTACTCCAACGTGAACCCGGTGGAAGAGATGGTCAACATGATCTCGGCCTCGCGCTCCTACCAGAACAACATCGAAGTCATGAGCACGGCCAAGAGCCTCTTGCTCAAGACCCTGCAGCTGGGTCAGTCCTGACCGCTGACCTGAAGGCACGCCATGGACATCACCGCACTCAACGGCACCAGCACGCCGCCCCAGACGACCTCGGCCAAGAACGCAGCCGAGACGCAGGACCGGTTCCTCAAGCTGCTGGTCGCACAGATGAACAACCAGGATCCGCTCAACCCGATGGACAACGCCCAGGTGACGAGCCAGATGGCGCAGATTCAGCAGGTCACGAGCCTGTCCACCCTGGACACGAGCATCAAGAGCCTGGGCACCCAGCTCGGCCAGATGCAGGCCTTGCAGTCGATCTCGTTGGTCGGGCGCGACGTCAGCGTGCCCGGCAACCGGATGCAGGTCATCGGGGGCGTGGCCGAGGCCAGCTATGACCTCGACGGTCCGGCTCAGTCGGTGAAGCTGGAAGTGCTCGGTCCGGCCGGCAATGTCATCGACACCCAGCAGCTTGGCGCCCAGAGCAGCGGCCGCCAGGCCCTCTCGTGGAATGCCGGCAACTACGCCGCCAATGGCGCCGAGCTGCAATACCGCATCACGGCCACCAACGGCGCCAAGCCCGTGACGACCACGCTCTACGCCCACGACAAGGTGGACGCCGTCTACAGCGAGAACGGCAGCCTCAAGCTCAATCTCGCCCGCCTGGGCCCGGTGGACTACACCGCCGTGTCGTCCGTCAACTGATTCCCTCCCGCTCGACAGCAAGGACTCCCCATGAGCTTCCAGCAAGGCCTCTCCGGGCTCAACGCCGCGTCCAAGAACCTCGACGTCATCGGCAACAACATCGCCAACTCGGGCACCTATGGCGCCAAGGGTGCACGGGCCGAGTTCTCGGACGTCTACGCCGCTGCACTGAACGGCGCGGGCCAGAACCAGGTCGGCATCGGCACCACGCTGGCGACCGTGGCCCAGCAGTTCACGCAGGGCAACATCACGACGACCGAGAACCCGATGGACCTCGCCATCAACGGCGGCGGCTTCTTCCAGGTCAGCGACGGCACCAACCCGACGCGCTACAGCCGCAACGGCCAGTTCAAGGCCAGCAAGGATGGTTTCATCGTCAACAACGACGGCCTGAAGCTCATGGGTTACCCGGCCAACGGCGCCGGCGTGATCCAGCCCGGCACGGCTCAGCCGCTGCAACTGCCCACGGGCGGCATCCCGCCCGCCGTCACGACCAGCGTCAAGATGGAGTTCAACCTCGACTCCCGCCTGAAGGTCACGGCGCCCAGCAACGGCACGGCCACCGGCATGGATCTCAAGGACAGCACCACCTACAACAACGCCACCTCGCTGACCGTCTACGACGCCAAGGGCCAGGATGTCGCGGTGACCTTCTACTTCCAGAAATCAGCCACCACCGCCGCGGGCGACGACGTGTGGAACGTCTACGCCACGGCCAATGGCACACCGTTCGACACCGACGCGGCCGGCGCTGCAATCGCCCTGGACACCTTCGGCAACCCGACGACGCCCTACACCACCATCACTTTCCCGGCCACCGGCGGTGCACCGTCGGCGATCCTGGGCAGTGCCACCACGCCGCCCGGCGCCATCCCGATGAAGGTGCCGGCCGGCACCAGCACCCGTGGCAATGCCACGCTGCCGATCGCCAACATCCAGCTCGACCTGAGCAAGGCGTCCGAGAACGGCAGCAGCTTCGCCGTGACCAACCTGACCCAGGACGGCTACGCGCCGGGGCAGCTCACCGGCATCCAGGTCGCCAACAACGGCATCATCCAGGCCCGCTATTCCAACGGCCAGAGCAAGCCGGCCGGCCAGATCGAGCTCGCCAACTTCCGCAACCCGCAGGGCCTGCAGACCATGGGCGGCAACGTGTGGATCCGCACGGTGGCGTCGGGCGATGCGGTCGTCGGCGTGCCGGGGGACGGCAACATGGGCTCGCTGCAGTCCGGCGCGCTGGAGGAGAGCAACGTCGACATCACGGCCGAGCTCGTGAACATGGTGACCGCACAGCGCGCCTACCAGGCCAGCGCGCAGACGATCAAGACGCAGGACCAGGTCCTGCAGACGATCGTGAACCTGCGCTGAACGCAACCCCGGCTGAGGACACGCGATGGACCGCATGATCTACCTCTCGATGGCCGGCGCCAAGGCCGCCATGCAGCGGCAGGACGTGCTGTCCCACAACCTGGCCAACGTCACGACCAACGGCTTCCGCGCCGAGCTGCAGGCCTTTCGCGCGGTGCCGGTGCGCGGCGATGGCGCCTCCACACGCGCCTATGCGCTCGAAACGACGATCGGCTACAACGATGCCCCCGGCCCGCTGACGCCCACCGGCCGCAACCTCGATGTCGCCATGCAAGGCAATGCCTGGCTGGCCGTGCAGGCCAACGATGGCACCGAGGCCTACACGCGGGCAGGCTCGCTGGATGTCAACGCCGAAGGCCTGCTCGTGATGCGCAACGGCATGCCTGTGCTGGGTGATGGCGGCCCGATCAACATTCCGCCCAACAGCATGGTCGAGATCGGCAGCGACGGCACGATCAGCGCCAAGGCTCCGAACCAGAAGCCCACCACCGTCGGCCGCCTCAAGCTCGTCACGCCCGAGACGACCCAGCAGCTCACACGCGGCGACGACGGCCTGTTCCGCGCCGCCGACGGCGACCTGCCCGCCAACCCGGCCGCTCGCCTGCAGGACGGCGCACTGGAAGGCAGCAACGTGAGCCCGGTCGAAACGATGGTGGCCATGATCGCCGCAGGCCGCCAGTTCGAGCAGCAGATGAAGCTGCTGCAGATTGCACAGACCCAGGGACAGCAGTCCGCCAAGCTGCTCGGCAGCACTTAAGGAATCACCGCCATGATGCGCTCGCTCTGGATCGCCAAGACCGGCATGGAAGCCCAGCAAACCCAGCTGGACAACATCTCTCACAACCTCGCCAACGTCGCCACCAACGGCTACAAGCGCTCGCACGCGGTGTTCGAGGATCTGATCTACCAGAACCTGCGCCAGAGCGGCGCCAACACCACGGAGCAGACCGTGCTGCCCACGGGCCTGCAGGTGGGCCTGGGTGTGCGGCCGGTCGCCACGGCACGCATCTACACGCAGGGCAATCTGCAACAGACGAGCAACAACCTGGACCTGGCCATCAAGGGCGACGGCTTCTTCCAGGTCCAGATGCCGGACGGCACGACCGCCTACACCCGCGACGGCAGCTTTCAGCTGAACGCCAACGGGCAGATGGTGACGAGCAACGGCTACACGGTGCTGCCGGGCATCACGATCCCGGCCAACGCGCAGAGCCTGACCATTGGCAGCGACGGCACCGTCAGCATCACGCTGCCCGCCCAGGCCGCACCACAAACGGTCGGCCAGCTCCAACTCGCCAACTTCGTGAACCCGGCTGGCCTGGACCCCAAGGGCCAGAACCTGTTCGCCGAGACGGCGTCCAGCGGCACGCCCAACACCGGCGCACCCAACAACAACGGCATGGGTGCGCTGCAGCAAGGCTTCGTGGAGACCTCGAACGTGAACGTCGTGGAAGAACTGGTGCAGATGATCCAGACCCAACGCGCCTACGAGCTGAACTCCAAGGCTGTCCAGACCTCGGACCAGATGCTGCAAAAGCTGGCACAGATCTGAACGCGTGACTTCCTGAATTCCTGAACACAGCCACAGAGACACAGAGACACAGAGAAGCTGCCATTGACCCACCGCCTCTGTGTCTCTGTGCCTCTGTGGCCTTGTCCGACCTGGCCGGAGCCTCCCATGAAGCATCTGCTGACCCTCATTGCCGTCCCCGCGCTGCTCGCCGGCTGCGCCACGCCTTACCCCGAGCCCCAGGTCGAGCTGGCCCACACGCCCGTCGTGAACCTGCCGCCGATGCAGCCGCTGGCGCCGACCAACGGCGCCATCTACCAGGGCGCCAGCTACCGGCCGCTGTTCGAAGACCACCGCGCCCGGCTGGTGGGCGACACGTTGACGATCAACATCACCGAAAAGGTCTCCGCCACGCAGACGAGCACGAGCGAGCTGAGCAAGACCGGCAGCCTCGCCGCCGGCGTGACCGCGTTGCCCGGGATCGCCAGCAATTCCTTCGGCCGCGCCAGCGCCGCCGCCACGTCAGCCAACGACAACAAGGGCAAGGGCAGCAACCAGAACACGAACGAGTTCACCGGCGCCATCACCGCCATCGTCACCGCCGTGCTGCCCAACGGTCACCTGATGATCAGCGGCGAGAAGCAGATCGGTGTGAATCGCAATGTCGACGTGCTGCGCTTCTCCGGCCAGGTCGACCCGCGCTCGATCGGCCAGGGCAATGCCGTAGCGTCCACCTCGGTGGCCAACGTGCGCATCGAGCAGCGCGGCCGTGGCGCCACGGCCGATGCGCATGCCGTCGGCTGGCTGTCGCGCTTCTTCCTGAACATCGCACCGAGTTGATGGGCCCACCCCCTACCGGCTACGCCGGCCCCCTCGAGGGGGCACTGCCAGCGGCCTGGCGGAGCCAGATCCGCCGCAGTCGCGCGAAGGGGAGCGGCGCTGCGCGCGCTCCGGCTCCGGGTTATGGCTGCTTTTGACTGAGGTAGTCCACTGCGAGGTGGGCCAGGGCGCGCACGCCCACTTCGAGGCCGCGTTCGTCGGCGATGAAGCGCGGCGAGTGGTTGGAGTGGGCCTGGGCGGGCTCGATCTCGGGCGGCGTCACGCCGACGAAGAAGAACAGGCCCGGGATCAGGCGTTGGAAGAAGGAGAAATCCTCCGCGCCGGTCACCTTCGGGACCAGCTCGATGCCCATCGGCCGCGGCCCGCTGTTGGCCACGCGGGTCAGGGTCGGCAGCATCTGCTCGGTCAGGGCCGGATCGTTGCGCGTGACCGGGTAGTTCTTCGTGATGCAGACCTGGCAAGTGGCGCGCGAGGCGGTCGAAATGCCTTCGGCCAGCTGCGTCACGCGCTCGTGAATGGCATCTCGCATGCCCTCGTCGAAGCTGCGGATCGTGCCGCGCATCTCGACCGTGTCCGGGATGATGTTCTCGCGCACGCCGCCCTTGATCGCGCCGATGGTCACCACGGCCGGCTCGCGGTTCAGGTCGAGCGTGCGGCTGACGATGGTCTGCAGGCCCAGCACGATCTGCGCGGAGGTGACGATCGGGTCGACACCCAGCCACGGCGCGGCACCGTGCGTCTGCTTGCCGCGCACCGTGATCTTGAGCTTGTCGGAACTCGCCATCGTCGGCCCCGGCCGGTAGCCGACGACACCGGCGGCCTGACGCGACGTGACGTGCAGCCCGAAAATCGCGCTGGGCGTCGGGTTCTCCAACGCACCTTCCTGGATCATCAGCGCAGCGCCCCCCTCCTCGCCTTCAGGGGGCATCTCCTCGGCAGGCTGGAAGATGAACTTGATGCTGCCGGGAATGCGGTCCCGCAGGCCTGCGAGGATGCTGGCCACACCCATCAGGATGGCCACGTGGCAGTCGTGGCCGCAGGCGTGCATCACGCCGACCTCCTCGCCATTCCACACGGCGCGGGCCTTGGAGGCGAAGGGCAGGTCCACCTCTTCGGTCACCGGCAAGCCGTCCATGTCGGCGCGCAGGGCGACGACACCCCCCGGCAAACTGCCCCTCAGCAAACCGACGACGCCGGTGTGCGCGACGCCGGTCCTGACCTCGTCGAACCCGAGGGAGCGCAGGTGATCGGCGACGATGCCAGCCGTGCGGAACTCGCGGTTGCCCAGCTCCGGGTGCTGGTGAAGGTCGCGTCGCCAGGCGATGACCTGGGGTTCCAGTGCGGCGCAAGCCGCATCGATGTCCTGGTGCAGTGACATGGGCGTGACGATGATGCAGGTGGCCACGAGTATGACGCGGCCTGCCGTCGTCAGGCGCTCACCAGTCGCCGCAGGCGGCGCTTGAAGTCCAACCACTGACGCCCTCGCGAGCGGTCGACGCGCTTGACGTCGATCAGCGTGAGTTCACCGCAGGCCGACAAGGTGTGCAGCCCCGCGGTGTGGCTGCTGCTGACGAGATCGCCCGTCAGGCGCTCGTCGCAGGCTTCGACGGACACCCAGTCCGGCGTGAGCAGCGGAAAGCGCAAGAGCCGGGTGGCGCCGCCATAGCCGCTGGAGCTGTCCTGCACCGGCAGCGTGAGCACGCCGTCCCGGCCCACGAACGGACGCCCGGCCGGCCGGGCGCCGTTGCGGTTCACGCGCACCGGGTTGCTCGCCAGCGGCGTCCAGGGCCCGGCCAAGGCAGGTGAATGCGCGATGTGCAATTCCCGCTGGTCGCGCCCGCCCGGCCCGACGAGCGTGTAGAACATCCACCACCGGCCGTCATGCTCGACGAGCGATGCGTCCGCCCCGGGGATGCCGCCCAGCAGTGCGCATTCGCGCTCCCACACATTCAAGCTGTCGTCGGTGGCCCGGTACAGCGCGATCTCGTCAGCCTGGTAGCTCTCCGGCACCATCCAGGTCTCGCCCTCGTGCTCGAAGACCTGCGGGTAGGACAGGTGAAACGGACGGTCCAGCACGACCGCACGGTCGCGCCAGGCCATGTCGCTGCGCGAAAAGGCATGCCGCTCGATGCAGGCACGCTTGGTACGGTAGTCGAAGGCCTCCACGAACACGTGCAGCACATCGCCACGCACCAGCCCGAAGGGGTCGGCGAGATAGCGCCAGGGACCGGCGTTCGGCAGCCAGGTGATGCGGTCGCGGGCCGCAGCCAGCGCCGCAGCGTCGATCTGCTCGACGGGAAGGGGAACGATGCCGACCTGCCAGAAGTCGGAACGCGGTCGCCGCAGCATCAGGCGCGCCAGCCGGCGTACGCCTCGTCCTGCTCCTCGAACGGCACCGCGCGACCGGCCACGTCGCGGATCACGTCCCGGTAAAAGGCCAGGGTGCGGGCCACCGCATGATCGCGGTCGTAGGCCGACGTGGCGTAGCGTGTGGCCCGGTCGGCCGGGGCGAGACCCCGCAGGCGATCGATTTCCTCGGCGAGCGCGCGGCCGAGCGCGTCGGCATCGTTCACGGGCACGAGGCGTGCCGGTTGGCCGGCAAGCATCTCGAGTGGGCCTTGCGTGGCGGTGGACAGCACCGGCCGCCCGGCGCGCATGGCCTCCAGGATGGCCAGCGGGAAGGCCTCCTCGCGCGACGGCGACACGAACAGGTCGAAGGCTTGCAGCGCCTGATCCACGTCATCGCGGTAACCCAGCAGACGGATGCGTGGATCGCCGGCCGCCAGGCTGTGCAGCGCGGCCTCGTCCGGCCCTTCGCCCAGGATGGCCAGCACGGCGTCCGACGGCGCATGCGCCTTGAAGGCCGTGATCAGCAGGTCCATGCCTTTGCTGGGGTGCAGCCGGCCGACGCTGCCGACCAGCAGTTGGTGGGGCGCCAGGTCGAGCTCGCTGCGCAGGTCGGACACCTTGCCGGCGGCGCGCGGACGCTCCGGCGCCCAGTTGTAGATGACCCGTGACTTGGCTTCGCCGGCCGGCAGTCCGTCGTACTGGGCCCGGTTCACGCAGATCAGACCATCCAGGCGCGCATGGTGATGCGCCTTGTAGCCGACATGCAGGGTGCCGATGCGGGCGGCGTTGGTCACGTGAGCCACCGCCTTGCAGGCCGGCCCGAGGTGACCGTGACAAACGTCCGCGCCCAGCCGCCGGGCCAGGGCGGCGACGCGCCAGCCGCGCAACAGCGGCAGGCTGAGGCCGTGAAAGCTGACCCCATCCGACAGGGCTCCGGCGACGGCTGAACCGGCAGAACCGATCACGTGGACCCGATGACCCAGCGCCGCCTGGGCATGGGCGAGGTCGATGCAATGCCGCTCGCCGCCCGCAATGCGGGACGAAAAGACGACATGAACCACGGTCAAGGGTTCGAAAGGCGGGCGCATGACAGGTCTCGTGAACGAAGTTGTCGCAGGTCGGTGAACGAAACTTTACCGACGGACATATTCAGAAACCTGTCACCCCATCCTTCAAGTGGGGGTACGGCAGCCGGGGTTTGCCCCATGAGTACGGGAAAACGCGGAAATTGCATCGAACAGCGGACAACCGCGTGCTCTCGCTGTGCGGTCGCATCATGGCGGCCCGGGCGCGAAGCCGCGCCAGCTTGCGCGCCCGCAGGATGGCACGAGTTGCCCCTGCAAGCTGAGCCGGAGCTTTCTCGGGCGCAGGCCGCCCTGCCCAGGCTGGCCGCACGGCCCGGCGCGCCGCCGGCGGTCCGGCCGTCAAAAAGTTCCGCCCTCCGGCGCCGGACTGATGGACGGCGCAGAAATGGCGGGCAGGGAGCGGCCTTTTCATCGGCTCGGCGGGCTCAAGCGTCCGCAGAATCTGCCGAGTGAAGATCCTGCAAGCCCTCCTCCTCAGCCTGGCCGTCGTGCTGGCGCCCGTGGCGCCCGCCCGGGCCGCGCGCATCAAGGAAGTCGCGTCCATCGCGGGCGTGCGCTCCAACCCGCTGACGGGCTACGGCTTGATCGTGGGCCTGGACGGCACCGGCGACCAGACCACGCAGGCCCCCTTCACCGGCCAGAGCCTCACGGCGATGCTGCAGCAGTTCGGCGTGCTGCTGCCCCAGGGCGTGACCATGCAGCCGCGCAACATCGCCGCCGTCATGGTCACGGCCAACCTGCCGCCCTTCGCCCAACCGGGCCAGCAACTCGACATCAACGTGTCGTCCATCGGCAATGCCAAGAGCCTGCGCGGCGGCACGCTGATCGCGACGCCGCTGCGGGGCGCCGACGGCCAGGTCTACGCCATCGCGCAGGGCAACCTCGTTGTCGGCGGCGCCGGTGCGGCTGCGGGCGGCTCCAAGGTCCAGATCAACCACCTCAGCGCCGGCCGCATCCCGGGTGGCGCACTCGTCGAGCGCTCGGTGCCCACGCCGCTGGCCCAGGGTGACAGCATCCAGCTCGACCTCAACAGCAGCGATTTCGCGACGGCCCGCGCGGTCGCCCAGGCCATCAACAAAGCCAAGGGCAATGGCGTGGCGCAGGCACTGGACGGCCGCGTCGTGCGGGTGCGCGCTCCGGCCACGCCGGACGAGCGCGTCGCCTTCCTGGCCGATGTCGAGAACCTCTCGGTCGACCTGGCATCGCCGGCCGCCCGGGTGGTCATCAATGCCCGCACGGGTTCCATCGTTATGAATCAGGCCGTGACCCTGTCCTCCTGCGCCGTCGCTCACGGCAGCCTGTCGGTCACGATCAGTTCGACACCGATCATCAGCCAGCCGAATGCCTTGTCCGGCGGCCAGACGACGGTGGCGGAGAAGGCGGACATCTCGATCCGCCAGGAACCGGGCAGCCTGATCCAGCTGCCGGCCGGCGCACGCCTGTCGGACGTCGTCAAGGCGCTGAACTCGCTCGGCGCCACACCGCAGGACTTGCTCGCCATCCTGCAGGCCATGAAGAGCGCGGGCGCCTTGAATGCCGAGCTAGAGGTGATCTGATGGCCTCCTCCTTCCAGTCGATCTCGGGGCAGAGCCTGGGCGGCGTCGATGCCCTCAACAACCTCAAGGCCCAGGCCTCGCGCGACCCGAAGGCAAGCATCCGCGAAACGGCTCGCCAGTTCGAGTCGCTGTTCATGCAGGAAGTGATGAAGAGCATGCGCGCCTCCACGCTGTCCAGCGGCATGCTCGACAACAACGCGACCCAACTCGGCACCGAGATGCTGGACACCCAGTTCGCCGGCAAGATGAGCGGGCTGCCGGGTGGCCTGTCCGACGCCATCCAGCGCCAGCTCCAGCGGCAGATGGGCATCCAGGACCTCACGCCCGAAAAGATCCAGAAGGCCAGCCAGACGACGCTCGCCCAAGCCCTGCCGGCGCTCGCCACCAAGGGCATCCCGAATCACGTGCAAAGCTTCATCCAGCAGCACGACGCAGCCGCCCGCTCGGCCTCGGCGGCCACCGGCATCCCGGCCAGCTTCATGGTGGCGCAGGCCGCGCACGAAAGTGGCTGGGGCAAGCGCGAGATCACCGGCACGGATGGCAGCAAGAGCTACAACGTGTTCGGCATCAAGGCCACGCCGGGATGGACGGGCCGCACGGTCGACGTGACCACCACCGAAGTGATCAATGGCCAGGCACACAAGGTCACGGCCAAGTTCCGCGCCTACGGCAGCTACGACGAGGCCTTCAAGGACTACGCACGGCTGATCAGCAGCAATGAACGCTACGCCAAGGTCGTGGCCCAGGCGCAAAGCGGCAATGCAGCCGGCTTCGCCCGCGGACTGCAGCAGGCCGGTTACGCCACCGATCCGGCCTACGCCGAGAAGCTGGCGAAAACCATCCAGACCACCCAGCGCGTGCAAAGCACGCTGGCCTGACGACGGGAAGGACCTGAACCATGGCTGGCTTGCTCTCCCTCGGCGCTCGCGCGATGTTCGCCAACCAGGCGGCCTTGCAGACGATCGGCCAGAACATCGCCAATGCCAACACGCCGGGCTACTCGCGCCAGTCGGTGGTCTTGACCACGTCGCCAGGCCAATACACGGGCGCCGGCTTCTTCGGCAAGGGTGTGGACGTGCAGACCGTCGTGCGCGCGCACAACGACTACCTCACGAAAGAAGCGGCCAGCTCCAAGTCGACCGCCACGGCCGACGCCACCCGCGCTGAGCAGCTGTCCAGGCTGGAGAAACTCTTCCCGCCCGGCAACGACGGCCTGGGTTTCGCAGCGAGCCAGTTCCTGAACGCGATGGTCGACGTCACCAGCCGACCCAGCGACCCGTCGGCGCGCCAGGTCGCGCTCGGCCGCGCGAACGAGCTGGCCGTGCGCTTCTCCAACGCCGGTCAACAGCTCGCCGACCTGCAGGCCGGTGTCGTGAGCGACCTGAAGGCCAACGTCACCGTCGTGAACCAGCTGGCGCAGCAGATCGCCAACATCAATGACCAGATCTCCAAGACCAAGGGCAGCGGTCACACGCCCAATGACCTGCTGGACCAGCGCGAGCTGCTGATCTCCCAACTGGGCGAACACATCGCCGTCACCACGCTGACGGCCGACGACGACACCGTGGGTGTGTTCATCGGCGGCGGCCAACGGCTGGTGCTGGGCACCCAGGCGTCCAAGCTGCAGGTGGAGAACGATCCCTACGACCCGCAGCGCGCGGTCGTCTCCCTGACCGAAGGCAGCATCACGCGCCAGTTGGACGAAAGCGTGCTGACAGGCGGCTCAATGACCGCGCTGCTGCAGTTCCAGAACAAGGATCTGCAGGACGGCAAGAACTTGCTCGGGCAACTGGCAGCCGCGATGGGAACTCGCGTCAACAACCAGAACGCCCTCGGCCTGGACCTCGCCAACCCACCAGGGGCGGGCGGCAAGATCTTCAACGTCGCCTCGCCACGCGTGCTGCCGGCCAGCACCAACCTGCGCGTGCCGGGCGGCGGTTTTGCCAACGGTGTGGCAGCCACCATCGTGGATGCCACGCAACTGCAGGCCAGCAGCTACAAGCTGACGTCCAGTACCGCCGGCAGCTACTCCCTGACACGCCTGTCCGACGGCCTGGCGCGCACGGTTGCCGATGGCGACACGGTCGACGGCTTCCGGATCAACTTCACGCCGGCGCCGCCCGCGGCGGGCGAGAGCTACCTCATCGAGCCCGTGGGTGCGGCCGCCGTCGAGATGAAGCGCGTGCTGGACGACCCCGCAGGCATTGCGGCAGCCTCGCCGGTCACGGCGGCCACGTCGGTGAACAACAAGGGCACGCTGACGGTCGACAGCATCTACGCGGTCAACGGCAACTTCAACGCTGCCAATGCGCCGTTGACGGTCGACTTCACCGGCCCGGACCCGGCGGTGACCGGCAATGTGCTCTACACGATCACCCTGGCCAATGGCACTGTGCTCAACGGCAGCTGGGGCCCGGCGCAGCCGATCGGCAACCAGCCGGCGGCCGGCATCGACCTGGGCTTCGAGCTGCGCACCAACGGCGTGCCGCGGGCTGGCGACCGCATCAGCGTGGACCCGACCGTCTACACCAGCACCAACAACGGCAACGCCAAGGCCTTCCTGAACATCCAGGCCGAAGGCTTCGTCGGGCGTCAGCTGCTCGCCAGCGGCGCGATCACGCCGGGTGCAACGATCAACGACGCCTACGCCGCGGCGATGAGTGAAGTGGGCGCCCGCGTGCAGAGTGCCAACTACCTGAGCGGCGTCTCGACCCAGGTGGCCAGCGAAGCCGAGGCCAGCCGATCCGGTCAGGCCGGGGTCAACCTCGACGAGGAAGCCTCGCGGCTGATGCAGTACCAGCAGGGCTACCAGGCCGCTGCCAAGGTGCTGCAGACCGCGCAGTCCCTGTTCGATGAATTGATGCGCATCGCGTCACGGTAGTTCCTCCGAGGTCCGCCATGAGACTGTCCACCGCCAACCTCTACGACGCTTCCATCGCCAACCTGCAGCGACGCCAGCAGACGCTCGCCGAGCAGCAGCAGCAGCTCACCTCGGGCAAGCGCATCGCCTCGGCCAGCGACGACCCCACGGGCGCTGCCCGCGCCGAACGGGCACTGGCAGCCATCGGCCGAGTCGAGGCCAACCAGCGCGCGCTGGAGGCGAGCCGCAACAGCATGACGCTGGCCGAATCCGCGCTGGGCGACGCAGGCGAACTGCTGCAGCAGGCACGCGAAACCATGGTCGCCGCCGGCAACGCCAGCTACTCGGATGCCGAGCGCATGAGCCAGGCCAACAAGCTGCAGGGCATCCGCGACCAGCTGCTGTCCATCGCGAACCGGCCCGACGGCTCCGGCGGCTACCTGTTCTCCGGCCAGGGCTCGTCCAGCCCGCCCTTTCTCGACAAGGCCGGCGGCGTGACCTATGTGGGCGTCGCCGGCACGATCCAGACCGGCAACCTCGACAACTTCCAGCTCAGCATCGATGGCCGCGCCGCGTGGGAGCAGGCACGCAGCGGCAACGGCACGTTCGTGACCGACGCCGGCGTCAACAGCATCACCGGCAATCCGCCGCAGGCCTGGATCGACTCCGGACGCGTGACGGACCCGACCCTGGTCACCGGGCAGAACTACCGCATCGATATCACCGGCGCGGCGCCGACTCAGACCTACAGCGTCACCAACACCGACACGGGTGCCGGCGTGACCAGCGGACCGTACAAGTCGGGCCAGGCCATCGTGTTCGACGGCATCAGCGTGGGCGTGGTCGGCACCCCGGCAGATGGCGACGCCTTCACCGTCGCGCCCGCGACCAACACGCTCAAGGTGTTCGACGTGCTGGACCGCGCCATCAGCGAGCTCAAGACCCCGCTGCGCAGCAATGCCCAGATCGCGCAGAGCAACACCGGCCGGCTGCGTGACATCGACGCCGTCATGGGCGGGCTGCAGAACGTGCGCAGCCAGACCGGCGAGCGCCTGAACAACCTGGACGGCACCGAGACCCGGCTGGCCGCACTGAAGCAGTACAACACCCAGGAACGCAGTGCCGCCGAGGACATCGACATGGTGCAGGGCATCTCGGACTTTCAAAACCAGCAGACGGGCTATGACACCGCGCTGAAGACCTATGCGATGGTGCAGCGGATGTCGCTGTTCCAGTACATCCAGGGCTGACACCGGGGTGTCGGTGCACGCCCCGGCGCCGCAGGCGTGAAGCTGTCACGCTTTGGCGGCACGCTGCGCGGGCGACCGTGGCAGACTGCCACATTCATCGCCTCCCGCGCTGCGCCATGCCCGACAACACCCCCGACGCCCTCGACCACGCCCTCCTGCCTGGCATCGCGCTGGGCTACGCGCCGGTCATCGATCGCCAACGGGCCATCGCGGCCACGCGGCTGACCCTCGTGCCCCTGCGGGCCGATGCGCGGGCCGATCAGGCGGAACTGCTGGGTGCCCTGGCCGCCACCTGGCCCAAGGGCGGCGAAGTCATCAGCGCCCAGGGCGAGGCCCTGCTGGCCGCCCTGCTCGAGCAACCGCCGGCGCAGCCGGTGCAGATCGAGGTCCCGGCCTTCTTCGCCGCCGACCCGGCGCATGCCGATGCCATCACCGCGCTGAAGGCGGGCGGCCACAGCGGCCTGCTCAAGGGCCTGCCCAACGCGCCGCTTCCGGCTCCGGTGGCGTCCCTCTTCAAGCAAGTCGTGCTGGAGCCTGGCCAGGCCGGGCCGGCCGGCGTGACGGTCGTGCATGCCGGCGTGCGCGGTGCCGAGGCCATCGACGCCAGCTTCAAGGCCGGGGCCGAGCTCGTCATCGGCTGGCCGATGGACGGCGGTTTCGAACCCTTGCCCGGCGCGCCCAAGACGGAAGTGGCAGCGGACCTGCAGGTCATCGTCGAGCTGATGTCCCGCGTGGACGAAGGCGAGGACGTCGAGCGCCTGGAACAGACCCTCAAGCGCGATCCGAGCCTGGCCTTCAAGCTGCTGCGCTACATGAATTCGGCCGCCTTCGGCCTGCCGGTGGAGGTGTCGAGCTTCCGCCACGCCATCATGCTGCTGGGCTACGCGCGCCTGAAGCGCTGGCTGGCCCTGCTGCTCACCACGGCCAGCAAGGACCACAGCATGCGCCCGATCATGTTCGGTGCCGTGCGCCGCGGCCTGCTGATGGAGGAACTCGCCGCCAGCATCGAAGACCGGGAACAGCGCGACGAGATGTTCATCTGCGGCCTGTTCTCGCTGCTCGACCACATGCTGAAGTCGCCGTTCGAGAAGCTGCTGCAGAGCATCCCCGTGCCCGAGCGGGTGCGGCAGGCGCTGGTGGACGGCACCGGCCCCTTCCTGCCCTACCTGGAACTCGTCAAGGCGGTCGAATCGGAGAGCGTTTTCGACTACCGCGAGCGCGCCGACGCGCTGATGCTGGGTGCCGGCGAGATCAACGCCTGCGTGCTGCGGGCCCTGCACAAGGCCGCCCAGCTCGAATGACGGCCGCCACAGGTCGCCTGCGGCTGCACGGCTGAGCCATGTTCGGCCCGGCCGGCTCCGCTGCCCTGCTCGACCTCGTCGGCGACCCGGTGCTGACGCTGCGGGCCGACCTGTCCGCGCTGCGGGCCAACCCGGCGGCGCGCGACTGGCTGGGCGACGACCCGGCCGAGGGCTGGCGGCTGCTGCGCCAGGCCGCCGGCTCGCGTCTGGAGACATGGCTGCGCGACGCCACGCATGCGATCGACACTGGCCGCGCGCCGCCGCTGGCGCCGCCGCTCAAGCTGGCCGACGGCCAGCGCGCCGTGCTCCACCTGGTGCGCGATCGGCCGAATTGGCTGCTTCACGCCCGACTGAGCGCCGCCGACCCCGGCGAGCCGCCGCTGGCCGAGTGGCTGGCGCTCTCGCCCCTGCCTGCCGTTCTGGCCGACGCACTCAACGGCACGGTGCTGCGCTACAACCCTGCGTTCGCCGCCCTGTGCAGTGCGCCGCCCCGCCACCTGAACGACTTGCCTGAGCTGCTGCAGGCCCTGCTCGGCTGGCAGCGCGGCACGCCACTGCCCGCCCTCACGGCCCAGCGGCCGCAGGATGCCGCGCTGCTGACCGAGGCCGAGTTCGTCGACCCGCAGGGCCGCCAGCACTGGCTGCAGGCGCGCCTGCGGCTGTGGCGGCACAACGGCAGCGCCCTGTTGCTGGCCGTGCTGGAAGACCAAAGCACGCTGCACGAACGCGACCTCGCCCACCAGCAGCTCGACGCGCTGATGGACACCGCCGCGGTCGGCCTGGCCACCTTCCAGCCCGAGGCCGGCTGGCTGAAGGCCCATCGCAAGGGGTCGCCGTTCAAGACCGGCGCCAAGCAGCCGGTGGGGTCCCTGCAGGGCATCAACCGGGAGATCGTGGAGCCGGGCTCCCTGCCCGAGTTCGAGCGCCTGCAACGCGCGCTCAAGCGCGGCGATGCGGTGGAGGTGCGCTACGCCGTGCGGCAT
>RXJW01000011.1 GCA_003963005.1 Burkholderiales bacterium
GCAACGTCGCCAGCGGCTGGGAGAAGGGTGTCGTCGAGAAGAACGTGCAGGACAGCCGGCGTCGCATCTGGCTGGCGGCGCGCGAGCAGCGCTTCGGCAGCCTGGAGGAACTCAACGCCTGGCTGGGCGAGCGCTGCAAGGCGCTGTGGGCTGAACTGCGCCACCCCGAGCACAAGGCCTTCAGCGTGTCCGAGATGCTGGAGTTGGAGCGCAGCCACCTGATGCCCAAGCCCGTGGACTTCGACGGTTATGTGCAGGACGTAGCGCGCGTGAGCAGCACCTGCCTGGTCACCGTGGCCCGCAACCGCTACTCGGTGCCGTGCGAGTTGGCCCGGCAGACGGTCAGCACGCGGCTGTACCCACAGCGCGTGGTGATCGTGGCCGACGAACGCGTGGTGGCCGAACACGCCAGGCTCAGCGGCAAGGGTCGCATGGCCTACGACTGGCAGCATTACGTGCCGCTGGTGCAGAGGAAGCCCGGGGCGCTGCGCAACGGCGCGCCCTTCGTGGACCTGCCAGAGCCGCTGGCCAGGCTGCGCCATGCGCTGCTGCGTCATGCCGGTGGCGACCGGCTGATGGCGCAGGTACTGGCGCTGAGCAGCACGGCCGGGCTGGACGAGGTGCTGGTCGCGGCCGAACTGGCGCTGGAGCGGGCGGGGCCCGGCGGGCGCATCAGCCCGGAGCACGTGGCCAACGTGCTGGCACGGCTCACAGCGCCCGAGCGACCGCCCAACGTCGCCACACCACTGAGCACGACCACACCGCCGCAGGCCGACCCGGGCCGCTACGACCGTCTGCGCCGCCTGGCCGAGCAGGAGGCCGACCATGGCTGACGTCATTGCAGAGCTGAAGGCCCTGCGCCTGCACGGCATGGCCGCCACCTGGGCCGAGCTCGGCGAGCAGCGCAACGCTGAAGTCGAGCGCTCGCGCTGGCTGCTGGAGCACATGCTGCAGGCCGAGGTCAGCGACCGCGCCACGCGCTCAGTGCAGCACCAGATGAACAGTGCCAAGTTCCCGGTGCACCGCGACCTGGCTCGCTTCGACTTCGAGGTCTCGCCCGTGGACCGCAAGCTGGTCACGCAACTGGCCAACTGCGAGTTCACGGCCGCCGCGCACAACGTGGTGCTGGTGGGCGGTCCGGGCACAGGCAAGACCCATCTGGCCACGGCCATCGGCGTGGCGGGCATCGGCACGCACGGCAAGCGCGTGCGGTTCTACAGCACGGTGGACCTGGTCAACGCGCTGGAGCGGGAGAAGGCCGAGGGCAAGGCCGGGCGCATCGCGGCCAGCCTGCTGCGGCTGGACCTCGTGATCCTCGATGAGCTGGGCTACTTGCCGTTCAGCCAGGCAGGCGGCGCCTTGCTGTTCCATCTGATGTCCAAGCTCTATGAGCACACCAGCGTCGTCATCACGACCAACCTGGACTTCGCAGAGTGGAGCACCGTCTTCGGCGACGCCAAGATGACCACAGCGCTGCTGGACCGGCTCACGCACCACTGCCACATCGTGGAGACGGGCAACGAGAGCTACCGCGTCACGCAGGCCACGGCAGCCACGCGCAAGCGCATCAAGGCCAGAGAGCAGGAGCGACGCAACAAGGGCGACGAGGCGGGCTGAACAAGCACCGCGCTACAGTTGTCCACAGCCGGCATCAGCCGATGCCGGCCCCAAGCCCTGGGTCAAAGTTCAATCGGCAGGGTGGGTCAAATTTAGATCGGCGCCAACAGCTAGAGGCAAACAGGACAGGACCTTGGACGAGCAGAGGATCTCGCGAGCGCTGAGTTGGAAGCCGAAATCGGCTCCGTGATCGCCTCTAGCCTGTTGGATGCGCACCAGGCCTTCGATGACAAAGCGCATGTCTTCTTCGTCGAGGTCTTCGGCGAGCCTGTGCGCGGGCGACAAAAGCTGCCTGAGCTCGGGATCGATGCAGGCGCGTTCAAGTGCATGCTCCCAAGCCGCTGCCGCCTCAGATGCGGGCTCGGCAGCCGCAACGACGGCGACAAAGCCGGTGTACGGCGCGCCGCTGTGATCAGGCGAGTACGCGACCAGTTCAGCACTGCGCAAGGCGCTGAAGGCCCCGTAAACCGACACGGGATCGAGCCCAAGCTCCGCTATGGCTCGCTGGGCCAGACCTTGGGCCCGAAGCTTGCGGGCTTGTGAGCCGGCCTTGCGTCGCAACCACGCCAGCAGTTGATCAGCGAACTCATCCACCGGCTGGCGCTCCAGGTTTCGCGGGGGCGCGCCGCTGCATGAACGCCGCCAGCCCCAAGGTACCGGTGTCGCGGCCGTCCTGGAAGCGCACGAAGCTGCGCTCCCCATCCACGTCACGCCGACCTGCGCGCCGCCCAACCACATACGACGGGAAGATCGAGAAGTTGTTGCGGTACTCGGGGTTGTGGATCAGGCCGATGAGCTGCAGGCTGCTGTCGGGATCACCCAGGCCCTTGAAAGCTTCATCGATGAGGGAGCGCTCGGTCAGATTGCTGAAGAGGCCGTCGAAGAAAAGGACGCGTTGGGTGCGGCTGCGCAGCTTCTTCCTGGAGCCACCGCCGACGAAGCGGCGCACCGTGCATTCGAGGTGGTACTCGGACTCCTTGATGAGCCACATCATCTGCAACGCCGCTTTCTGCCCTTCTGACATGGTCGCGCGTACGTGCCGCGTGTCACCAGCGAGCATGCCCAAGTGATGGAACTGCACCGATGGGTTGATCAAGATGCGCTCGATCAGCGCACGCCGGACGTCAGCACGCAGCGTGGCGTCGTTTTCCGGGCGCCGCATCAGGGTGGCGCGAGCCTGAACCTCCCGCTTGCGCCCTTCGATGTTCACTTTCAGGTCGACCATGAGGTTACGGATGTCCGCCGAGACGATGAACCCGGCCTTGGGGTTCCTGGTCATCACAGATTTCATGATGGTGAGGTTTGCGCTGCAGTTCTCGACGAGGCGGGTGAGGTTTTCGATGCTGGCGTTCTCGGTGGTGGCCGCCGATCGCTCCAGTTCGGCGAGCGCCGCGAGTTCCTCTTCCAGCTGGGCGCGCATGCGAGTGCCGATGTCCGCCAGCGCCGCCAATGCCGCCGGCGTGTTCGCCTCACGGATGGCCTCGATCTCCGGCTGGGTGAAGCCGCCGTCCTTGGCCGCAGTCGCCCTGATGCAGAACGCATTGCGGACCTCGACGAAGCGATCCTGCGCGCGATTGACCTGCCGCCGGGCGTCATTCACCTCCTTGGCCGCTCGGCTGACATCGATGGACTGCACCTCGTCTCTTAGCGGTGCGATGAGCGTGAGATCGAACGGTTGGCCGGGACGCCATTCCAGCAGTCGCAGTCGCGTCGCTTCGGCGTTCGCATAGCTGGCATGCGCCTCTGCCGGCGAGGCGCCCAGCTCCCGAGCCTTCAGGTCCTGTTCGAACGGGGCCAGCGCCTTGCGACGCTCCAGAAGGAAATGCGCCAGCTCGTGCAGGGTTTCCGCGGCCTGTTGTGCCCAGGCGAGGTCGCCATCCAGGCCTTCTACCCGGGTTGTCAGCTTGCGAGACCTCGCCTCGGCCTGGTCGCGTCGGCTACGAGCGTCCCCGATCATGCGTTGCAAGGTGATTTCGTCATGCCCTTGATGATCCTTGAACGCCTGCGCGCGCTTGTAGTTGATCGATTGCAGCGGGTTGAGGGCGTCGCGATGTGCCTCCAGCTCCGCCCGAGTGGTTTCGCGCGCCTCCATGAAGGCGGCGCTGCCGCCCGCTTCGAATGCACGCGCTCGCGTCAGTCGGTCCAGTACCGTCGGGTAGGTTGCCATGAACTCGCGTTCGCGTTGCGCGGCGGCGTCTGCGCGCTCGCGCAGTTGTGACAGCTGCGTGTCGAGCAACGGGAGCTGACGTTGCAGCTCTGCCAGTTCCTGGCGCAGCGCTTCTTCCTGACTGGAGAGTTCTTGCAGCCGCGCACGGCCGCCCCCCTGGGCGAATTTGCACGCGCCCGCGTGCGCGACGAGGGCATTCTGCGTCAGCAAGGGCGCGATGGCGGTAAGCTGATCGTCGATGCCGTGAAGGTTTGCCAACAGATCCTCAATGGCGGCTTGCAACGCCGCCAGTGCTTCGGCACCGCCGGCGGCGAAGAACTGCGTCGCACTGTCCAGACAACGCAGCGCCTCCGGAGTGACGAGGCGCTTCGCGGCCAAGATCTGCGGCTCCAGCGCCAGGAGTTCCTCGCGCGCTGCCTTGGCCTTGCCGACGGAATGCTGCCGCACGGCCTCCTGGGCACGCTGCGCCTGACGGTAAGCCTGTGTGTGGCTGTTGTTCTCGGCCGCGAGCCTCATGGCCTGCATCTCGGCGGCTTGGTGCTGCTCACGCGCGAGCAGCAGGGCTTGGCGCTCTTCCTCGAGTGCTTCGGGTTCCAGGATCGCTCGCATTCGCCGCGACTTGGCACCGGCCAGGAAGGCCATCCGACTCGCGGTCGACGTGTCCACGCTCGATTTCCTGCCGCAGGCCGACGCTCGTGTACCGGATCGTGTCCAACAGCCCGTCACAGAAGGCCGGTACCGCCGCGAAGTCACCCATTTCGATGGCGCGCAGCAGCTTCAGCGCGTCTCCCTCGGCGTAGACAAAGCCGGCGATATTCGACGCAATGCTGACCGCGGCCCGGCCGACTGCCGTCAGGCGGTAGTCGTCCGCGTAGTGCGTTCGCTCCACGAGGTTGGTCTGCTTGTCCCTGACCAGCGTCGCCTTGTCGCCGTCGCGCTCGACAGCCCAGAGTTCAGTCGGACGGGCGAGCACGTTCAGCACATAGCGCAAATCGTCCGGATCGGCGTCGGCGAAGTGCTCGCGCACGGTGATGAGAAGCGCATCGAACCCCGTGAATGCATTGCCGGACTCATGAGCGAAGTCGCGCAACGCGTCGAGCACCAGGCAGGCCAGATCGAGATAACGGCCATCAGGCCTCCCAGGGCGATCCTCCTGCGTGTAGACGGGCGAGTTGCCCGGTACACGCTGGGAGTCGTGCAAATCGAGCAACCGAGCGGATACGCGCAAGAGCGGCAGGCAGTTCATGCTCTGTATGTACTTATAGGCGTAGATAACATATCAACGGAGATAAGTAGACAGCGTGACTTGCCGATTGTCAAAACCACTGTAGACTTGTGCAGTTATCACTCGTGAATAATCGCAGCGTAAACACGAAAGATATTCAGGCGCCTCGGGGCCGTGACCAAGAGGACGCATCCACGCGCATCCGGGACATGGATCTGCTGATCCGCTGGGAAGGCGAACTCACCAATGCGCGGATCCGCGAGGTGTTCGGCGTCCAGGCCGTCCAGTCCAGCCGGCTGCTGGGCGCCTACATCGCCGAACGCGGCGATGCGATCCTGCGCGCGACGCCGCGGGCACCGTTGACGCCCTCACCGCGGTTCGACAGTCTGGTGCCGGCCAGTACGCCTGACGACTACCTGCGGCTGATCAGCGGCGCTTCGGTGGCCTTGCCTGGCCGGGATCTGGTGGTTGAGTCGCGGCCGACCCTGATCGGGGAAAACGCGGAGTTGTTCGCGGCACTGCTGACCGCCTCGCGTGCGTCAACGGGACTGCGCATCACCTATGGCTCCATGAACCATCCGGACGGCAAGGAGCGGACCATCTTTCCTCACAGCCTGGTGCGGGCGCCGCGGCGGTGGCATGTGCGTGCATGGTGCGGCCTGCGCCAGGAGTTCCGGGACTTCGCGCTCGGGCGCGTGCTGTCTTTCGCACCCGTTGAGGAAGCGTCTCCGAAGACCCGGCGTCACGACACCGGCTGGAACAAGCTGGTTTCGCTCAAGATCGTGGCGCATCCCGCGTTCGACGAGGCCCGGCAATTGCTGCTGCGCCGGGAGTATTTCGCCGGAAAGCCAGGCAGCACGGTTCGCGTAAGGAAGGCCTTGGCGGGGTATGTCGTTCAGGACCTGCGGCTGGCCACGGATCTCAAGAGGGACCGGCCGCCACAGTTTCAGCTGTATCTAGAGAATGCCGACGCGCTTGGGAGCCTGTTCAGCGTCTCGTAGCGCTGGCACGGCCCAGCGAGGATGGGCTAGAGGTGTTCTCTTGCCAGAGCAAGGACCCGCTCGGCTTCGCCTTGTTCGATCGCTTGACGTGGCGTACGGCCGTTCAAGGCGCCCAGCGGGGTTTCAAGGAATGAAAGCAAGACCCACCCATCGCGTGCGCCCAGGCCCTGGTTGAGCTTGGAGATGCACGGCCACAGGACGGGGTCGAACTGCCACCTGGGCAATCGATAGGCGCCGGCGGCGTCGCGTATCGCGATGACCCGGCCTTTCCCAGCCCAGGATTCAATCGTGGGCGTCGGCACCCCGGCGACGCCAGCGGCCTCGTCCATCGACACCATGTCACCCGCTGACAGTCGGGCCGCGAGTTCACCAGCCCCGTTCGACCACAGCATCGTGGTCTTCTCGGCCGTGACGTAGGGATGCGGGCGTCGGTTCATTCGGGACGGGCATGGGATGGACCGCATTGACTGTAGCCCGTCGATCTCTCGAGCGCGCATCTCCAGCCATGGGCCACTCGGAGTCCTGGTTCCCGAACTCCGGTCCCACGGCTTTAACTCATCTGATGTGGGAAGGCGCCGATGGAAGGACTTCCTGCGCCGGAGATCAACTCGCTAGGCATCATTGATCGCAGCTTCCTGAGGTGTGCGTCGGTCGGCCAAGCGCCGGTTGAGATCGACGTTACCTACAACCTGGCCGAGCTCATCGTTTCATGCAGCGCAAACGACAGGCCGTGCAGGACCCCTTTGACGATCTCTTCTACTCCCGGCGAGAAGGCCCGGAACTTCAGACGGTACTGATCAAGGACTACGCAAAGCTCGGCTGGTGTCGCCGGCTTGCCATCGCCAGCCAGCTGCATCATGGTCCCGAGCACGAAGCCGAGCGCTCGCCCGACTTCGTCACGTAGTTCGGCTTGCGGGTCATCCGTTGTAGCCATGCACGCTCCAGCAATGCCTAGGGTGGACCGAAGATTTGGTGCGCGCCTCGTTGCGCCGTCGACAAATTCTCTCGTGCGGTTCCGGCAAGTGGCAATAGGACGGCGTATCGGTGTCCGCCGGGATCAGGCGTCGGGTGGTCGAGCGTCGGTTGCGCTGAGCCGGATCATGGGGCATCAGATGCTGACGCCGTCATCAATGCACATCGATGACCTCTTGATTTGACGGAGATCAAACGAACTCCGGGGCCCCTTCCTACAATTGATGCATCACAAATGCATCTTATGACGTAAGGAGCCAAGCATGTCCGCAGCAACCACCTCCCCCATCGTCGACGTTCGCGAGATTGCGCCGCGTGACCGTCACCCCCTGATCTTCTCGACCTTCAAAGGTCTCGGGGCGAGCGAAGCGATGGAGCTGGTCAACGATCACGATCCCAAGCCGCTCCATTACCAGTTCCAGGCCGAGCTTCCCGGCAAGTTCAGCTGGGAATACCTGGAAAGCGGGCCGGACGTGTGGCGCGTGCGTATCCAACGCCTGGCCACCGGGCACGGCAACGGCCAGTGCTGCGGCTCCTGCGGCGGCGTCTGAACATCCCACCAACAACTTGCGAGAAACACCTTGAAGACCACGAGCAGGCTCTGGCGATGGCTGGGCCTCATCTTCGTCCTGTCGTTCGGAGCCTTGGGCTACCTGGGCTGGCAGATCTACCTTTCAGCGCCTCCAATCCCCAAGCAGGTCGTGACGACCGAGGGCGAGGTGCTCTACACGGCCGAGCAGATCCAACTTGGGCAGCAGGCCTGGATGTCCGCCGGCGGCCAGCAGTTGGGCACGGTGTGGGGCCACGGCGCCTACGTGGCACCGGACTGGTCGGCTGATTGGCTGCACCGGGAGGCGGTCACGCTGGGCCAATTGCGGACTGCGGAGCAGACTCAGGGCGGACATGCCCTGACAGACGCGGAGCGGGCCGCCATCACGCAGGGCGTGCGCGATGAAATGCGCCGCAACACCTACGACGACAGCAATGGCGTCGTGAAAGTGACGGCCGCGCGCGCCAAGGCGATCCGCGAAGTCGCCGCGCACTACGACGGCCTCTTCGGGACCGACCCCAAGCTCGAAAAGCTGCGCGACCAGTACGCGATGACCGCGGGTGCCCTGCCCGAGAAGGAACATCGCCAGGCACTGACCGCGTTCTTCTTCTGGTCGGCCTGGGCGGCGACGACGGATCGTCCCGGTGAGTCCGGCTTGTCCTACACCAGCAACTGGCCGCATGAGCCGCTGGTTGGCAACACCATGAGTGCGTCGGCCGCCATGTGGTCGATGGTCAGCGTCATCCTGCTGCTCGCCGGCATCGCAGCCATGCTCTGGCTGCACAAGGGCAACCACGGCGAAGAAGACGCGCAAGTGCCCAAGGCTGACCCACTGCTGGGCGCCAAGGCCACGCCGTCGATGAAAGCCACGCGCAAGTACTTCTTCACCGTCATCGGCCTGATGCTGCTGCAGATCGGCATGGGTGCCATCACGGCCCATTACGCCGTCGAGGGCCAGTCCTTCTTCGGCCTGCCGCTGGCGCAGATCCTGCCCTACACCATCAGCCGCACCGTGCACACGCAGATCGGCGTGTTTTGGATTGCCACCGCCTGGCTTGCCACGGGCCTCTACGTCGCGCCGCTGCTGTCCGGGCGCGAACCCAAGCTGCAGAAGCTCGGCGTCGACGCGCTGTTCTGGGCGCTGATCATCGTCGTGCTCGGCTCGACCATCACCGGCTGGCTGGGCACGCTGCAGCACCGCGGCGTCGACTTCAGCTTCTGGTTTGGCAACCAGGGACTGGAGTTCACGAGCATGGGCCGCTTCTGGCAGATCCTGCTCTTCGTCGGCCTGCTGTTCTGGGTCTTCCTGCTCGGCCGCGCGCTGTGGCCCGCGCTCAAGAAGCCTTCGGAAACCCGCGGCCTCATCGCCATGGTCTTCCTGTCGGCCACCTGCATCGGCGGCTTCTACGCCACCTCGCTGACCTGGGGCCAGCACACCCACTACTCGATGATCGAGTACTGGCGCTGGTGGCTGGTGCACCTGTGGGTCGAAGGTTTCTTCGAAGTCTTCGCCACCGCTGTGGTCGCACTGATCTTCACCAACCTCGGCCTTGTGCGGGCGGCTTCCGCCAACCGTGCCATCGTCGCGGAGACCATCGTCTTCCTGTTCGGCGGCATCCTGGGCACGCTGCACCACCTCTACTGGACCGGCACGCCCACTTCGGTGATCGCCGTCGGCTCGGTGTTCTCTGCCCTGGAAGTCGTGCCCCTGACGCTGATCGGCCTGGAAGCCCTGCAGACCTGGCGCCGCTCGAAGAACGTCGCCTGGCTGGGCGCCTACAAGTGGGTCATCCTGTCCTTCGTCGCCGTGGGCTTCTGGAACACCGTCGGTGCCGGCCTGCTGGGCTTCGCCATCAACCCGCCGGCCTCGCTGTACTACGTGCAAGGCCTGAACATGACGGCCGCCCACGGCCACGCCGCCCTGTTCGGTGTCTACGGCATGCTGGGCATCGGCCTGATGCTGTTCTGCCTGCGCGGCCTGTATGACCGTGCGCTGCACGCCGACAAGTTCCTGAAGCCCGCCTTCTGGAGCCTGAACATCGGCCTGGCGATGATGGTCTTCATGTCGCTGCTGCCGGCCGGCATCTACCAGGCCTACGAGAGCATCACCAAGGGCCTTTGGTACGCCCGCTCGCCCGAGGTGATTCACTCCAAGCTGATGGAGACGCTGGTGTGGCTGCGCGTGCCGGGCGATGTCGTGTTCGCCGCGGGCAGCCTGTTCCTCGCCATCTACGCCGTCTACCTGCTGCGTCGCCCGATGGGGCAGCAACTGCCGGCCGGCGCCGTCGTCGCGACCAAGCGCTGATCAAAAACTGCGGAGGGCCACCGGGTCCTCCGCATGTTCAGGACGTCCTCGTGACCGACCCTCCGCCTACCCGACAACACCGCATCCGGACGAGCAAGCAATGAAGCTCACCTCCTTTACCGATTACAGCCTCAGGGTGCTCATCTACCTGGCCGCGGCGCCAGAGCGCCGCGCCACGGTCGCGGAGATCTGCACCGCCTTTGATGTCAAGCTGAACCATCTGACCAAGGTGGTCCACCACCTGGGCAAGTCGGGCTGGCTCGAAACCAGCCGCGGCAAGGGGGGCGGCCTGCAACTGGCGAAGCTCCCCAAGGACATCTGCGTCGGCGATGTGGTCCGCGACACCGAAGGGCAGGCCATGCCTGCCGAGTGTTTCGGCGACGACGACAGCGACTGCGCCATCGTCAAGTGCTGTCGCCTGAAGGGTGTGCTGGCCGAAGCGGTGAGGGCGTTCTACGCCGTCTTCGACCGCTACACGCTGGCCGACATCACCCGCAACCCGGCCGAACTCGCGGCCATCTTCCAGTTTCACCGTCCGGTGGCGCGCGCCGCAGCGACCTGAGAGCCGACATGAAGCCGCTCGATGTCAGTCCCTATCCCTACGCGGGTCTTGAGGACCTGCGCGCCCCCATCCTCGCCGCGTTGCACCGGGTCGTGGACCCGGAAGTGGCCATGACCATCGTGGATGTCGGCCTGGTCTACGGCGTGGCGGTGACGGCGGAGCGCCTGCACGTGCGCTTGACCATGACGTCTGCCGCCTGCCCGGTCGTGGACGTCATCCTGGACGATGTCGGGGCTGAACTGGAGAAGGTAGCGCCCGCCGACATGGCCGTCGAGGTCGAGCTCGTCTGGGAGCCGCCCTGGACGACGGATCGCATGAGTGACCGCGCAAAGGCCTTCATGGGCTGGTGAGCAGGCGGCGAAATGAACAGCTTCGCCACGTACTCCGCCAGCCGGTCCGTCGTGATGCGCATGGCGTTCATGCTTTGCGTGCTGCTGGCCCTGGCCTCTGGCCTGAGCGGCGGGCTGGTACGCGCTGGCGTGACCTTGCCTGCCAGCCATTGGCTGACGGCCGCGGTAAGCGGGCACGCTTTCCTGATGATCTGCGCCTTCATGGGAACGGTGATCGGCATCGAGCGCGCGGTGGCGGTCAAGCGGCCGTTGTCTTTTGCAGCGCCGATTGTTTCCGCGTCGGGCGGTCTTGCCCGGCTGGTCGGTGCCACCGACTTGGCTGCGTGGCTGGTTGCTGCCGCTTCGTTGGCGTTTGTCGCTGTCAACATCGTCATTGTCAGGCGCCAGCCCGCCTCGCACACGGGTTTGCTGTTGGTCGCAGCGCTGGCCTGGTCCACGGGCAGCCTTCTTCACGCGATCGCACCAGGCTCGAGTGCCGTCGTTCCCCTGTGGTTCAGCTTCCTGGTGTTCACCATTGCCGCCGAGCGACTGGAGATGACACGGTTGATGCGGCGCCGTCCTGGGGCGTCGGGCGCCCTGTATGTTGTCCTGGCAGCGATGCTGTTCGGCGCGGCACTGAGCGTGGTCTCGGTGGCATGGGGTGGCCTGGTCTATGGCCTGTCGTTGTCTGCATTGGCCTTGTGGCTGATCCAGTTCGATATCGCGCGGCGCACCGTGCGGGCGCGAGGCCTGAGCCGCTACATGGCGCTGTGCCTGCTGCTGGGGTATGCGTGGCTGTTTGTCGCAGGTGGCGCCTGGGTCGCCACGTCGGTGGGTCTCCCCTATCGCGACGCGGCGTTGCATGCGCTGGCCCTGGGCTTCGTCTTCAGCATGATGCTCGGCCACGCGCCGGTCATCCTGCCGGCGATCGCGCGGATCAAGGTGCAGTTCGGCGCGCTCTACTACCTTCCACTGGCGCTGCTTCACGGATCGCTGATCCTGCGGCTCGGCGTCGGCCACTTCGACTGGCGTGCGCTGACCGCCGGTGCCGTCGGCAATGCAGTCGCCATTGCCGCCTTCGCGGCCACCGTCGCGGGCTCGGCGATTGCCTGGCGCAAGCGCCACGCCCAACCTCGGACATCCGACCATCATGGCATCCCTGCTGAACATTGAGGAGCCGCCTCGCCCGGCTCCGAAGGGCTTCGCGCTGTTTGCGCTCGGCTTTCGGCCGTTCTATCTGCTGGCCAGCATCTTCGCGGCCTTGTCGATCCCGTTGTGGGCGTTGCAATTCAGCGGGTATCTGACACACCCCTATCTGGCTGGTCCCGTCTGGCATGCCCACGAGATGGTATTCGGCTTCACTCTCGCCATCATCGTGGGCTTCCTCTTCACGGCGGGCCGCAACTGGACCAACCTACCAACGCCGACCGGCGGGCCTCTGGCCGCTCTAGCGGCTCTATGGATCGCCGCTCGCGTGCTGGTCCTGACGCCCTATGCGTGGGCCGCGACGGCGGCCAATGTGGCCTTCCCGCTCGCCGCCGCCGCCGCACTGGCGATCCCGTTCTTCAAGGCAAGGAACAAGCGTAACTACTTCTTCGTCGGGCTCCTGATCTTGCTGGCATGCGCGGCTGGCTTTGTTCACCTCTCGCAGCTCGGTATCGTGCCCTCGCCGGCATGGCCGGCCCTTCAAGCGGCGCTGGACGTGGTGCTGTTCATCTTGGCGGTGATGGGTGGTCGCGTGATTCCCATGTTCACGAACAACGGCGTGCCGGGGACGAATGCCACCAAGCAGCCCGTCGTCGAGAAGGCCGCCTTGGGTGGCGTGATCGCTGTGCTCGTCGCCGACGTCCTGGGCCTGACGGGTGCACCTCTGGCGATCCTTGTAGTGCTTGCCGCGGCGGCCCATGCCTGGCGCCTGGCGCTTTGGCGGCCATGGAAGACCGTGCGGGTGCCGCTGGTCTGGGTGCTGCATGCGGCCTATGCCTGGGTGCCCATCCACCTGCTCCTGCGCGGCTTGGCCGAGTTGGAACTCGTTGTGCCTTCGCTGGCGACGCATGCACTGACGGTCGGTGCCGCGGGCGGCCTCATCATCGGCATGATGACCCGCACGGCGCGGGGCCATACCGGACGTCCGCTGATTGCGGACCGCTATGAGACGGCGTGCTACCTGCTGGTGCTGCTTGCAGCGCTCGTTCGCGTCGGCGTGCCGCTTGTGATGCCGGCCCTGACCGTTGCCGCTGTGCTGGGTTCGGCGGCCTTGTGGTCGGCTGCCTTCGGGCTCTATGCCATTCGCTACTGGTCCGTCCTGACGCGGCCGCGCGTCGACGGCCGGCCGGGTTGACGCCATGGACTACGCCATCATCAAGCTGATCCACCAGACGGCCGTCGCGCTGTCGGTCACGGGCTTCTTCGTCCGGGGGGCCGCGTCCCTGGCGGATGCCTCCTGGGTCCGTGGTCGCCTCGCCAAGACGGTTCCTCATCTGGTCGACTCGCTGCTGCTGCTCTCCGGCTTGACGCTGGCCTGGACTCTCAGGCTGACGCCGGATCGCGCGCCTTGGCTGCTCGCCAAGCTGGTCGGTCTGGTGGTGTATGTCGCGCTCGGTGTCGTTGCGTTGCGCCCCGGTCGTTCACGCGGTGTTCGTGCCGCCGCCTGGCTCGGCGCACTCTCCGTCATCGGCTGGATGGTCTCCGTGGCCATCACCAAGCACCCGCTCGGGATCTTCAGCCTCTTGGCATTGCCATGACGTCCGATTGACTGGAGTCAACTTGTCCACCCTGATCACTGATTCGACCGACGTTCGGGCCCTGCTCACGGAAGAGTTCCTGCGCAAGTTCGACACCCCCGGACCACGCTATACCTCCTACCCGACGGCAGACCGCTTTGGGGAGGGATTTGGGGCAGCGGATGCGGTGCGCGTACTCACGCAACTGCGTGGGGGCGGGACGTCGACGCCCTTGTCGCTCTATGTGCATATCCCGTTCTGCGAGCAGCTTTGCTATTACTGCGGCTGCAACAAGATCATCACCAAGCACCACCAGCGCGCAGCCCAGTATCTCGACATGCTCGAGGCGGAACTGGCGCTGGTCGTGGAGTCGCTCGGCAAGGGCCGCCCCGTGTCGCAGCTGCATTTCGGGGGTGGCTCGCCGACGTTCCTGTCGGACGAGGAACTGACACGGGTGATGACTTTCCTGGGCGCGGCCTTTCGGCTGACGCCGGACTCCGAGGTCTCCATCGAAGTGGATCCCCGCACAGTGACGCCACAGCGGCTCGCGCATTTCCGCACCCTGGGCTTCAACCGCCTGAGCTTCGGGGTGCAGGACTTCGATCCGGACGTGCAAAAGGCCGTCCACCGGGAGCAGTCGTTCGAGATGGTGCGCGGTTTGATGGTCAGCGCCAGAGAGCTGGGCTATATCTCCGTCAACGCCGACCTCATCTACGGACTACCGATGCAGACGCCCGAGAGTTTCGCAAGGACCATTCAGCAAATCGGTGAATTGCGTCCGGACCGGATCGCGCTCTACGCCTACGCCCACCTGCCGGAGCGGTTCAAGCCGCAGCGCCGCATCAATGACGCGGACCTGCCCGAGCCGTCCCAGCGGGTTGCCATGCTCGGCGATGCGATCACAGGCTTCCTGGCGCGAGGGTATGAGTACATCGGCATGGATCACTTCGCCCTGCCACGGGACTCGCTGGCGGTCGCCAAGCGCGAGGGTCGGCTGCACAGGAACTTCCAGGGCTACAGCACGCAACCGGACTGCGACCTGATCGCGCTGGGCGTGTCGTCCATCGGGCGTATTGGTTCGGACTACTACCAAAACGCCAAGACGCTGCCCGAGTACTACGAGAGCATCGACCAAGGGCGATTGCCCGTCGTGCGCGGCTACGCGCTGGACAGGGATGACGAAATCCGGCGCGACGTCATCATGGCCTTGATGTGCCAGGGGCGTCTGGACTTCGACGCGGTCGAGCGTGCGCACGGCATCGAGTTCACTCGGTATTTCCACAACGAAGTCACCGTGCTCAGCGGCATGGCCGATTCAGGGTTGCTCGAGCTTTCGGATCGAGCCGTACAGGTCACGCCAGCAGGATGGTTCCTCATCCGCGCCGTGGCGATGGTGTTCGACCGGCACCTCCAGGCCGCCAAGGACAGGCGGCGGTTTTCCAAGATCGTCTGAATGAAGTACCGCCATGAAGTTCCCCGACTACTTTGACCAGATTCCCCGTCTTCGCGTGCAGGACCCCCTCGCGCGCGTCTTCGGTTGCGCGCAGGACGGCATCCTGGAGTACGGCTTTGTCGATGCGGTCCGGATCACGGGCCATGCCTGCCCCACGGTGGCTTGTGCCTACTGGTTGACGCTGCTGGCGCTCGAACATCTCTATCCCGGCGAACTACCACAGCGTGGCAGCGTCAAGGTCGAGTTCCGCGACGACGCCCGCTCAGGCAGCAACGGAGTCATGGCCACCGTCATCCAGATGTTGACGGGCGCGGCCGGAGGTTCCGGCTTCAAGGGACTGGGTGGCCGGTTCAGCCGGGCGGGCTTGATCCGCAGCAAACCGGACCTGCTGATGCAGTTGCGGTTCACGCGGCTCGACAAGCAGGTGGCGGTCGACGTTGGTGCCAATCTTGCGGCGATGCCCGAAGGACCTTCCGTCGAAGGCCTGATGGCACGGGTCGCCTCAGGCAGGGCAAGCGTCGGGGACGAGGAGCGACTTGGGGCGATCTGGCGTGCGCGTGTGCGCGAAATGCTGCTCGAGTATGGACACGACCGCACGGTCTTCATGGTCTGCCCGGTCGAATGGAAGAAGCGCTCGGACGGCGTGCTGCAGGTCGTATGAACCTCCCGGCAGGAGTCAATCAACGTGGTCAAGAAATTCCCGATCAAGCCCGCCAATCCTGAGCGCATCTGCTGGGGTTGCGACAAGTATTGCCCGGCAGACGCCTTGCAGTGCGGCAACGGCAGTGTGGCGACCCCACATCCCTCGGTGCTCTTCGGCGACGACTGGATGTCCTGGGGACTCGATGCAAGGAAGGAAGAGGCGCAACCAGTGTCAACACCGTCGGCGCCCTCCCAGGAGCCGACGATCGCCGCGGTTAGCGAGCAGTGCGATGGTGAGCAGCACGCTTGACGCCTGTACCGTCGCGACCTTGCGCAGCTCTCCGGCAGCCAGGAAGAGCAGTTTGGTTCGCCTTGAGTGCCGCACCCCTGCACGACAGAGGCTCTGGCTTCGGCCGGCGCATGGTCCAGGATTTTCACGTCTCATGGCGCCCGGCAACTTGCCCGAGCAGATGCGCACAGGATTGGCAGGCTTGATCGCGAGCTTCTTCACTGCGGCACAACGTGCCAGCGGCACGCTTGCAATGTCTTGACGCATGGCAAACCATGCCGAGCTTCAAACTTGACCTGCATCAAGTCGGCTGCACAGGGCGCTGCCCAGAATCCCGGCATGTTCATCTCCTGGAGCCGCGCCCCCCTCGCCACCAAGATCGGCATCCTTGGAGCTATGCTTCTGACCATCGCTCTTACCGCCATCGGTGTGACGCTGTGGATAGGTTGGCAGTTGGAGGGCGGCGCCGCAGCGGTCAACGAAGCCGGGCGGCTGCGCATGCAGACCTGGCGCATGGCCCATCTGGCGGCGACCGGCGACCGGGCGCAGTTGCAATTTCAGGCGCGCGCCTACGAGTCGGCGCTGAGGCAACTGCAGATCGGCGACCCCGCAAGGCCGCTGTTCTTGCCGCGCGACGAAAAGACACAGGTCGCCTACCGGGCCGTCAATGAGGACTGGCGCCGGCTGACTTCTGCGGCCACCGACGGCGTGCCTGCGCCAACCGGCGCTCAGGCCGAGGCTCTGGTGAACCGTGTCAACCTGCTCGTCGATGCCGTCGAGGCGCGCATGGCGGCATGGAGCTCGCTCTTGTCTGCTGTTCAACTGACCCTGGTGGGCCTTGCGATCGCGGCCTCGGTGGTGTTCCTCTATGCCTCGCATCTCGTCGTGTTCGCCCCGGTGGATCGGCTGCGCCGCGGCCTGAAAGCGCTGGAACAGGGCACGCTGGGTATCCGCATCCCTGGCAACGCCCAGGACGAGTTCGGCGAGCTGGCGCGCGGCTTCAATCGAATGGCGGAGAGGTTGCAGGCCGTCTATCGCGGCATGGAGGACGAGGTACGGGCCAAGACGGCCGACCTGCGCGACGAGCAGCGGCGCCTGGCGGCCTTGTATGAAGCGTCAGCCTTCGCCGCCGGCGCGCAGTCCCAGCGCGAGCTGGCCGCCGGCTTCGCCGACCGCGTGCGCCAGCTGGCCAGTGCCGACGCCATCGCCGTGCGCTGGTTGGACCCTAGTGAGCAGCGCCTGGTGCTGCTGGCCTCTCAAGGCCTGCCGCCCGCCATGGTCGAGGCGGAGCGCTGTCTGGTGCCTGGCGCCTGTCATTGCGGCAGTCCGGCGGTGCGCGCCCGCGTCATCCCGATCACGCCGGGCGCCAAGCCCAGCTCGCATTGCGCCAAGGCCAGTTTCGTTGCGCTGGTCAACGTGGAACTGACGGTGCAAGGCCGCGCCATGGGCGAGATCGATCTTCTCTACCGCGAGACCCCGCAACTCGCCGAGGCGGACCGCGAACTGCTGGACAGCCTCGCCAGCCACCTCTCCAGCGCCATGGAAGGCCTGCGCAACGAGGCCCTGCAGCGCGAGGCCGCGGTCGCCGAGGAGCGCGGCATGCTGGCCCGCGAACTGCACGATTCCATCGCCCAGAGCCTGGCCTTCATGAAGATCCAGCTGCAGTTGCTGAAGGATGCCCACCAGAACGGCCAGGCGCCGGTGGCTGCGCGCCTGCTCGACGAGCTGGAGCTGGGCCTGAAGGAAAGCACGGCCGATGTGCGCGCGCTGCTGATGCATTTCCGCACCCGCACCGACGGCGACGACCTCCTGCCGGCCCTTCAGCAGACGCTGCAGAAATTCCGCCTGCAAAGCGGTGTGCCGGCCGAGCTGCAGGTGGACGGCCACGGCGCGCCGCTGCCGGCCGACGTGCAGGTTCAGTTGTTGCATGTCGTTCAGGAGGCCTTGGCCAACGTGCGCAAGCATGCCCGGGCCAGCCAGGTGCAGGTCAAGCTGGTGCACCAACCGAGTCTGCAAATCGATGTGTGCGACGACGGCCGCGGCTTCGACCCGGTGGCCGATGCGCCGGATGACAGCCATGTGGGCCTGCGCATCATGCGCGAGCGTGCCGCCAAGGTCGGCGCCGCCGTGTCCCTGAAATCCCAACCCGGCAGTGGCACCCTGGTGCGCATCTCGCTGGCCGAATCCGAGGCTGTGACTCCATGAACGACCAACCCATTCGTGTCCTCGTCGTCGACGACCACACGTTGTTCCGCCGCGGCTTGATCGCGCTCTTGGGCACTCAGACGCAGTTGCAGGTCGTCGGCGAGGCTGGCGACGCCGGTACGGCGGAGCGGCTCGCAGCCGAGCTACGGCCCCAGGTCATCCTGCTGGACAACCATCTGCCCGGCGTCACCGGCGTGCAGGCCCTGCCGGCGCTGAAGGCAGCGGCGCCAGGCTGCCAGGTGCTGATGCTGACCATGAGCGAGTCGGAGGCCGACCTGGGCGCCGCCCTGCGTGCAGGCGCCTGCGGCTATCTGCTGAAGACGGCCGACAACCAGGAACTGACCCAGGCCATCGAGCGCGCGGTGCGCGGCGTGTCCAGCTTCAGCTCCGAGATGGCCGGCAAGCTGGCCACGGCCTTCCGCCACGAGGCCGAGGCGGCTTCCCTTGCCGCTTCGCCGCCGCCCGACCCGCTGGCCACGCTGTCGCCGCGCGAGCGCGAGATCGTCGACCTGATCGCTCGCGGCGACTCCAACAAGCAGATCGCGCGAGAGCTCGGCATTGCCGAGACGACCGTCAAGATCCATGTGCAGCATCTGCTGCGCAAACTGGATCTGGACTCGCGCGTGCAGGCGGCCGTGCTCGTGACGCAGCAAAGAGCCGCCTAGTTCTTCCGGACGAGGCCGCCACGGTCGTCGTCCTTCCAGCGGGTGGTGCCCGGCTGATCCTCCGGTGAATGTGCGTGCCGCGCGTAGCGCGGGACAGTGGCTGCATCGTCACTGAGGAGGAGCAAGCGCATGTCCGCCGCCCCCATCGACCGCAAGGCCTGGTCAGTCCTGATCGTCAGCACCCTGGCGTTCACCGTCTGTTTCATGGTGTGGATGATGTTCGGCGTCATCGGCATCCCGATCAAGAAGCAGCTCGGCCTCAACGCCACCGAGTTCGGCCTGCTCACGGCCATGCCGGTGCTGACCGGCTCGCTAGTGCGCGTGCCCCTGGGCATCTGGACCGACCGCTACGGCGGGCGCATCGTGATGGCTTTGCTGATGCTCGTCACCGTGCCAGCCATCTGGCTGATGGCCTCTGCCACGCAGTACTGGCACTTCCTCGTCATCGGCCTCTTCGTCGGCCTGGCGGGCGGCTCCTTCTCGGTCGGCACGCCCTACGTCGCGCGTTGGTTCCCCAAGAGCCGCCAGGGCATGGCCATGGGGGTCTACGGCGCCGGCAACTCGGGCTCGGCGGTCAACAAGTTCGTCGCGCCCGTGCTGCTCGTCAGCTTCGGCTGGGCCATGGTGCCCCAGGTCTACGCGGCCATCATGGCCGGTACCGTCGTGCTGTTCTGGCTGTTCAGCCACAGCGACCCGGCCCACCTCGTGGCCAGCAACGTCAGCTTCCGTGACCAGCTCAAGGCGCTGAACGACCCGCGCGTGCTGAAGTACTGCCAGTACTACAGCATTGTCTTCGGCGGCTACGTCGCACTGGCGCTGTGGATGGTTCAGTACTACGTCGGCGAGTTCAGCCTCGACATCCGCGTCGCGGCGCTGCTGGCAGCCTGCTTCAGCCTGCCCGGCGGCGTGCTGCGCGCCATTGGCGGCCTGCTGTCTGACAAGTACGGTGCCCACAAGGTGACCTGGTGGGTGATGTGGGTGAGCTGGATCTGCCTCTTCCTGCTCAGTTACCCGCAGACCGACTTCACGGTCGTCACGCTCAGTGGCCCCAAGACCTTCCACATCGGCCTGAACGTCTATGCCTTTACCGGGCTGCTGGCCGTTCTCGGCGTGGCCTTCGCTTTCGGCAAGGCCTCGGTCTTCAAGTACATCAGTGACGACTACCCCGGGAACATCGGCGCCATTAGCGGCATCGTCGGCTTGGCCGGCGGCCTGGGTGGCTTCATCCTGCCCATCCTCTTCGGTGCACTTCTGGACCTCACCGGCATCCGCTCCAGCGCCTTCATGTTGATGTACGGCGTCGTCTGGGTCTCGCTGATCTGGATGTACTGGACCGAGGTGCGCAAGACCGAAGTCATGGGCCGCAACGCGCCCGAATTTCACCTCGCCGGCTGACCGGCAAAGGACTGCATCATGAGCAAGAACCCGAATGCCGCCGTCCCGGCGAGCGGCCCGGACATCCACGACTGGCGTCCCGAGGACGAGAGCTTCTGGAGCAGCACCGGCAAGCGCATCGCCTACCGCAACCTGTGGATCTCCATCCCGGCTCTGCTGTGCGGCTTCGCCGTCTGGGGCATGTGGGGCATCATCGCCGTGCAGATGCTGAACCTTGGCTTCCCGTTCAGCCAGGCCCAGCTATTCACGCTGACGGCCATCGCCGGCATCTCAGGCGCCACCATGCGCATCCCGGCCTCCTTTCTGATCCGCATGGCCGGGGGGCGCAACACCATCTTCCTGACGACCTCCATGCTGCTGGCCCCTGCCATCGGCACCGGCATCGCGCTGCAGCACCCCGAGTGGCCGCTGTGGGTCTTCCAGCTGATGGCGCTGTGGTCAGGCGTGGGCGGCGGCAACTTCGCCTCGTCGATGTCCAACATCAGCACCTTTTTCCCCAAGCGCCTCCAGGGCACGGCGCTCGGACTGAACGCGGGACTGGGCAACTTCGGTGTCACGACGATGCAGGTCGTCATCCCACTCGTCATGACGATGAGCTTCTTCGGCATGACGGGCGATTCCATGACGCTCGTGAAGGCCAGTGGCTGGATCTTCGGCAAGATCCCCGCCGGCACGCCGACCTGGATCCAGAACGCCGGATTTGCCTGGGTGCTGTCGCTCGTGCCGCTGTCGGCGCTGTGCTGGTTCGGCATGAACAACCTGAAGACGGTCACGCCGCAGTCCGGCTCGCCGCTGGTGGCCTTCCTGAAGATCAGCTACCTGTACTCGCTGGCCTTCGTGCCGTCCATCGGCATGCTCTACCTCTACCTGCCGGCGCCTACCGGCTTGGGTCTGCTGAATATGTGGGTGGCCATCCCGCTGGACATCATGGCTGCGCTGCTCGTCATGCGCCTGGCGGCCTTCGGTGCGATGAAGGAGAACGTGGCCAAGCAGTTCGCCATCTTCAAGAACAAGCACACCTGGAGCCTGACGGCGCTCTACGTGGTGACCTTCGGCAGCTTCATCGGTTTCTCGATGGCCCTGCCGCTGGCCATCACGGTCATTTTCGGCTTCCAGCACGTGCCGGATGCCGCGGGCGTGCTGCAACACACGCTGAAGAACCCGAACGCCCCGTCCGCGCTGACCTACGCCTGGATCGGCCCCTTCGTGGGTGCCGCGGTGCGCCCCGTCGGCGGCTGGATCTCCGACAAGGTCGGCGGCTCCATCGTCACCCAGGTCATCTCGGCCGTCATGGTCTTCGCCTCGGTGGCCGTCGGCTATGTGATGCAGCAGGCCTACGGCTCGGCCACGCCCGAACAGTACTTCCCGGCCTTCATGGGGCTGATGGTGCTGCTGTTCGCCGCCAGCGGCGTGGGCAACGGCTCCACCTTCCGCTCGGTTGGCGTCATCTTCGACCGCACACAAGCCGGCCCGGTGCTGGGCTGGACCTCGGCTGTCGCCGCCTACGGCGCCTTCATCGCGCCGGTGCTGATCGGCGAGCAGATCAAGGCCGGCACGCCGCAGCTCGCGTTCTACGGGTTCGCGGCCTTCTATGCGGCGTGCCTGGTGCTGAACTGGGTCTTTTATCTGCGCCGCGGCGCGGAGATCCGCAATCCCTGAACCGGCCACCCATCGTCCGAAAGAACGATGTTCCTGCCGACCCGCCTCGTCCTTCCGCGCCGGGCGGCCTCGCCCGGCGATGGATGGCCGCGGCATGCGCCGTGGCGGAGCATGACAACCGTGAGCAAGCCCCTGTCCCTGCCGCTGCCCTGGAATCCGGAAGACCCTGACCTCTGGGCAGACCGTGGCCGTGCCGTGGCGCTGCGCAATCTTGGCTTCGCCATCCCGCCGCTGGCTCTGTCATTCGCGGTGTGGATGTTGTGGTCGGTCCTCGTCGTGCACCTGCCGGCGGCAGGTTTCCGCTACAGCACCAACCAGCTGTTCTGGCTCAGCGCGCTGCCGGCGCTGTGCGGCGCCACGCTGCGCATCTTCTACGGCTTTGCTGTGCCCTGGGTCGGCGGGCGGCGCTGGACAGCCCTGTCCACCGCCAGCCTGCTGTTGCCCACGACCGGCATCGCGCTGGCCGTGCAGGACCCCGGCACGCCCTATGAATGGATGGTCGTGCTCGCGCTGCTGTGTGGGCTGGGCGGCGCCAATTTCGCCAGCTGCATGGCCCACATCAGCGCCTGCTTTCCGGCGCGGGATCAGGGTGTGGCCCTGGGTCTGGGCGCCGGTTTCGGCCACCTCGGCATCGGCCTCGTGCAGTGGGCCGTGCCAGCCGTAATTGCCCTCGACCTCTTCGGGCTGCCCGTGCAGGGCGACGGCCTGTGGCTGGCCAATGCCGGTCTCGTCTGGCTGCCGCTGATCGCCCTGGCCAGCCTGGCCGCCTGGTTCGGCATGGATGACCTGCCTTCGGGTGGCGTCAGCATGGCCGAGCAGGCCCAGCTCTTCACGCACCGCCACAGCTGGCTGATGAGCTGGCTGTATCTGGGCAGCTTCGGCAGCTTCATCGGCTTCGCGGCGGCCGGCCCGCTGCTGCTGCGCAGCCAATACCCCGACCAGCAGGCCGCGCAGCAGCTGGTCTGGCTGGGCCCGCTGCTCGGTGCACTCGCCCGGCCACTGGGTGGCTGGCTGGCCGACGACCTCGGCGGCGCCCGCATCAGCCTCGGCTGCTTCGGCGCCCTGGCCCTGGGCGTCGTGGGCCTGCTGGCCAGCCTGATGGGCGAGGGGGGCGGACCGCTGTTCATCGCCAGCCTTGTGCTGATCTTCATCGCGGCCGGCGTGGCCAATGGCAGCACCTTCCGGATGGTGCCGCTCGGCTTCCTCCGCGAAGCCGAGCAGGCGGGTGGCTCGGCCCGCGAAGCCCATGCCCAGGGCGCCGCGGCCCTCGGCCTGTGCTCGGCCATCGGGGCCTATGGCGGCTTCTTCGTCCCCAAGAGCTTCGGCAGCGCCATCGCGCTGGCCGGCGGCCCCCAGGCCGCCCTCTATTGCTTCCTGGCGTTCTATCTGAGCTGCATGGCCATCTGCTGGTGGTTCTACGGCCGGCCGCGCGCCCCCCTGTCTTGCTAACGGAGAAACAGATGTCTCATTTCCTGGATCGACTGACCGCCTTCCAGCTGCCCAAGGAGGTCTTTGCCGGCGGCCACGGTGTCAGCACCGGCGAGGACCGCACCTGGGAGGACGCCTACCGCAACCGTTGGGCCCACGACAAGATCGTGCGCAGCACCCACGGCGTGAACTGCACCGGCTCCTGCTCGTGGAAGATCTACGTCAAGGGCGGCATCGTGACCTGGGAGACCCAGCAGACCGACTACCCGCGCACCCGCGCCGACTTGCCCAACCACGAGCCGCGCGGCTGCGCCCGCGGCGCCTCCTACAGCTGGTACCTTTACAGCGCCAACCGCGTGAAGTACCCCATGGTGCGCGGCCGTCTGCTCAAGCGCTGGCGCGAGGCGCTGAAGGTGGCCAAGACGCCGGTCGACGCCTGGGCGCTGATCCAGGCCGACGAGGCCGCGCGGCGTGACTACCAGCAGGTGCGCGGCATGGGCGGCTTTGTGCGCTCGACCTGGGACGAGGTCAACCAGCTGATCGCGGCGGCCAATGTCTACACCATCAAGCAGCACGGTCCGGACCGCATCATCGGCTTCTCGCCCATCCCGGCAATGAGCATGGTCAGCTACGCGGCGGGCAGCCGCTACCTGAGCCTGATCGGCGGCGTCTGCATGAGCTTCTACGACTGGTACTGCGACCTGCCGCCGGCCAGCCCGCAGATCTGGGGCGAGCAGACCGACGTGCCCGAGTCGGCCGATTGGTACAACAGCCACTACATCATCGCCTGGGGCAGCAACGTGCCGCAGACGCGCACGCCGGACGCCCACTTCTTCACCGAGGTGCGCTACAAGGGCGCGAAGACGGTGGCGGTGACGCCCGACTATTCCGAGGTCGCCAAGCTGGCCGACCTGTGGCTGCATCCCAAGCAGGGCACCGACGCGGCGCTGGCCATGGCCATGGGCCATGTCGCGCTCAACGAGTTCTACTTCAAGCAGCGCTCGCCTTACTTCGACGACTATGCGCGGCGCTACACCGACCTGCCGCTGCTGGTGATGCTGGAGGAGCGCACCCTGCCCGACGGTCGCAAGACCCGCTTGCCCGGCCGCTATTTGCGCGCCAGCGACCTGGCCGGCCAGATGGGTCAGGCCAACAACCCTGAATGGAAGACACTGGCCTATGACGACAGCGGCCGCCTGGTGCTGCCCAACGGTTCCATCGGCTTCCGCTGGGGCGCCGAAGGGCGCGACGACACCGGCAAGTGGAACCTGGAGGCCAAGGAGGCCGAGGGCGGCGGCGACGTGCGCCTCAAGCTCTCCCTCGCCGAGGACGGCGAGCAGACCCACGAGATCGTCGACGTCGCCTTCCCCTATTTCGCCGGCAGCGCCAGCGAGCACTTCACGCCCAACCCGCAGCAGGACGGCGTCAGCCACCGCGCCCGCGTGCCGGCGACCCGGCTGAAGACCCAGGACGGCGAGGCCCTGGTCGCCACCGTCTTCGACCTGCAGGCCGCGCAGTACGGCATCCACCGCGGCTTCGGCTCGGGTGCGGCCAGCTACGACGACAACGCCCCCTACACCCCGGCCTGGCAGGAGGCCATCACCGGCGTGCCGCGCGCCCAGGTCATCCGCGTGGCGCGCGAGTTCGCCGAGAACGCGCACAAGACCCAGGGCAAGTCGATGATCATCATCGGCGCCGCCATGAACCACTGGTACCACTGCGACATGAACTATCGCGGTGTCATCAACCTGCTGATGATGTGCGGCTGCATCGGCCAGAGCGGTGGCGGCTGGGCGCATTACGTCGGCCAGGAGAAGCTGCGCCCGCAGACCGGCTGGGTGCCGCTGGCCTTCGCCACCGACTGGGTGCGCCCGCCGCGCCAGATGAACAGCACCAGCTTCTTCTATGCCCACAGCGACCAGTGGCGCTACGAGAAGCTGGGTGTGGACGAGGTGCTGTCGCCGCTGGCGACCGACGCCGAGCGCGCCGAGTTCAACGGCAGCCTGATCGACTGCAATGTGCGCGCCGAGCGCATGGGATGGCTGCCGAGCGCGCCCCAGCTCCAGACCAACCCGCTGCAGGTCGTCCGCGACGCCGCGGCCGCGGGTCTCGCGCCCAAGGACTATGTGGTGCGGGCTTTGCGCGACGGCTCGCTGCAGATGAGCTGCGAGGACCCCGACGCGCCGCAGAACTGGCCGCGCAATATGTTCGTCTGGCGCTCCAACCTGCTGGGCTCCAGCGGCAAGGGCCATGAGTACTTCTGCAAGCACCTGCTCGGCACCGAGAACGGCGTGCAGGGCAAGGACCTCGGCGCCGACGATGCCAAGCCGCGCGAGGTGCGCTGGCACGCCGACGCCCCGCAGGGCAAGCTGGACCTGGTGGTCACGCTGGACTTCCGCATGAGCACGACCTGCCTCTACTCGGACATCGTGCTGCCCACGGCCAGCTGGTACGAGAAGAACGACCTCAACACCAGCGACATGCATCCCTTCATCCACCCGCTGTCGGCGGCGGTGGACCCGGTCTGGCAGGCCAGGAGCGACTGGGAGATCTACAAGGGCTTCGCCAAGGCCTTCAGCGAGGTCTGCGTCGGCCATCTCGGCGTGGAGCAGGAAGTCGTCATGTCGCCGCTGATGCATGACACGCCGTCCGAGCTGGCCCAGCCCTTCGACGTCAAGGACTGGAAAAAGGGCGAGTGCGAGCTCATCCCCGGCAAGACGGCGCCGACCATCGCCGTCGTCGAGCGCGACTACCCGGCGACCTACGAGCGCTTCACGTCGCTGGGCCCCTTGCTGGACAAGCTGGGCAACGGCGGCAAGGGCATTGGCTGGGACACCAGGACCGAGGTCGCCCAGCTGGCCGAACTCAACGGCGTGGACGCCGCCGGCCGTGCCCGCATCGTCAGCGACATCGATGCCTGCGAGGTCATCCTGCAGCTGGCGCCCGAGACTAACGGCCATGTCGCCGTCAAGGCCTGGGAGGCCCAGGGCAAGGCCACCGGCCGCGAACATGTGCATCTGGCCCTGCACCGCGAGGACGAGAAGATCCGCTACCGCGACGTGCAGGCGCAGCCGCGCAAGATCATCAGCTCGCCGACCTGGAGCGGGCTGGAGAGCGAGAAGGTCTCCTACAACGCCGGCTACACCAACGTCCATGAACTGATCCCATGGCGCACGCTGACCGGTCGCCAGCAGTTCTACCAGGACCATGCCTGGATGCGCGCCTTCGGCGAGGGCTTCAGCAGCTACCGCCCGCCGGTGGACCTGAAGACCACGGCCGGCATCGCCGGCATCAAGCCCAACGGCCATCCGGAGATAGCGCTGAACTTCATCACGCCTCACCAGAAGTGGGGCATCCACAGCACCTACAGCGACAACCTATTGATGCTGACGCTGAACCGCGGCGGGCCGGTCATCTGGCTCAGCGAGGACGACGCGAAGAAGGCCGGCATCGAGGACAACGACTGGGTCGAGCTGTTCAATCTGAACGGCGCAATCGCGGCGCGGGCGGTGGTGAGCCAGCGCGTGAATCCGGGCATGACCCTGATGTACCACGCGCAGGAAAAGATCATCAACACGCCGGGGTCCGAGATCACCGGCGTGCGCGGTGGCATCCACAACTCGGTGACCCGCATCGTCACCAAGCCGACCCACATGATCGGCGGCTACGCGCAGTACAGCTACGGCTTTAACTACTACGGAACGATCGGCACGAACCGCGACGAGTTCGTGGTGATCCGCAAGATGAACAAGGTCGATTGGCTCGATACGCCGCGTGACGACCACCTCGCCGCCGCCTACCAGGCGCAAGGCGAGAACCCCTGAGAAGCGAGGAGCACGCAATGAAGATTCGCGCACAGATCGGCATGGTGCTGAACCTGGACAAGTGCATCGGTTGCCACACCTGCTCGGTGACCTGCAAGAACGTCTGGACCAGCCGCCCCGGCGTCGAGTACGCCTGGTTCAACA
>RXJW01000234.1 GCA_003963005.1 Burkholderiales bacterium
TACTGTCCCGACTCGGCTGTCTGCAGTGGCACGCTGAGTAACCCGCGCATCTCAGCCTGTCCGGGCTGTGGACTTACACCACGCGCTGGGACATCACCCTGCTGCTAGCGGCTTCGCCGCAGGGCGCCGCACTCCGGCCAGACAAAGCTACTGACGCCTCTGTCTGCGACCTCGGACCGAACACCACGCCCGTGCTTTCAAGAAGAATGTTGATCCCCGGTGACGCCGCAAACAAGGATCAGGCGGAAGCCTACTTCCGACTGGCCGCTCGGTTCGTACTTGACAGCTGCAGACCTGGCCAGATGCTGATCGTGCACGGACAAAGCAGCGACCCCGTCGATCTCGCGTCATTGACGCAGCTGACCAACACAGCCTGCGCTGTTTCCGAGGTTCAGCGCGCGGAGACACCATTCGTGTACGCCGGCCGAACGCGGCCAGGATTTGAGCTGCGTTGCCCAATCTCAAAGTTCGACACGCTCGGACAACAGCTGTCAGATGCCGAACGCGTTGAATCTACCGAGGCCTTGAAGGCCCGCATGCTTGCGCGGGCGCCAAGTACAAGCGCTGCCTCTTCGCCATCGGCAAAGAGGGACTGCAGCAAGGTGTCCCTCGCCACGTTGACGCAAGGCGGATCGCCCGACTGCAAGTAGCTTGATGCCGTTGCTCTGAAGAAGGGCGGCTAGGTAGGCCCTCGAAATCGCCATCGGATGACCCGGATTCTCGGTGGCCTTAGCGACAGGTGCCCTCCTATCGTGGTGGCTCTTTCACCCGCGGAGCGTGCCCATGCAACCCCAAGACTCGTCGGCTGTCGCAGCTTCCGCGGAGCCACACACTGACCTTCCTCCCAACGTCATGTTGGAACTCGTGCGCGAGATGCGCGGCCAGCGCGAGTCCTTCGATGAAGGACAACGCCTCGCCTCCGCGGAGCGAAAGTCCGAACGCCGATGGCGCATGCTCTTCCAGGCACTGGTGTTTGGCATGCCGGTGGTGCTCGGCATCCTCTACTTCCTCTTCTTCCTCAGCTCGACGGGATTCCGCTGGGGTCCGTTCGGCGACGTGGTGGGCATCGTGCGCATCGAGGGCCCGATCGGCGCCAACGAACATGCCTCGGCGGAGGCCATCGTCCCGCTGCTCGAGAAGGCCTTCGCCAACGCCAACGTCAAGGCCGTTGTGCTGTCCATCGACAGCCCTGGCGGAGCGCCCGTCGAGTCCGAGCGCATTTATACGGCGATCGGCTCCCTGAAGAAGAAGCACCCCAAGCCGGTCGTCGCCGTCATCAACAACATTGGCGCCAGCGCAGCGTTCATGATCGCCCTGCATGCCGACAAGATCGTCGCTGGCAAATACTCGCTGGTCGGCTCCATCGGCGCCATCATGGCGCCTTGGCAGTTCGATCGCGCCATTGCAAAGGTCGACGTGAGCCAACGTGTCTACGCGTCCGGCAAGCTGAAGGCCTTCTTGAACCCCTTCACGCCGGTATCGCCCGAGGTTGACAGCAAGGCGCAGCGCCTGGTAGATCAACTCGGGCATGCCTTCCTCGACGAGGTGAAGGCCAAGCGAGGCGCCCGGCTCAAGGAAGGCATCGACGTCGCAACGGGCGAAGTGTGGCCAGGCCCTGAAGCCAAGGAACTCGGCTTGGTCGATGCGGTCGGCACCATCGACGAGTACGTTGCGGCCAACTATGGCGTGCGGGCCTACGACTTCGGCCCGAGCAACCAGAGCCTGCCACTGCTCGGACGCACGCTGCAGGACGCAATGGTCGGCGCGATGCAGCGGATGTCCACGGCCATCCCCGAGGTGCGTTGAACTCGCGCCGGCCGATGCCACGCGGTCCAGGTGATCGCGCGAAGAGCGCGCCCGGTTGGGCCATTCCTGGCCTCTCGGCCTACCTCGTTGCTACCCGCCGGCATCAGGGCCTTCGCCGGCTCGACGACGCCGCGTTTCGGCGCGTTGCCCGAGGCTGCGATGTCTTCATGCTGGCGTCGACCGCAGCGGGACTGCTGATCGCTTGGAACCTCCTGCCTTCGGTCGCCGGCCTGATCCTGTTGCTGGCCAGCTCGATCTGGGGCATGGCGAACTTGCTGACACTGGGTCGCTCTCTGTCGGCCGAGCGGCGCCGCCGTGCTCGTCACACCCCATGAGCTGACAACCTCGTGGCCCGCGTCTCAGCGCCTCTGCGGTCATTGAGCCGAGCGGCCGAGTCTCTTCCGACGCGGATAGTTCGGGCGTTCTTCTTTCTGCCGCTCAAGGGACAGATTCCGATCCAGGCCATGGATTCTTCCGCTCCGGGCAAGTACGTGGAGAGCCGGGGGCCAGCACTCCGGCGCATCCATCCGCACGGGAGCACGTACGCGTGTGGGCTGAGGGATAGCTCCCGCACGCGGGCCGATGGTGACTAAGCCGGCCACGCCAGGCTGTGGCGCGCGCGAGACGCAGACCGACGTGGTGCCCAATTCTTCAGCAAAGTACCTCAGCGCTCGATGTGCCCCGCTTTTACGGGGCTCCATCTCACCGACCAAGCCGTTCCCCACAGCTTTATCCACAGCGCGCGTTGATAACTTCCGTAACTGCTCGCCGCCTGGTTGGCATCAGGCGGCTGATCTGGGTCAGGTGCCTCGCCCGTTGCCGGAATCCGCGCGGAGCAGTAGCCATACGCCGCCAGCGAATGCTCCTGGATCTCGAAGCATCTTCCTTGACGATTTCCCGCTGCCGCTGGTCCAACGCCCCGTCGAAGAATTCCTCGACCTTTCCGAAACGAAGACACACCGGTGGTCGTGGTGCCGGCCCCCCTCGTTCAACTCGAACAGCAAGCGGCCACCCTCCAAATGCAGCCGATTCAGCAGGTCCCGCTCCGGCCAACTGCATTTACACGCGGTAGATCGTCGCTAGACCGATGTCCGCGCCTTCGGCCAGGAGGATTTTGTAGACGTCTTCCCACGAGGTGTCGCACACTCGCCTGCTGGAACACGTCGAGTACCTTCAGGCGTGGCAGCGTCGCTTTCAGCCCATTGGTCTTGAGTTCGTCGAACGACTGGTACTCGAGGACACCCCTGGTCCATCGGCGCGGCGAACTGCAGATGCAACTACGCCGCGCTTTGGGAAAGACTTCCATGTGCGAGGCAACTGCCGGGGAACGGCCAATTCCAATTGGCACTCAATCGTCCAGACCTGCGTCAGACCTTTAGAACGTATCGCACCGAGATCCGGTCCCGTTTTCCGAATCCCTTCTCCCTGCCCGATCACCGATCCCTGAAAGTGGCCGCGCAGCGATCACAGTGGGCGCATTTGCGGCATTGGGCTGTGGATCGCGCGGGCTGTGGATCGACCACCGTGCCCAATCGGATCTGCCGGTAGCGCTGCGCCATGCCGCCGACCTCCTCGTGGCCGAGCAGGCGAACCCGATGAGGGCGACGCTTCCCCGTGTTGGCACTCTGAACGACGACCCACGCCTCCATCGAGACGGGTTCACCCGTCGCCTCCTGCAGGGCAAGCCGCTGAACGGACATCTCGACCACATCGGCCATGTAGACGACGTCGGCGGCACGCGTCTTCAGTTCCACCAGCTTCAACCCACCGTCCAGCCTGTAGGCCCGGTCCAGCTTGGCAACCAACCGGCTGCGCGCCGACCGGAACGTCTGCTCCGCGAATGCGACCTCGGCTCCGATCAGTTCGCGTGGCAGTCCGCGCTCGTCGCCTCCCCCACCGTTGCGAAACCGTGCGAAGACCACGGCCGAGAGAATGAACAGCAGCAGCACGCCGATAGCGCTCCAGGCGTCTTGCATGTCTATCGCTCCAAAGCCTTGTTGACGAACAGCGTGGCGAGGCCGGCCAGGACGCGCAGCGGAGCCCGACACGCGCGCACCAGAACCGGCTTGCCCTGCATCCATCGACACAGCACCGGCGAGAGCCGGTAGTAGGCATGGATGAACTGGCGTCCCGTCGCGCTTCGGCGCAGGTAGAGATCACGGAAGGCGCGCAGCGCCCGCGTCTCTTCGCAGTCCCCCAACGCCATGGTGGCAACGAAGCACTGGCCCTTGCGGGCACTGCCGTCGGCAATGCGCTGGCTCTCCCGATAGAACTCCTCGTGGGCCCGCATTCCGCGGCCTTGATCTGCCCGTTGCTCGCGCGTGGTTCGCCGCCCGAAGGCCGCGTCGAATGCGACCTGCCGTTCACAGTAGGCCATCTGCGCCAAATCACTGGCGCTGACAAAGTCGTCCTCACGCTTTGCGCGCACCTGCATCTCCCGCTGGCTCATCCCATGCCGACACCAGGCCACTGCCCGTGACGCCAGGCGGCAAGTGGCGCCGCAGAGGGTCCTCGCCTGGCCGCTCGCCAGCAGCCTGGTGCGCAGCGGGAGCGGCCACGTGCAGGACGCCCACCGTGGCACCGCCGGAACGCTCGAGCAGCAGGCCCTTGGCGGCAAGGTCCTTCAAGCGGCCCGTACGTCGCCTTGCATCTTTCACCGCGGCGAGCGCACGGAACAGGTCCGGCGTCTCGTCGTCCGTGAGGCTCAGCTTCATCATCAGCTTGCCGACCGTTGCACCGCTCAAGATCGCACCTCTTCAGCGCCAACTGCGTCTGCGGCCTGCGGCAGAAACAACTCGGGCTTCTCCCGTGCGTACAACTCGCCCAGCAGTTGGAAGCCACGCACGTTGGCGTAGATCGGATCGCTCACCTCGTAGATCTCGTGGCGGGGGAAGTGCTTCTTGACGGCCTTGCGGAACAACTGCGCGCCGCCGCCGACGAGGACGATGTTCTCGATCTGGTCCTTGCCATCAAGGCTCTGCACCATCGCGATCACAGCTTGGTCGGCGATCTTCTGCACGATGGTGTCGTAGCGCTTCAGGTCGTACTCGCGTTGATAGGCCCTCAGCTTCTTCCCGCTGCGCAGCGCGAGGTCAATCGCCTCGAGGTTGCGGTAGTCCTCCTTCAGCTCGCGGCCGATCTCCTTGGCGATGCCGATGAGCACATCCGAGACGCCGCGCGTCACCGAGTCACTCATCTTGGTCACCACCTTCATGCCGTTGGTGACCAGCCAGTCGAACGTGCGGGATCCCACGTCCACGACCAGGCTCCGGCCCTGGGCCACGGAACTGGGTGCACCCATCTGCGTGGCGTAGGCGAACAGCGCGCCCTGAGGTTGCGCGACGGCAATCACGCGTCCCAGCGCCACCTTGCGCTTGCGGCCAACGTCCACCACTTCACCCGACAGCTTCTCCAGCGCTGCCTTTTTCGCGACGTACTGGGCCACGGGCAAGCCCAGAACCAAGAGATCGACACGGTCGACCTTCATGTAGTGCAGCGCTCCGGCCAACAGCGCGCGGTACTCGGGCGTCTCGCTGAAGCCGTCATGGAGGTTGCGTCCCCGAAAGCGGTCCGAGGCCAACTCGACGTCGGGCCCGACTTCGTAGTAAAGGCCGTCGACGTGGGGCGCGACCGTCCTGCGCTTCGTGCCCATGGCATCCTGGTTCACGTCGCCGAACATGAAGTAGGCGATCGACGGGAAGTGTGCGCAGTCGATCTTGCCCGCTGCAGAGGTCGTCACGTACTTGGTGTTGCCGAAGCCGACGTCGATCGCCCGAATGATGGAAGCCATGGAGAAAGCCTTTCAGTGTGGGTCCGATGAGGCCGAGCATGGAGGGGCGGCGGACATCGGACATATCGGAAATCCGGGCGTCGAAACGCCCAGAAGCCAGGGCTGGGACCTCGTAAGGGACCCGTGCAGGTCCCTCATGAGGCCGCAGGGCATGGCGCCGTCAACCCCGATGGCCTCAAGAGCCTTGCAAGAGCCCTTCGCGGGTACCGGCTTCCAGCGCATCGAAGACGCGTCGGCTGGTCCGCAAGCGCCACTGAAAGGCGGAAGTCAAACCAGAGGTCGGCCCAGATGCTTGTCAACCCCAGGAGCACACCGGCCTGACTGAGGCGATTAGCATCTAGACAGCATGTGTCAACGCATTTGAAAAGGCGATGAATGGCGCTTGACAGCAGCGGAGCGCGTGATGTCAACTCACGGCCGAGCCTTGTGTGCCTGCCACGAGATCAGCAGGTCGGACGCTGTGTTCCGGTGGCCTTCAACTCAGCCACGAAGAGGCAGTCGTTTGCGGTCGAGACCCGCCCTCGCATCTCGCTCCCTCGGAGCCCGCCGCGCCTGACGCGGTGACCCCTTCCCCCTTCCGATCCGTCTTCCAAGACGATCCCCTGATCTGCTGGTGCGCCCCTGAGCGTGCCGCCTCTTTCGCGTGGCCCGCTGAGCCGCGCGGAATGCCCGAGCCTTCGTCAACCGCCCCTGTGAGGGCGCCCGCCGATCCATCGCCCCCTTGAGGCGTGGAGGCCGGGTCAGACGCGGCCCCGATCTCACCCGTTGGTAGGGTGGGCGTCCACGGGAAGCTCCGGGATCCACGATCAACCCCTATGAGCCCAGGCACCGCGCCTGGGATGGCGAGCGACACCCGAGAGGTGGTCGCTGCCCGCACCGCAAGGTGCACGGGGACCCTGCGCGCAACCGCGCACGGTCTACCTCTGCGTAGTTTTTTTTACGCCTTACCAGCGGCCCACGCGGGCTGCAAACCTGGACGCATCGGCGTGGCCTTGAGGTCAACCGCGCCGGTGGCATTGCTCGACCTCACAACAACCGCGCCCGTCGGGGCGTCGACGCGCGGTTGCTCTCGCCACGCACGCCCCACCCCGTTCAACGGTCGCCCTGGCTCAAGCGGCCCTGATCCGGAGTTCACCATGAAAGCCAAGCAAGTGCCGCGGGCCGGCACCGTTTCTGCACCCTCGGGCGGAGGGCACGCGCGCCGCCACGCCGCGGGCTCATCGCGCGACCCCGACGCCATCCTGGCGCAGTTGCCGATGGGCACCCGCGACTACATCCGCGTGCTCGGCGCCATCCTGCTCAAGCACAACCATGAGCACGCGGCCAAGCACAAGGGCGTGTCCTTCAAGACCATGCGCGACCGCGAGCGCTTCCTGGTCAGCTTCTTCCGCGAACTGCGACGCACCACGCGCTACCGCAACGTCGATCCCCGGCAACTGGCCAACCGCCACATCGAGACCATGTTGCAGCACTGGCTCTCGCGGCGGCTCGCCACGGCCACCATCCACAACTACCTCAGCTTCCTGCGTACCTTCGCCGGCTGGATCGGCAAGCCCGGCATGGTGCGCGAGCCGCAGTACTACGTGGGCAGCGAGTCCGAGCACGCGCATCGCAGCCAGGTAGCCACCAGCGACCACAGCTGGACCGCGCACAACGTGGACATCGCCGCCAAGCTCGCCGAGATCGCAGCGACCGATCCCTGGGTCGGCCTGCAGGTGGAGCTCTGCGCAGCTTTCGGTCTGCGCGGAAAGGAGGCCCGCCACTTCAGACCGCACGGGGCGGTCCTCGGACGTGAGGCGGCCAATCCGCACGACGCTGAAGCCTTCCCCGAGTGCGAAACCTTCGTGAGGGTCTCGCATGGCACCAAAGGCGGACGACCACGCGACGTGCCGGTGACCACCGACGCGCAGCGCGAACTGCTGGCCCGGGTCAGCAGTGCCGTCGCGCCCGGCATGTACGTCGGCCATCCCGGCATGACGGCTCAGCAAGCGCAGGCACGCTTCTACTACGTGATCCGCAAGTGCGGCATCTCCAAGAAGGACCTCGGCGTTGTGGCGCACGGCCTGCGCCACCAGCGCGTCAATGACGCCTTCGAGGTCGACGCCGGTGGGCCCTCGCCGGTGCGCGGCGCCCATGCGCGCGGCGACAACGACGAAACCGCGCGGCGTCGTGCGGCGCGGCTGCTCGGCCACAACCGCCTGCAGGTGACCTCCTGCTACCTCGGCAGCCCGGCCTCGGCGCACGGGTCTGCTCCGGCCGCCAAAGACCCCATCTGAAGGGAGAAGCCACCATGTTGACGATCGACCACCTCAACGCCGTGGACCGCGATGCCATCCGTGCACCGACCAGTTGGCTGCGCCAACAGGCGAGCGCGATACGCACCGGCTTGCACGAGCTAGACGGCGAGATCCTCCAGTTCGCCCAGGCACTGCTAGTCAAGCTCGATCACCTCGAACGGGCAGGCCGCGCCGTTCCGGCGGAGCCGGCAGCGCCCACGTACCTTGCTCCTGGCCTCACCGTACCGACAGGAACGATGCAGGCCGCGGCATGACCCGGCCTGCTCACGCGCCGCGGCAGGCGCGTCGGGCACCGCCCATGGTGCCAGGATCGCCGGCGCAGTGATCGCGTGCGCGCCGCGACCGGGTCGGCCATGCCGGGCCTTTATCCGGGCCACCATGCCGCAGCCCGCGCTTCATGCCGGTTTCCAGCCTGGATTTCAGTTGGACACGGGGCCAGACGCCACGGACCATGCCGCCTGTTTGATCGAGGGGTGCGCGGCATGGGCAAGTTGATGGATCGCATCAAACAAGGGTTGCGGGACTTGGCGCAACGGCGCCAGCTCGCCTCCACCCGACGTCCCGTTCGGCCGGAGGAGGAGGCCCCGCCGCCACCGTCCCGCGGCCTGCGCTCCGAACTAGACCCCGCCCCCTCCGAGATCGAGCGACAGATGCAACTGCGCGAGCAGCGCACGACGCCGCCGGGATCCGCTCGTCAACGCAAGGCTCAGCTCGCCAAGGCCAGGCGTCCCGCCGCAGTAGCGCATGGCTTCTCGATCTGGGGTATGGCTTCGGCACCTATCAGCCTGCTGGGCGAAGAGGCGCCCAGCCCTGCTACGAGCCCGCTCTTCTCAGGCGCACAGCCCAGCGTGCCGGAAGCGCCCCCCGTGCCGGTCACGGCCACCTCAGTCCCGCCGCCTCCGCATTGGCTGGAGGGCGCGCCCGCCCTGGCGGGGCACGCCACAGACCCCGCCGACCGCCCGCCCCTGTTCGGACCGGCCGCCGAGTTGGGCGAGAGCCAGAACCCGCCAACCCGCTTGTTCTAGCCAGCTAGGGCGCGGGCGACCGCGTCCATCTCGTCCTGCGCCGCCGCGATCACGCGCTCCGGCTTGGTGGCCAGCAGGTCCTGCGGACGGCGGCCGCCCAGGACGCTGTTCACCGCCAGGAACCAGCCGGCCAGGCCCCATCCGTCCTTGGCGCCTCCAAAGACTTTGAGCACCTGTCCCATCGGCGCCCGGGGACGATAGCCTGCGGGATCCAGGCCGTAGCCCGGAAAGTAGTCCACGACGCCGTGCAGGTCGATGGCGAAGATCTGCTGCAGGCGCTTCCACTTGTTCGGCCGCGTGCTGGGGCTAGCTCGCGCTCCGCCACCTGGCCTGCGATCAGCCAGTCCGCCCCTTTCAGCACGGCGCGACGCATCCGCGCCGCCTTGGCCACTTCGCGGATCAGGTTGGGCGCCGGCAGCGCTTTCCTCGCCGTGCACCAGTACACCTCGCACATGACGGGCGTTGTCTCCTCCATGGCCGACCATCTGGTGCTGGGCGCCTGGGGCGTGGCGGCGGCCGGGGTCGGCGCCGCCAGTAAGGCCGTGATGGTGAACTTCGGGCGGTGCCGCCAGCGAGTACGCCGGCCCGCTGCTGCTGGAAGCCGCGCTCCTACCGCTCTTCGGACTGCTGGGCAGCCGGCTGGCGGCACTCCACGCGTACTACGTGCCGATCACGGTGACGCTGCGCTTCACGATGGGCCTGCAGAACGCGCTGATCACGAAGCTGTCCCATGCGGAGATCCGCACCACCCGTGTGACGGGACTCGTGACCGACATCGGGATCGAGCTGGGCAAGCTGATGTACTGGAACCGAACGAGCGGCGAGGCAGGCCAGTTGCCCCCGGTTATCGCCAACCGGGGCCGCCTGGCGCTGCTGGCGCTGCTGGCCCTGCTACTGCTGGACTGGCGATCCTGCTGGCGACGCTGGCCGGGCTGCCGGCCTGGGACGACGCCAATGCCTGGTGGCGGGGGCGACGGCTCGGCCCGGATGCTTGAAGCGAAACCACGCATCGGCTGCGCCCCAGGCCCGTGTGGACAGCGAACCATCGGAACGACGCGACAAACGCGCACCCGCCGCGCGTCGCGAAGATCCGCTGCGTCACGGACGGCCGCGGGCGCGGGCGGCTCAGGGTTCCGGCCAAGCCTCGGGCCCCACCTATGATCGGCGCAGGCTTTGCGCGCGAACGACCCGCCGGACAGTGGCGCGGGGACGAATCCAGTTCGGTTGAGGTTCAGTGAATTCCCTTCTCTTGCGGCACCGCCTGATGACCAGCTCACAGTGGCGGCTCTACTTCGCGCTCGAGTTGCTAGATCACGTCTGCACGATGCCCTCCTGGGAGGCGGTGCAGTGGGCAGATCGCCTCGTGTGGACTGTCGCCAGCGAGGGCTCTCCGGAGGCCGCGGCCAGCCTGTGCGCCGCGCTCTACGTCAGCGCGTTCCGCGTCTGAACAGCGGACTCGCCGTGTACCTCTAGGCGAACCGCAGTTGGAACTGGTCTCCGGCCGCCGGCGCCAGCCGCTCGGCCGCGCCCCTCATCCATCGGCTCATGGCGTCGCTGCGATGCCCCACCGTGTTCGAGTGGCCGCGCGCCCAGGCCTGGCGCCGCGCACCGTCGTCGTAGGCCATCGAGTCCGCCGAGGCAATCCAGCCGCGCATCTTGAGATGGTCCAGGCAAGCGCCCTTGACGCCGAAGAGGTGCAGCCGAGAGCCGGCCGGCAAGGCCGTCTCCAGCCGGCCGAGGATCGCAAGCAGCCCATGCTTGGGGTGGCGCAGGTGGCGGCGGCACACCGAGCCCACGCCGATCAGCGCCGGTCGCGCGAGCCAGGGTTCCCATCGCCGCCAGACCTGGTCCAGCAGGTCCAGGCTTCGCAGGTACTGGTCGGCGGTCCAGCCTTGGATCACCGGCACAGGAGGCGGCACCAAGCGGGCCACGACCGACGGGCTGCTGGTCTTGGCCAACTCGTCCTGCCACGCATAGACGATGCGCAGCACGCCTTCCAGCAGCGTCGCCGTCGCGCGGATGCGGTAGTCGACCTCCTCGTCGCTGCCAGCGATCTGTGGCTCGCAGCACAGGTCGGGCTGCGCCCACCAGCAGGCGCCCACGGAGCACGCCAGCTCGATGTACTGCGCGTAGGTCCAGGGGAACACGCCCGCCATGCCCGGCTGCGTGCCCTTGGCCTGCCAGAGCTTCATCGCGGTGAAGCCGGCGCTGTCGAGCGCAAAGTCGACCTCGTGCAGGTTGGTCGCTTCGGGGATGGTGAAGCTGCCGCGCTTCGCGTTCCACAACGCGCTGGCGCTGACCATCGCCGCATAGCCCTGCTCGAAGGCATGGAAGGCCAGGCGCCCGCCCCGGTGCGGGATGCCCACCCGCATCACGAATCGGTCGGCTTGCTCGTAGGGGGCGTTGATCAGGCCGCGGGGCATCCCCGGTTCTGTGGGCTTCAGCATGGCTTCTCTCCTGGGCTGAAGCCAGGCTAAAAAGCACTCGCCCTCCTTCAAGTCGCCAGCCGAAGGCGCGGCTCCGGCGCGCCGTCGTGGCCCACGCGGCGTCCCTCGCGGTGCCATCAAGCCTCGCGCTGCGCCTTCTCGTGCAGCAGCTGCGCGTAGCGGGCCATCACCGCGTCCTCGTCCAGGCAGCCCACGTCGGCCAGCCCCACCGCCACGGCGACCTGGCGCCGCACATCGGCCAGCAACGCCGCCTCTTCGCGCGACGGCATGGTGGTCGGCCAGCCGGCCTCGTAGAGCAGGTGGCGCGGGATCAAGGCCTCGACCGCCTGCCGCCGCGCCGCCCGTTCCTTGGCCTCGGCGAGCGCCGCGCGCGTCGGGGCGTCGAGCAGGTCCGGGGCGACGTCGCCCAGCCAACGGTTGGACTGGAACGAGAAGGTCGAGCGGACCTCGAGTTCGACGATCTCGCGGTAGATCGCCGCGTTGTCCGGGCAGCTGGCCGAGGCCTGCAGGTCGGCCTGCGAGCCGAGCACGCAGAAGGCGCAGGACACGCGGCTGCTGCCGTAGATGCGGTAGGCCGCGTGCAGGATGTCCCCGCGCGAGCGGATGTAGTCCAGCACGTCGGCGCGAGGCCAGTGGATCAGCGGGTTCCAGGTCAGGCCGATGCCGCGTGCGCGGGTCAGCCGCTCGTCGCGCTTGGCCGCGGGCGTGCGGGAGCGGGCCGTGCTCTCCTCGCGCCGGATGCCCACGCCCGAGATCACGGTGCCGGTCGGGTGCCGCGCACGGATCGCGCGGGCGATGACGGCCGACTTCAGTTCGGACGTGCAGAAGCGTTGGGCCGCGGAGCTCCAGGGCATGATCAGCCGCACGCACGAGAGCGCCGCGTAGCGGGCCACGTTGGCCTCCCAGCGCGACAGCCAGCGGTCCATCATGTCGCCGGCCGCGCGCCGGACCACGACCAGCTCCCAGCCGAGCCGCTCGGCCAGCCGCTCGCAGACGATGATCGAATCGCGCCACTCGATGCGGCCCAGGTCGCTGTGGATCAGCGCACGCGGACCGGCGTGGCCGACCTCGTCGAGGTGGGCGTGCACGCGGTAGGCCAGGGCCTGGCTGTCCTTGCCGCCGCTGACCCCGAGGTACACCGGCGCGTGACCCGCCAGAGCGATATCCACCATCGGGTCGCGGGCGAGCGCGAAGCGCTCCACCGATGCGGAGACGGCACGGATGTCGGGAGGTGCGGGGGGCGCGAGGCCTGGTAGTTCGATCTGTTGCATGGCGAGACGCCGGCAGTCAGCGTTTCAGCCATTTGCTGCAGGACCATGCTCCGGCGCTTCTCACCGACTTCAAGCGCCCGGGGCCGCTGCAACGCGATGGCCTGGGGCACGCGTCCCAGCGTGCTCATCCGCTGGCACCGGCCTTGTGGCACGTGGCCGCATGTGCCAAACTTCCCCTCGCATGGAGTCGAGTTCGCATTCGCAGACTTGACGCTTCCGGCGCATGCCGGCGTTAGCGGTCGTGACCCGCAGCTGAATCCCGCCCTTCCGTGGCGGTCCCTCGATGCCAGCCGAATGGCTGGAACGCGTGCCCAGGGCACGCCCTCCTCAGGCCTCTCGCCTGCACCACTTCAACCCGAGCCCGGGCGCTGCCCGGCCCGGGTGCGCTCGCGCTCGTCCGCCCGAAAGGACCGACATGACGCAAGCACCTCCCGCCCGCGCGGCCGGTGAAAGCAATCCCGCCCGCAAGCACGCCCATCGTCCCGATCAAACGGCCGACGGGATGTTCCGAAAAATCCAACCGCACGAGTACGTCTGCTCCACCTGGTTCGAGCGCGACCGTGCCCACGTCAGCCTCTCGACGCCGAAGGGACGTGTCGTCTTCGAACTCTGGGACGACGACGTCCTCGGCGCCATCGAGTCCGGCTACCTGAAGACGCCTCGCGTGCCCCGTCCCGGCGATCACGACTGGCAGCCCTCGGCTGTGCAGTACGCGATCGACATGGGACTCATCCCACCGCGCTGACGACTCGGCGTGCGCCTCCCGGCGCCGTGCCCGAGCCGTCGCGCCTCATCCACCGATTGCCCCCGGCCACCAAGGCCGGTGGGCACCGAACCCCCAAGGAGACCTTCATGGACTTCCGAACCCCATCGTCCCTGCTGCACGAGCTGCGGGGCGCCGTCGCCGCCTTCCCTGGCAACGCGAACCGCCTCCGCCTCGACTTCAACAAGCAGGTTCTTCTGGAGGCCCTGCGTTCCATCGGCGTGAAGCAAGTGACCGTCACCTACTCCGGCTGCGGCGACAGCGGCCAGATCGACGACGTCGAGGCCAAGCCAGAGGCCGCCCCGCTCACCCCCGTGCAGGTCGAACTTGCCAAGCGCGAGGCCAACTGGGATGCGATCAGCGGCAAGTGGCTCGAAGCTCTCGTGCTTCGTCCGCTCGATCTGCCCACAGCGCTCGCCGACTTCTGCGACGCAGCCGTCGAGGCCACCGGCCACGAGGGCTACCAGAACCACGATGGCGGCCAAGGGACGCTGACCATCGACGTCAACGAAGGCGTCGTCACACTCGAGCACACGGACTTCTACACCGAGTCCGACACGACGGCGCACGCGCTATGACGCCCGTGGTCTGCACCTCCCTCGCCTGTTGGCCGGGACTCGGGCATGTCGAGGCGGCATCGCTCGCGCAGCAAGGCGTCGTCGAGCCGCTGTTCGGCACGCTCTCGGTCGCGCACGTCCAGGTCGTCCCGCAGTCGGCCGGCGTCTTCGACCCGGCGCTCGCAGAGGCCTTCCGCACGTCCTGGCCGCAGACGGCCTGGCGCCTGCATGCCAATGTGCGCGTCCTGCCCGAGCGGCGGGTCGCGGACCTGGCGGGCTTCGACGTTCATTGCGACTGGTTCGCGCAGGCCGCCCGGGTACACCGGGCGCTAGGCGCCAGCGCCTACTCGGCCCACCCGGGCGAGCGCGCCCAGGCGTCGATGTCCCGCATGCTGGACCACGCCCGGCGCTGCGCCGACCTGTTCGGCTGCGCCGTGGCCGTCGAAGGGCAGTACCCGCTGCCCGGAGCCGAGCCGCATCGGCTGCTGGTCAGCACCTGGGCCGAGTACCGCAGCTTGCTCGAATCCGACGTGCCCTATGCCGTTGACCTCTCGCATCTGAACATCCTCGCGCACCGCAGCGCCAGCCGCGACACGGCCCTCGTCGCCGAGTTGCTGGCCTGCGAGCGCTGCCTGGAGGTCCACGTCAGTGCCAACGACGGCTCCGGCGACTGGCATCAGGTGTGCGAATGCACGCCCTGGTGGTGGCCGCTGCTGAGCCGCATCAACCCGAGCGCGGTGGTGTTCTCCGAAGGGAACCACCGCCGCCGAACCCTTGAAAGGAAATCCGATGACAACCATCGACCACCCGTTGCTGCAGAGCGCTGAGTTCCAGCGGCAATTGGCCACCCTGCTGATGCCCGACTATTTCGTCCGGGCCCAGCGGATCGAGCCCGACGAAGCCACGGCCACGCTGACCGCTGTGGGCCACGTCCTCCGGACCCTCATGGACCGGGCCGAACTGGCCTGGGCCGGGGCACGCATCGCCCTGCTGCTCGACGAGAAGCCGTGGCTGGCCAGTTGTGCGGTGACGATCGACAGCAGCTCCGAATACAACGACGGCGGCGGCACGATGCTGGTTCGATCCATCAGCGTGTCGCAGTTGGAAACCGTCGAGTCCGTCGAAGTGCCGGACGAGTTCCGCGACAGCGACGATGTCGACGTCGCCGCCCTGGAGGACGATGTCGCCCGGGATCTGGACCAAGCGGCCTGGGACTTCGCCAGCGCCTTCATGCAACCGGACGAAGACTCCAGCCTCACGGTCCGGGTGGACCGGTGCCTGGTGGTCGAACTCTTGGCGGGCGTGGAGCCGATCAGCGGCTCGCGCATCGCCGAACGGCTGTGGCCCGACTACAAGCACTTGCTGACGCCGGAGCCACCCGCTGCTCGCCCGTGACACATCAAGCCGCGCGCCGTGAGACACGCCGGGCGGTTGGATTTGCAGGGGTGCGCCAGCGATACCCAGATTGCTGGGGCACGCGAACTGCGCCATCGTGAACCGCAGGAACGACAGGCTGCCCTCGCGTCGCGTGACGCGGGGGCTTTTCTTTCGTCGCGACTCGCCCGTGGCCGCGAACGCCTTGATCGCGCCTGCGGCCCAGCGAACCGGATTCACGAGGCCGCCGATGAGGTCACCCGGCACCGCCTGCGTCCGCCGCGCGGCTTCAGTCGGCGGCAGCGAGCAGGCGCCGCATCAGGTCGGTGCCGGTGTCGTTCAGCCTCAACTTGGCACGCTCGGCAGACGGCAGCCCGAGCACCGCATCCGGCGGCAGATGCAGCACGACGCAGCGCCCGTGAAACGCCCCGACCAGTCCGGCAGGCTCCAGGTTGCTCAACAACTCGTGCCGCAGGCCCCACCCGTTGCACAGTCCGCAGCGCGCAAGGGCGCGGACATCGTGCGCCGTGCGAAGCACGCCAGCGTGCAAGGCGGCCCGCGGCATGGTCACCCTAGGCCTCTCGTTCCTCGATCCAGTGGCTATCCGGGCCGCAGGCCTCGCAGCCGGACTCGACGATGATCGTCAGGTCGCGCCGGTTCTCGGGCGTGTCCGGAAACCACACACCACCGCTCGTCGGCTTCCCCGGCCGGTCCTCGTGCAGGCCATGCGGCCAAGCGACCCGGATCTCGGTCATCCGCTTGGCAGCAGTGCCGCTACCGCTCTGCTTCATGTGCCCAAGATTGCCACGGCCCGGTCGCTGGCGCCAGTCTCCGCGCTGGCGCTTCGTGGCACGTCGATCGACGCGGACCCCAGGCGGACATCGATATCGGTGTTCATGCCACGAGCTTCATTGCCGGCCGAGCGATTGCAAGACCTTCCGTCCTCGACCGGCTTGAGCTGCATCGGGGCTTGCGGCCGGGCCTTGGTTCTCGGCGCCGGCGGCCGCAGGTTGCTCCTGCAGGGCCTGGGGTTCTTCCAGACGGCGCAGCCCTGTCGGCATCACCAGATCACTCGGACGCGGCCTGGCAAGTCGTGCGACGCGGCGCCTGAGAAAATGCCTGTATGAGACTCACATCGCTGCAGCAACAGGTCGCGACGCACACAGGCGTGTTTCTCTGTGAACGAATCAATCGGTCCGAGGAGACGAAGACGGTCCAGTTCTGCCACGTGATCACCCCACCAGCCGCCGACGCGGACCTTCCGGACGTAGGCCGACTTCGCGACTTCTTCGCAACATTCGGCAGCGTCGTCTTTTACGTCGACAAGGTTTCAGGTGATGAAGGCAAGCGCATCGCCGCCCCCGACGAGTGGCCAGACCTCGATTCGGACTTCCGCGGCTGGATTGACAACTTGAGCGAGAGCGAACGACTCGAGATCCTTCCGGACTGGATCAACAACTGCCTCGTCATCGGCGAGGAACCAGGAACGGGCAACTACCTCCTCATGCCCGTGAGCGGGAAGACAGCCGGCAGAGTCTTCTTGTTCGACCACGACGGGTACGAGTTCGTGGAGAAGGCCACCGACTTGGTCGACTACGCGGAACGGCTGCTGTCTCCGGACGATCGTCTGCTCGCAGACATCGCGACACACATGAGGTTCATCGACGGCGACCCGATGATTCAGTGGTGGATCCGCGAGCTGCGAGACAACCGAGGCAACGTGTCCACCACCGCAGCCTAGAGGCTGATCGGTCAGCGGGGTGCCGGCAGTCAGTACGTCACTGATCCCCGAACTGCCTCAACGATGGAGCCGCGGTGTGGGCCGGGAATCGGCGCCTGCACGTTGTCAGTCCTCGAACAGCTTGAGCTGCGCGAGCGATGGCGGCCAGGCCTCGGATCTCGGCGCCGGCGCGGTCGCGGTTGGCTGCTGCAGCCCCTGGGGTTCGTCGCCCCCGCGCGCCGCCTCCGCTTCACGCTCAAGCCGCTCTTCCAGGCGTCGCCGCCAGCCGCCCAGCACATGGGCCGGCGTGTACCAGCGGCTCCAGACCTGCAGGCTCAGCGCATTGCCGTGCAGCACGACGGCGGGGATGTGCAGCAGCGAGAGTTGCAGATAGGTCATGTGGACACAGCGCGGGTCGATGTCGATGCAGGTCGCGTGCATCGCGCTCTGATAGTTCAGCCCGGCCTGCTGCAGCGCGTCGGCCATCGCGATCACCATGCCGCCCGCGCCGCAGGCCGGTTCCGACAGGTCGATGAAGCCCTTCTCCCGGGCCTCGGCGCCGTCGCCCACCAGCATCGCGGCGATGAGCCTGGACACCGGATACGGCGTGAAGAACTGTCCTGCCCGCTCGTTGCCGAGTTCGAGCTGCATGTAGACCCCGCCAAGCACGTCGGTCAGCTCGCCCGTCACGCAGCACTGCTCCATCGCCAGGGTCAGGTGTCCCAACATGCGCGGGAACCGTTCGAACTCGTCGCGGGGGTACTTCTTCGCGATCTCCAGGTAGCGCGCCTCGCGCACGTCGAACTGGCGCGGGTCCACCGCGTTGCTGAAGGACAGGCTGGACAGCTCCACGAAGTCCGCGAACACCTCGTGCTGGCTCCAGCGGTGCGCCGTCGTGCGGATCAAGCGCAGCAGCTCCCTGGTGTGATCGGTGCCGTCCAGCCCGAGCGCGGCGGCAGATTCCGTGTGGCCCATCGCGGTTCCTCCGTGCCCGCGACAGCAGGCCGACCGGGACAGCGTCCGGCCCGAAGTGCCTGGATCAACGGCGGTGCGGCTGCGCTCTGTGCGGCCTCTATGCGGCCCGGGCGCGCTCCCAGCCTTCAGCCGCCAGCCAGGCCGGTGGCGTGGCGCGGTGGAAGCGCACGCCGGCCCAATAGCGCCGCGCCCGCGCCCGCACCGCCTCGCGGTGGTAGCGGCCGCCGCTGGCCGCCGAGTGCCGCACGAGTTCACCGTCCTCGGCCCAGCGCAGCACCGTCGCGGCCGACACGCCGGCTTCCAGCGCCGCCTCGCCGAGCCGCAGCCAGGCTTCGCCGAGCGGCTGTGCCTGCGGCGCCGGCCGGCTCAGCGCCTCGCGCAGCCGCTCCAGCATCGGTGCCGTGAGGTACTGGCGACGGCGGTCCCAGCGCGCCTGCGACACCCGCACCGTGCCGTCGCGCTTGCGCGCCTTGACCCAGGCCAGCGGCATGTCCAGCAGCGCAGCTGCTTCCTCCAGCGTGTAGCCCTCCTGCGATTCACGGCGCTTGATCGCCGCCTGCACGGTGGCCAGCGGGATGCCTTCGGCCCGGCGCCAGGTCAGGCCGTCGAGCAGTGCCCGCAGCCGCTCCACGCTGACGCCAACGCGCCGCGCCGCTTCCTCCTCACCGAAGCCCAGCGTCTCGCGCAACTGCGCGCACTGCTGGCGCAGCACGTAGTCGATGTCGCGCATCGCGCCGGCCGTGCCGATCTTGTGCTGCAGGCGCCCCTCGTCGATGTGGCGCTGCAGGTCGCGCGGCGTGAACAGGTACTGCCGGCAGGCGGTGTCGACGGCGATCCAGGACTTCTCGCCGTCGCCGCTGGGGCAGCCACGCGCGACCCAGCGCGTGGCATCGGTGCGCGTGACGTAGAGCCGGTCGTCGTCGGTGGTCGCCGCCAGCACGCCGTTGCCGATGGCGCGCCGGACATGGGCCTGGCTGCGCCCGGACTGGCCCGCGACCTCGGCCACCGTCAGCCCGGGCGTCCAGGGCAGCGTCAGGTGGCGCTTGGCGCCGTGGGCCAGTGCCGGGTAGCGGCCGATGTAGTCCTCGAAGACGGCCGGCGCGCCCTGCTCGCCCCAGATCGCGGCACAGGTCGCACAAGTGATGGGATGCCGGCGCTGCTGCCACAACCGGAACGTGACGCGCAGGTTGTCCAGCAGCGGCTTGCCGTGCCAGGGCATGGGCCGGCCGGCGCGGCGGTCGGCAAGCAACTTCGCCGCGCCCTTGGGGTCGATGTACCAGGTGCCGAACTGGGTGGACGGGCCTGGCACGCCGAAGGGGTTGCAACGCACCGCGCCGGGGACATGGCCCATGCGGGCGAACTCGGAGAGCTTGTCGCTGCGGATGCCCAGGGGCTGGCGCAGGGTTGACAAGCGCACATAGCCCTCGGGCGGCGCGGCGTGCTGGGCCTTCCAGGCCTCCCAGGCCTCGTGCGGGATCACCAGCAGGCGCCCGACCTTGCGCGCGGCCAGCGTGCCCTTGCGGATCGCCTGGTGCACCACGGCCGTCGAGCCCGCCTGGCGTCCCGCCTCGGTGACGGTGATGCCGCCCAGCACGTCGCTGGATTGCAGGCCGATCTGGTTGATGCGGACCTGCACGGCGACCAGCGTGCGTTCGGCCGCGGGATCGGCCGTGCGCTGGCGCAGCCGGGCGGTGAGCACCGGCGCGATCTCGTCGGCGCCGAGCCGGCCCACGAGGCTGGCCAGCAGCGCGATCTCGGGTGCCTGCCACTCGTAGGCTCCATGGCCCGCCTTGCGCGGCGCCGGCCACTCGTCGTCGGTCGGCGCGCGGCCGTGCCAGAGCGCGAACAGCGCCGGGAAGTCGAGCGGCTCGGCCAGCTTGGTGCAGGCGCCGGTGGCGCGCAGCGCCTCGATGGCGTCCGGGGTGACGCCGAGCACGGCGGCCAACTCGTGCTTCGCGGCCAGCCATCCATGGGCCAGCACGAAGGCGCGCCAGTTGGCCTCGGTGGATTGCGGCGCCGCCATCACCGCGTCTCCAGTTCGTCCTGCAGCGCACCGGCGCCGGCCATCATCTGCTGGCTCGACAGCCCGGCGATGGCGCCCAGCAGGCTCACCAGCGGATCGGTCAGCGCGCGCAGACGCTCGGTCGGGATGCCTCGCATCGCACGGTCCCACTGGCTGAAGGTCGCCGGCAGCGTGCGCCGCACGGCGCGCGCCTTGGGCGCCACGCGGCGCAGGGCCTGCGCCATCGGCATCTTGACCTTCTCGACGCCGCGCCGCGAGAAGCAGAAGAACTCGCCCGGGGCCAGCGCGTTGAGGTCGTTGAACTCGATGCGCGAGGCACGGAACTGCGGCGCCAGCGCGGCCCAGGCGGTCGGGTCTTCCTGGCAGCCGATCAGCGTCAGGTTTTTGTTGCTGAAGATCGAGCGGTGCAGCGTGCCGGTGTAGCGCAGCGCGGTGATGAACAGGTCCAGCGCGCGCGTGCGGCCTCGGCCGGCGAACTCGTTGATGATCTCGGCGGCCTCGCCCACGTCCTCCTTGCGCTTCTTGGTGGCGCTGAAGAGCTGGCCCTCGTCGATGACGACGAACAGCGGCTTGCGGAAGCGCTCTGCGGCGTCGAGGATCGCGCGGCCGTAGGGCAGGAACTCGGTCGCGTCGCGGGCGCTGACCACGACGATGGCCTGCTCGCGCGAGGCCAGCAGCGCGCCCAGGTGTTCGGCATCGCGCACGGCGGCGCCGTACAGCGACTCCATTTCGCTCTCAGGGTCGATCAGCACGCTGACCCAGCCCTGGGCCGCGAGTTGCTCGGCCATCAGCAGGCCGGCGTTGGTCTTGCCCATGCCGCGCGGGCCGACCGCGACGGCCAGCAGGCCGGTGGTGGCGTACTCGCCCAGGTCGATCGGCGCGCCGCCGAGGTCGAGCTGGGCGCTCAGCATTTCGTCGCGCTGGATGACGGCGTGTTGCATCAGGCGTCCTCCTCGGGTTGCAGCAGCGTGTCGCGCAGCACCAGCACCTGCTTGGGATTGAGGGAGAAGACGACGGCGAAGTCGTCGATGAGCTGTTCGGTGACCGCATCGAGCAGCCCTCCCCGGCGCGCCTGAGCGATCAGCTTGCGCTGCGATGCCCAGCCGTGGCCGCCCGCCGGCGCCGGCGTCGCGAGGCCGCCGATGGCCGCGTGCAGTTGCTCCATGCTGTAGGGCGAGGCGTCGGGCCCGAGGTCGCAGGCCAGGCGCTCGTTGAGCAGGGCCAGCAGCTGCTGCGCCGGCATGAAGCCGTGGATCTTGCGGATCAGCGCGCGCTCGGCCTCGGTGAAGTCGCGCGCGGGGCGCGGGATCGCGGCTGCCGGCCGGGACGGCGCGGGCGTCAGCGATGCGGGAGGCAAGCCGAGGCGGCGGGCTTCCGGCCGGCGCCGGCAGGAGCCGCACAGCGCCAGGTCGGCATCGTCGTCGTCCTCGGCGCCGAGCAGGCAGGTGCACAGGCGGCAGCGGATGGCGGCCTGCTCATCGGCCGGCACGGTCGCGCCGGTCGGGAAGCCGGCGAAGGAGGCATGGCGGGCATGGGGCGTGCTGGCCCCGTTGCGCGCGGCGGTGGAAGGCGATGTGGATGGCATGCGGTGGCTCCTTTGGGAACCACCTTACGAACCCATATTGCAGCTTCAAGACCACATGCTTCCACGCCATTGGCCCGGCCTCGACTCCGTGGCGGGTTCGTTGACGCGGTTGACATAGTTGACGTGGACGACAGCCTTCTCTAACGTGAGGCGACTGCCCAAGAAACCCTCGAATGCCCACCTCGCCGCGACGCCCAGCCAAGGAACAGCCCGATATGCAGGTGCTCGTCGACAGCGCACGCAAGCTGAACCGGCAAGCCCAGCAGATCGCCAACACCTTCAAGGTGGCTGGCAAGAGCGTGCCGCGTCGCCCGCGAGGGGAACTGCAGAGCGCTCTGGACGAACTGGAGGAAACGCTGGCGGCACTGCGGGCGGTGACAGCCATCGCGCCCGCGCCATCCGGACGGGCTCGATCACGTCCGGCTGCACGGCTCGTGCTGGACACCACGGAGGCCATGATCCGCAAGCACCACTTGGTGAGCCCTGTGGAGTTCCAGGATTTGATGGGGTGGGCGACCCGCCAGGCCGTGTGGAAGGCCGCGCAAGGCCATCGGGTCTTCTATCTCGCCCACGGAGCGGAACGCTACTTTCCAACGTTCTATGGCGACCCTGCCTATGACCGCAAGCACCTGGAGGCCGTCACCAAGATACTCGGCGACCTGCCAGGCGGCGCCAAGCTGCAGTTCTTCCTGACCCGCAAGGGCTCCCTGAACGGCGCCACGCCGCTGGAGGCTCTGGCCACCGGTCGCTTTGCCAAGGTCAAGGATGTCGCCGCGGCGTTCGCTGAAGTGCCGCCGGGTGACCGTCGTCAGCGCCCAGCTCGCCGCTGAGCCCGAGCGAGCGCTGCCAGTCCTACGCTTCCGGGTCGATGGGCTCGATCCTGTAGCCCCGGCGCTGTTCGAAGTCCCGATACTTCTGCTGTACCGCCTCGTCGCGATACTCGCCTTCGACGGTGTCCTCGGTGCCTCGGCCATTGAGCCCGGGCAGCGCTCCGATCGCCCCTCCCCAGAGGTGTCGCTCCTGGTGCGCGCCGACGAACTGGCGCAGATAGGCGTCAAGGATGCCTCGCCCCGGCGATGCGATCTCCTGGCTCAGCGCAGTCAGGTAGTCCGCCTTCTTGGTCCGATGCCACTCGATGCAGAAGCCCGCCCGATGGCACAGCTCGCTATGAACCACCAGCATCGTGCGCCCGTTGCCGTCCAGGAAGGGATGACCGTAGGCGAACAGCCCCATCACCTCGCCGGGTCGCTGACGCAACTGGCGTTTGTCGGCAGCGATTCGCAGCCCCGCTTCGACGGCGCGACGGGCATCGAACGGATGGCTGAACAAGGTGCCCGCCTTGGACACGGCAATATCGGGCGCCGTCGTGACGCGGTCCTGGCCGGCCCACGGATAGAAGGCAGAGAACAGGATGCGGTGGACCTCCAGAAATTCCCCGTAGCCCACAGTGCGGCATCTGGACAGGTACTCAACCGCGTCATCGAGCCTCGCGCGGAACAACTCGTGCTCCAGCTCCTGAACGATCTCGGAGTCTTTTTCGCCGTATCGGTTGCGCAGGTATCCCGCCTGCTCGAAGTCCTTAAACGGATCGAACATCCTGCTTGCGCTCGCGCAGGTAGTTGACCAACAGCGCCGCCATGTCGTCCACCGAGAGCTTGCCAGCGCGCTTCAGCGCGACCAGCAGGTCCTGCACGCTGCCGGAGCGGACCTCATCGCCCGCCAGCCGCGTGACGGTCTCGGCCCATTGATCCATGGCCGTGCGGGTATAGCTCACCTTGTGCTTGCGCGCGAGCGCCCGGACGAACTGGGCCACGCCCGTCGTCGGGATCGCCATCCGGGCTTCGGAATGCGATGAGCGCGAGCGCGGCGAAAACCGCGAACGGTCGTTGACGTAGCCCACGCTGCGCCCGTCCAGGCCCAGCTTGCGCGACACCCTGCGACGGCCGGTATCGAAGACAAGACGATCGCCTTGACCCGGGGGCAAAGCGTCTCCCACCGTCGGGCTCAGCATCTTGAGCTTGAGGGCCGCCTCGCGCGCGAGCGTCTCGAAATCGACCTCGGGTTCCACGGCGCCCGTCTTTTCGTCGCGATGCGCCTTGGCATAGACGCCAGCGCCCAAGCGGAGCAGTTCGCCGCCGTGCTGGAGCGCCTTGAGGACATGCGACACCTGCGAGGCGCTGCCCAAGCTCGCCAATTCAGCGCGCAACACCACATGTCCGGCGCGGCGCCGGATCGACAATCGCATACGGTCTTCCAGCTTCATGATTCGGCCTCGCCGCCATTGTACCTCTTCCCGTCGAATGACCCAAGAAACTCAATTTTTTCAATAGCTTAGGATCGCACAGATTGCCGGCAATCCAGCAAGGTGTGCGCGGCTTGCGACATTGAGCCTGCCGTGGGGTCGTCAGGGGCAGCCGACCGGCCGCCGCCCAGCCTCAAGACGACAGAGAGTCCGGCAGGGCAGCGCCCGCGCGCGGCCGCGAGAGGTCAAGTCCTGCCACCGCGCCCCATCGCCGACGCATGTTCTCGCGCCACGCCGGGTCGACGAGCGCGGTGGCGGCGTCCTGTTCGACCTGGCCGGGATCCGCTGGTCGAGAATGCCCGACAGGATCTCCACGGCGGCGGCCATGCCCTGGCCGACCTTCTGGATGACCAAGCCACCCAGCTCCGGCGTCTCCAGGCCGCGCTCGCATTCCTTCGCGCGCATCCGGGCCTCGTCCATGAGCTTCGCGTTCAGGCGCTCCATGAAGGCCTGCAGCAGTTGATCGTCGAGCTGGCGCATGGGTCGTTCCTTTCAAAAGCATTCTCACATTGCCGCGACGACGTGTCCGCGCGGCAGTCGCTAGGTGAACGCGAGGTTGCCGGGGTGCCGGACCTTGCGGAAACCGCCCTCGCTGACCGCGCGCGCCACATAGGCAGGGCCCGCCTCGCCGGGACGCGGTGCAGGCGCACCCAGCGCCTGCAACTGGCGGATCGCGTAGCCCGCGCCCTGCTCGCCGAGCCGGATCTTGGACAGCGTGCGTTCATTGACGCTGCGCCCGTCGGCCGACAGCAGCAGCGTACGCGCTGCGGAGCGGCCGGCATAGCGTCCGTTGAAGGCCTTGTAGACGGTACCGATGTGGCCGCGCTTCACGACGTGGCCCTGCGCGTCGCGACGTTCCAGCGGATCGCAGTACGACAGCACGCCCTGCACTTCGGGCAGCAGCTGGCGCAGCAGCCGGAAGCAGCGCCCGAGGAACCAGGACTCGCCGTTGCCGGGCACGGCATCGAGCAGCACCAGCCTGCCGATCTCGATGCCCAGCCTGGGCGGCAGCCCGAGCCACGCCGGCACGGCCTGCTCCTGCACCGGCACCGAGAACACGAGCACGCCCGCCAGGGTGTCGGTCTGGAAAGCCGAGGCCTTGTGCCTCAAGCCGAGTTGCAGTCGCGCGGCCGGCATCGTGCCGCTGTAGTGGTGCTGGGTGACGAACTGCCGTGACAGCCTGAAGTCGATCGGCTCGACGCCGTAGCGCGTCGGCTCGAAGGGCTCGCCGGCTGGCCGGTAGTGCTCCCGGCCCTGCCGCCAGCGCTGGCAGCCGCCGAACAGCGCCAGTTGCTCACCGAGGACCGTCATCACCGAGCGGGCCACCGCTGCCCCAGCAGCCGGTACACCGCCTGCAACGCAGCCGTGGCCTGTGGCTGGCGCTCGGCATCCCGGTTCTCGGCGCTGTCGAACGCGAGCTGGACCTGCCGCAGCGCGCCGAAAGCCAGGGTCAAGCGGGCCGCGTCGGCCAGGATCGCGGGAATCAGATCACCGAGCCGCACGAGCCGATCCAGCATCGCGGCATCCAGCGGCGACAGTCCTGCTTTGTAGCCCTTGAGCACGTCCCAGCAGGCCTGTGCCAGCGGGCCGGTGGCAGGGCTGGCAGCGACCGAGCCGACCTCCGCACGATGGGAGGCAGTGCAACACGGCGGATCCGAGGTGTCTTGAGGGCTGGGCATCGATGGCGCTCCTTGGATGGGGAGTCCTCATGCTCCTGCCGGAGCACCCTGCTTCAAGTCCACACCAGCTGCGGCCGCGAAGCGCGGTCCAGCGGGTTGCCGATGGATGGCACGGGCTCGGGAGTAAGTGGGCCGATAACTCGGCCTCGGCCGGTGCACTCAGCAGCAGCGACGGTCGTGTCCCAGCGCATGGTGTAAGTCCACAGCCCGGAGAGAGCTGAGATGCGCGGTACTCAGCGGGCTACTGCCGACAGCCG
>RXJW01000096.1 GCA_003963005.1 Burkholderiales bacterium
GTTGGTGGGTCGCACCTCAACCTTATCCGGGACCACGATGGCCACCCTCTACGGGCCGCCTCGCCTAAAAACTTACACCACCTCGCGGGGCATCACCGCGTCGTGACGGCCGATGGCCAACTCCAGGCGGTGATGCCGTTGTCGATGAAGTGCAAAACGGAGGGCATTGCCGTCACTGTCGAGGATGGCTGGATGCAACTCCTGATGGTCACGGACGCCGACGATCCCGGTTCGCCGGCATTGCTGCTGGCCGCGACGCTGGAGCTTGCTCGCCCCTGACTTGGAGGGCTGCATGGGTTGACCGCGCGCCTGCTGCAGCGCAACAATCGCGCACTTTCATTTCGGAGCCGCGTGCGTGGACAGTGCCAGTTGTATCAGTGATGTGAAGCTTGCCCGGTTGGGCGGCGCAGCGCACTCGGCACCGTAACCCAGGTCTCCTGGCTGCGGCGAGTCCGTCGCAGCCTTCAAGCTTGCTGTTCAGCAAGCTCGTTCCTCCAGCAACGCTTTCATCGCTGACGCCCTTGCGTCGAGTGCAGGCCTTCTCACAGGCATTGCCGCCCGCCGGGGCCGCATCTTGCCGGTCGCTCGCACCAGGCTTCTTCGCGAAGAAGGAGTGCTGTGATGTGCCATGCCAAGACGACTGCGGCCCGCCCTGTGCAGGGCCAGGGGCCGCGGTCGACCGAGCCCGTCCAGCGCATGGTGGGCAACCTTGAGGCACTGGACCAGATGCAGCTCTGGTCCACGCGCCGCGTGCGCATCGCCTACCTGACCCAGCCCAAGGCGCTGGCCGGCTGAGCCCGGACCCTTGAACCGATTCAACGACGCAGGAGGCCCCATGGACCCAGCCCCTAGTTGGCGCTTTGTCGCACCCCTTCCACGAACAACGAGTTCAATGCCATTCGCATGGCCCCGGAGGCCCTTCCCGGTTTGACGACCCGAGGACCTCCAGGCGCTGAGCCTGTGAGGATGCCTCATGAAGAAGACCAACACGACCTATCTGACGGTGAGCCTGTGCGCATGCCTGGCCGCCACGGCGACGCCAGCGCGAGCGGCGGGCGGCCACTTTGCGGTGGACGATGCCGCCATCCTCGAAACGGGCCAATGCCAGTTGGAGACCTGGTTCGACCGTGAGGCCGGCAATGCGCGGCGCGCACTGCACGTCGGCCCCGCTTGCCGGCTGGGCTCGGCAGAAGTCGGCCTGAACCTTGACCGCGTGCGCCCTGGTGACGCCAGCGGCATCTCCATCATGGGGCCGCAGGTCAAGTGGGCCGGCGCCGTCACGGAGCAGCTCAGCATCGGCCTCGCCGCAGCGGCCAACTGGCAGAGCCGTGCACCCCGCTACGTCAGCAGCACGCTGGTGGTCCCCGTCACGTTCCAGATGTCCAACCCCTGGCTGGTGCATGTCAACGTCGGTCGGGACTTCCGCCCCGGGCAGGCCGACAGCAGCCGGGCGGGCGTCGCACTGGAGTGGTCCCCCGAGACCGCCTGGTCGGTCACTGGCGAGCGCTTCCGGGACAGCGGCAGCAACCATTGGCGCCTTGGCGGCCGATGGAACCTGACGGAGCGCCTGAGCCTCGACCTGAGCCGTGCCCAACGCCTTGCCGCCGGTACGCCGGCCTGGTGGACCTTTGGCTTGAACGTCGTCATCGACCGCTGACGGCTCCCGGCCGCTGGCAACGCGCCGCCCCAGCCCGGGTGGCGTCCCTCCCTTTTCCGGTCGAGCTCGGCCGGCCTGTCCGCCTCCGTCGCGAGGCCAGGAGCAACCTATGAATTTCACTGTCCTGAAGGAACTGTTCGCAGCCTTCCTGCGCACGCATCACTTCGGCCGCCATTTCCGCCGCCTCGCGCTGTTCGAGAGCCTTGCCGGCGCCACCGTCAGCCGCGAGCTGCCGCCTTCGTTGTCCCAGACCCTGATTGCGGCATCCGCCAGCGATGTCGACGCCTTGCTGGCTTCGCTGAACTCCCGACACGAAGGGCTGCGCGACGAAGAGGCCGACGCGATCCGCGCGGCCGTCGGTGCCAATGAGGTCGAGCATGAGAAGCCGCTGCCGTGGTGGGCGCATCTGTGGCATTGTTACAGGAACCCGTTCAACCTGCTGCTGACCCTGCTGGCGCTGGTGTCCTACCTGACCGACGACATGAAGGCGACCGTCGTCATCTCCAGCATGGTGCTGCTGTCCACGCTGATGCGCTTCTGGCAGGAAGTGAAGTCCAACAAGGCCGCCGATGCCCTCAAAGCCATGGTGAGCAACACGGCAACCGTGCTGCGCTCGCCGGGCGACGCCGCGTTGACCGCTTCGCATCCCAGCGTTTCAGGTCGCACCGAGCTGCCCATCCAGTTGCTGGTGCCTGGCGATGTGATCCTGCTGTCCGCCGGCGACATGATTCCGGCGGACTGCCGCCTGCTGGGCGCCAAGGACCTGTTCGTCAGCCAAGCCGCCATGACCGGCGAGTCGCTGCCAGTGGAGAAGTTCGCGCATCAGCGCGACGCGCAGACCTTCAACCCGCTGGAGCTGGACAACCTCGTCTTCATGGGAACCAACGTGGTGTCCGGCTCGGCCACCGCCGTGGTCGTCGCCACCGGGCCGCGCAGCTACTTCGGCGCGCTGGCCCTGCGTGTCGGCGCGACGGACCGCGCGCTCACATCATTCCAATCCGGCGTCAACAAGGTCAGCTGGCTGCTGATCCGCTTCATGTTCGTCATGACGCCGCTGGTGCTGTTCATCAACGGCTTCACCAAGGGCGACTGGACGGAGGCGCTGCTGTTCGCGCTATCCGTCGCGGTGGGGCTGACGCCCGAGATGCTGCCGATGATCGTCACCTCGACCCTGGCCAAGGGCGCGGTGTTCCTGTCGCGCAAGAAGGTCATCGTCAAGCGCCTGGATGCCATCCAGAACTTCGGCGCCATGGACGTGCTGTGCACGGACAAGACCGGCACCCTGACCCAGGACAAGATCGTGCTGGCCCGGCATGTGGACGCATGGGGCGGCGAGCAGGACGAGGTGCTGGAGCTGGCCTACCTGAACAGCTACTACCAGACCGGCTTGAAGAACCTGCTCGACGTGGCGGTGCTGCAGCATGCCGAAGTCCATCGCGAGCTGGACCCGGCGAGCAACTACCGCAAGGTGGATGAGATTCCGTTCGACTTCACGCGGCGGCGCATGTCCGTGGTGGTGGCCGAGCGCGATGACCACCACCTGCTGATCTGCAAGGGCGCCGTCGAGGAAGTGCTGGCCGTCTGCACGCAGGTTCGGCACGGTGATGCCATTGAAGCGATGGACGCAGGCCTGCTGGCCCGCATCAGGCAGGTGACGGCCGAACTCAACGACGAGGGCCTGCGCGTGGTGGCCGTGGCCGCCAAGGAACTGCCACCGGCCAAGGACGTCTACGACCTGGCCGACGAGGCCGAACTGACCTTGATCGGCTACGTGGCTTTCCTGGACCCGCCCAAGGACAGCACGGCGCCGGCCTTGAAGGCCCTGGCCGAGCATGGCGTGACAGTCAAGGTGCTGACGGGCGACAACGAGCGGGTGACCGCCAAGATTTGCAGCCAGGTCGGGCTAGACAGCCAAGGCGTGATGCTGGGCTCCGACGTGGAGCGCATGACCGATGAGGAATTGGCCGTAGAAGTCGAACGCGCCAATGTCTTCGCACGTCTGACGCCTGCTCACAAGGACCGTATCGTGCGCCTGCTCAAGGCCAATGGCCATGTAGTTGGCTTCATGGGCGACGGCATCAACGATGCACCGGCCCTGCGCACGGCCGACATCGGCATCTCGGTGGACTCCGGCGTGGACATCGCCAAGGAGGCGGCCGACATCATCCTGCTGGAGAAGAGCCTGATGGTGCTGGAGGCGGGCGTGCTGGAAGGGCGCCGCACCTTCGCCAACATGCTCAAGTACATCAAGATGACGGCCAGCTCCAACTTCGGCAACGTGTTGTCGGTACTGGTGGCCAGCGCCTTCATCCCCTTCCTGCCCATGCTGCCCATGCACCTGCTGGTGCAGAACCTGCTATACGACATCTCGCAGATCGCCATCCCCTTCGACAACGTCGATGACGAGATGCTGAAGTCCCCGCAGCGCTGGCAGCCGGCTGACATCGGCCGCTTCATGGTGTTCTTCGGCCCCATCAGCTCGATCTTCGACATCGGCACCTATGCGCTGATGTGGTTCGTCTTCCATGCCAACACGCCCGAGCAGCAGACGCTGTTCCAGTCCGGCTGGTTCGTCGTGGGGTTGCTCACCCAGACGCTGATCGTGCACATGATCCGCACGCCCAAGCTGCCGTTCGTGCAGAGCCGGGCGTCCACGCCCTTGCTGGTGATGGGCGGCATCATCATGGCCGTAGGCATCTTCCTGCCCATGGGGCCGCTGGCGCACTACTTCAAGCTGCAGGCATTGCCGCCGCTGTACTTCGTGTTCCTGCCGGCGATCCTGCTGGCCTACATGGGGCTCACGCAGGCCGTGAAGGGCTTCTACAGCCGGCGCTTCGGCTGGCAATAGCTGCGGTGGCCTTGCGTTGAGCGGTTGGGGTGGCGCCGCGGGCAACGGATTCCAGCCCGGCGTCACCGCCGCATGCCAACGACTGGTGTGCCACATGGATCAACCTGTGCCGCCGTCATTCGAGGTCGACGCGGCGCTCAGGCTCCGTGAGCGCCGATCGAGTGGCAGGGAGAATTCAACATGAAGGAGTGGAACTCATGGCAACGATCAACTACGGCTCAGACCCCAATGGGCTGATCTGCGGCTTCCTGTTTGCCCCAGGCGCGCCAGGACGACCCATATCGCTGGAAGAGGCCCATGCCTGGGCGAGCGGTACGCAGGGCGGTGCCTCGCCGGAAGATGCGGGCACCTTCGTGTGGCTGCACTTCAACCTGAGCGACGCGTCGGCCGAATCCTGGATGCGCACCCACCTCGACCTGGCTCCCGAGTTCTTCGAGGCGCTGAAGGAGGGTTCACGCTCGACCCGGATCGAAGATGCCAGCGATCACCTCGTCGCCGTGGTCAACGACGTCGCCTACGAGTTTTCGTTCGACCCGTCCGAGATTGCCACGCTATGGATGACGGTCAACGAACGCCTGGCCATCAGTGCACGCAGCCACCCGTTGAAGTCGATCGACCGTCTGCGCCAATCCGTCAAGGATGGCCACCGTTTCGACTCGGCGATGGCCCTGCTGAACCAGTTATTGCATGACCAGGGGGACGTTCTGGTGCGCATCGTGCGAGAAGCCACCGTGCAGGTGGACACGATCGAAGACACCTTGCAGAAAGGCCAGCTCCAGCGCCGACGCGCCGACCTTGGCAAGTTGCGCCGTGTTCTGGTCCGGCTGCAAAGGCTGCTGGCGCCCGAGCCAGGCGCCATGTTCCGCTTGCTGCGGCAGCCGCCATCCTGGATTGCCGAGCGTGACCTGGAGGACCTCAGGCAGGGCACCGAGGAATTCTCGCTGGTCTTGCGTGACCTGACCGCGCTGCAGGAGCGGATCAAGCTACTGCAGGAAGAGATCGCAGCGCAGGTGAGCGAACAGACAAACCGCAGCCTGTTCACGCTGACCGTGATCACGGTGCTCGGGCTGCCGATCAACATCTGCACGGGGCTCTTTGGCATGAACGTCGGCGGTATCCCATTCAGCGAGGCGCCTTACGGCTTCGCGGTCATCTTTGGGATGCTGCTGATCTTCACGGCTCTAGCGGGCTGGCTGGCATTCCGACGCAGTGAGTAGCGCGCGTCGAGCCATGGAGCGCTGCAGGTTTCAATGCCTGCAGTTGAAGGTCGGCGTACGTCAGACGCCACATTGCAGTCGGCTTTTCCAGGCTGAAGCCGCCGGCCCCGGCCGACCCGCCGCTGTGCAGCGATCTCGGCCGGCTCCAACTGTCAAACGACGACCTACCTGCGGGAAACAGTCGTCAGCCGACAGCGCACGGTAGACGCGGCAACGGGCGCTGATCCGTCAGTGCACCAGCTGTCGGACGCGCTGAGCCGTTCGACGCGCCAGCCAGGCCAGCACCACACAACCGAACAGGAGAAGGGGCATGCCGAGGCCAATATCGTCATGGAAGATACCGGCCCAGATCACCACGCAGGCTAGCCAATCGTCCTTGCGCTGGCCTTCTGCCAGGCTGACTTGTACCGGCGATCCGAGTACAACGGACTTTTGCCTGACCTTCAGAGCGAAAACGATCGCCACGACGATCTCGACAGTTGCAGTGACCCAGAAAAGCTGTAGGATCATTCGCACTCACCATCGGGTCGTCACGACATCATGTGCAGGTAGTCAAATCGACTGTGTGCGTGGCTAGGGCAGTAGAGTGCCGCATCGTCGCTGCGATCGACCTAGATCTGGACGCGTGTACCCAGTTCGACAACTGCGTTGTCGGGCAGCTTGAAGAACCGTGCCACACCGCTGGAGTTGCGGCTCAACGCCGCAAACAGCCGTTCACGCCAATGCGCCATGCCGCTCCCGGGCGTCGGGACCACGGTCTCGCGACTGAGGAAGTAGCTGGTCTCGAAGTGCGGAACCTTGAGACCTTTGGCTTCACACAGCTTCAGTGCAGCAGGCACATCTGGCTCTTCCATGAATCCGTAGTGAACCAGCACACGCCAGAAGCTTGGCGCCAAGGGCGTTACTTCGACCCGTTCGTTCGGGTCCACGGTGGGATGGTCGTGGAAGACAACGTTGAGGATGACGTTGGTCTCGTGAAGCACCTGGTTGTGCTTCAGGTTGTGCAGCAAAGCCTGCGGTACGAGTGAGGGATCAGCGACCGCGTAGACCGCCGTACGCTGTGCGCGATGCGCCCCGCCTAGCGCCAGGCTTTCGATGAACGGCAGAAGCTCCAGTCCCTCGTTGCGCAGGCTTTCCATCAGCAGCTTCCGACCACGCGCCCAAGTGCTCATCATGACGAAGAGCATCAGACCGAGCACCAGAGGGAACCAGCCACCGTCGAAGAACTTGATGGCGCAGCCAGCCACGAGCAGCGCGTCGACCGCCAAGAAGAACACGGTCGCGCCAATGGCCAGTGGTGCTGGGAGCCTCCAACCGTCACGGATGACGAAGAATGTCAACACCGTGGTGATGAGCATGGTCAGCGTCACGGCGATGCCATAGGCACCTGCAAGGGCAGAGGAACTACCGAACATCAGCACAGCGCCAATGACGCCAGCAAGGAGCGCCCAGTTGACGGCCGGCACGTAGATCTGACCTGACTCACTGGCCGAGGTGTGGCGCATCGTCAGTCGCGGCAGGAAGCCTAGCAGGATGGCTTGCTTGGTCATCGAATAGGCACCAGAGATGACCGCCTGCGAAGCAATGACGGCAGCCAACGCGGCCAGGACCACCATCGGTAGCACCCAGGTGCTGGGAAACAACCTGAAGAATGGGTTCTCGATGGCGCTCGCATCGCCCATCAGCAGGGCGCCCTGTCCCAGGTAGTTCAGGGCCAATGCCGGAAACACCAGGCCGGTCCAGGCCAGGCGAATGGGCTTGGCACCGAAATGGCCCATGTCGGCATAGAGCGCTTCGGCACCAGTCAATGCAAGAACGATCGCTCCCACCGCAGCGAACAGGTGCCAGCCACGCTGGCTCAGGAACTCCCAGGCTTCCATGGGGTTGAGCGCTGCAAGGATCTGGGGTTGGCGCAGGATGTGCACCACACCGATCGCTGCAAGCACGCCAAACCACAGCGCGATGATCGGGCCGAAGACCTTGCCGACTGCGGCCGTGCCGAATCGCTGCACCAGGAACAGCCCCACCAGGATGGCCATCGAAATGGGCAGCACATAGGGCTTGAGGGTCGGTGTGACGACTTCCAGACCCTCGATCGCACCCATGACGGAGATCGCAGGTGTGATGACGCTGTCGCCGTAGAACAGCGTGGCGCCGAACAGTCCGAGGAGCAGCAGCGCGTTTCGCAATCGCGGGCGTTGCTGCACGGCGTGAGCTGCCAGAGCGGTCAAGGCGAGCGCACCACCTTCGCCACGGTTGTCCGCCCGGAGAATGAGAATGACGTACTTGAGCGTGACCACGAACATCAACGCCCAGACGATCACCGAAGTCGCGCCAATCAGGTTGTGGTGGTTCAGTTCCACCCCGGTGGCCGGAAGGAACACTTCCTTCAGCGTGTAGAGCGGGCTTGTGCCGATGTCGCCGTAGACGACGCCGATCGCGCCGAGCGTCAAGGCCGCCAGGCCACTACGTTTGGTTTCGGGGTTCATGCTGCGCTACCGAACACTGGAAAAGCGAAGTGTCGGGCGCTGGTATCAAGAATTTATCAAGAAGCCCGAAGGCTTCCTGCAAGGTGGCGCACCATGGGTCGCCACCTAGCGTTTGCCCCAGCGCCAGGCTGGCGGCTCACCCTTGAGCCCGCAAATCCAGATCAGACCCCCATTGACGGCTGCGATGAAGGCGATGAACACCCACTGACTCAGTCGCGACTGGAGTGCCAAGCCGACGCTCATCGAACAGGCATAGGCAACCAGCACGAACCAGCCTTCCCAGGTGCGTGGCAGGCCCCAACCCCACCCATATCGCTTGGCGGGGAACCAGTAGCTTGCCGGTTGATCGGACATCGTTATCCCCTTCCGAAGGATGTTGGAGAAGGCGCTTCACTCATTCACTGCCAGCTCACAGCAACCGCTCGCCGCGACACCGGGCCAGGCAGCCTGGAGGTCCACTCGCTGTAGACACGCCGGGCGATGCGGTGCAATTCGCTGACGCGATGCGAGAGATCGCTCAGGATGAGGGCAGGCGACTGCACCGCTGGCCCCTTGGCCTGCGCCAGCTCGGTAGCGCTCTGCTGGCACCAGTCGCGGACGATGCTTTCATCGACCTCGAAATGGCATTGGAACGCCAGGTGCGGGCCGATCGCAAAGCCCTTGTTCAAGCAGTGTGTACCGTAGAGCAGGCGGCGCGCACGAGCTGGAATCTGGAAGGTCTCGTAGTGCCAGTTGAAGGCCATGACTTCCTGCGACTGCATCAACGGCAGCCCATCCGGCGTCACGCGCAGGCGGCTCCAACCGATGTTGGCGAAACCGTTGCGTTCCACCCGCGCACCCAGGGCACTGGCGAGCATCTGGCCTCCGAAGCAATGGCCCAGCATCGGCACTTCGGCTTCCAGTGCCCGCCGCACGAGGCTTCGCTCGTCGGCAATCCAGTCGAGCGGCTCGTTGACGCTGCGGTTGCTGCCGAGAAGCACGATGCCGCTGTAGTCGTTGGCGTTCCACGGCACGGTATCGCCGTGGTCGGGCATGATGATCTCTGTGTCGATGCCGGCCTGGGTCAGATGTTGAAGCAACTGACCTGGGCGTTGTGTGCGGTCATGTTGAAGGATGAGTACCGGTCTCATGGAGCTGGCGCACGCTGCAGTGCGCCATCTGTGGATGAGCTGCCAATCTAGGACTTTTGGTATCAGGTTCTCATCAAGATTCACAGCTTGCGGAGCAAGAAGACCTCAAGGCTGCCCTTCGCTGCAGTCGGACTTCGGATTGAGCCGATACCCTACTCCTGCCTCCGTGATCAGCCAGCGAGGTCGATTGGGGTCCGCTTCGATCTTCTTGCGCAGGTTGGCCATGTGAACCCGCACATAGTGCAGATCGTCCATGTGATCGGGACCCCAGACCGCTTTCAGCAGGTGCTGGTAGGTCATCACACGGCCGGGTGCTGCGCAGAACTCCTGCAGCAGTCGGTACTCGATCGGGGTGAGATGCAGCCGATGTCCATCCCGGCTCACCTGTCGCTGGGTGCGGTCCACAACGATATCGCCGAAGGTCAGCACCGGTTCGGCGTCGTTACTGCTGCCGCCATGACGCCGCAACTGAACGCGCACGCGGGCCAGCAGTTCTGCCACGCCGAAGGGCTTGACCAGATAGTCGTCGGCGCCAGCATCCAGTGCCTGGACCTTGCGCTCTTCGCCTTCCCGTGCGGAAAGCACAAGGATTGGCGAACTCGACCAGCCACGGAACTCGCGAATGAAGTCGAGTCCATCGCCGTCGGGCAACCCGAGGTCGAGCACGACCAACTCGGGTCGGCGCGTTGCGGAGTCGATCAAACCCCGCTGCAGGGTCCCCGCTTCGAACACTTCCAGGCCTTCGCTCTCGAGGGCCATGCGGACGAAGCGCCGGATCTCCGGCTCATCCTCCACCATCAAAACACGCGCTGCACCCATCGGTGACTCCTTCAACTACGCCGGGGGCTTGCCAAGGGGCAACTCGATCCGCACACAGGCACCTCCCCGCGCGACATTGTGGGCGGTGATCTGACCACCGTGGGCTTCGATGATGGCCTTGCAAATGGCCAGGCCCAGGCCAACGCCCGGCGTCGCGCTCTCCCGGTCCCCACGCTCGAACTTGTCGAACAACTGCGCTTCTCGTCCCGCAGGGAAGCCTGGGCCGGCGTCCAACACGTCGACTTCCAGGTTGCGCCCGGCGATGCGCGCATTGATCTCGATCGAACTGCCGGGCGGGGTGTACTTGGCGGCGTTCTCCAGCAGATTGACGAGCACCCGCTCGATCAGCACGGCATCGATCTCCACCAGAGGCAGATCGTTGGGCAGGTTCACCGCCACATCACGACCTGCGAGCACCTCGTCGAGGCTCGCAAGAGTGGTTCCCACCACTTCCTGAAGTGGCAGCCAGTGGCGATTGAGCTGTACCGCGCCGGACTGAAGTCGGGCCATATCGAGCAGATTGCTGACCAATGCGCTCATTCGCAGCGATGAGCGGCGCATGGCTTCGGCCACTTCGGCCTGCTGCGGACTCAAGGCTGGTGGTGCGAGCTTGAGCGCGTCCGCCAATCCCACAAGGACGGCCAGTGGTGTACGAAGGTCGTGGGAAATCGCGGTCAGCAGCGAATTGCGCAGACGTTCGGACTCGATCTGCAGCGTACTTTGCTGGGCCACCTCGATGTAGTGAATACGCTCCAGCGAAATGGCGATCAGGGCTGCACAGGTCTCCAGAAGTTCGCGCTCATCCGGCAGCCAGTGCCGGCCCTTGCTGTCCACAGCGAGCACGCCGCGAAGCCGCATCGGTGCGGTCAGGGGCAGCATGAGACACGCGCTGGCAGGCAGCGTGTCCGTGCCGTGCCCGGCTGGCTGGCCGTGGTCGAAAGCCCATTGAGCCACACCGACGTCGGGCTGGGCCGTCGCGCCCGGCAGCAAAGACAGCACCTCACGGCCCGGGGTGGTCGTCAGCGGCGGGGCCAGCACCGCCGACGCAGTCCCAAACTCGGCGCGGAGAAATCGGGCAGCGATTTCGGCCACCTGCTCGGGGACCAGCGCAGCCCCCAAGTCGCGCGACATGGCGTACAGCCCCCGAACGCGCCGTTCTCGTTCCTGCGCGGCCTTCGCCTGCGCCTTCAAGCCGGCTGCCAATTGACCAATGACCAGACCCACCAGCAGCAAGACCGCGAAGGTGACGAGGTACTGCGCGTCGGTCACCGCGAAGGACCAGCGCGGCTCCACGAAGAAGAAGTCAAAGGCCGCGACACCCAGCAGCGCCGTCAGCCCGGCCGGGGCGCGGCCGAATCGCAACGCCACGCCCACCACATTGAGCAGGTAGAGCATCGCGATGTTTGTGTTGGCAATCCAGTCCACCAACACTTGGGCGATGAGCGTGGTCAGCCCCACAGTGAGCAGCGAGGCGGCGTAGCCTCTCAAGGCCTGAGGTGACAGCCACCCTCGAGCCTGCTGCACGGGCACGTCAGGCTCGCGCGTCGTCGTCGGCAAGGCGACCTGTAGCACGTCCATGTCTTCGGCTTGCCGGTTCAGGGCGTCGGCCAGCGTCAACCGGCCCGGCCAACGCCAGGCACTCTCGCGGCGACCCACGACCAGCCGCGACAGGTTGTGCTCCCGGGCATAGCCCACCAGAGCCTGCGCGACCTCAGGTGCCGACAGCACAGCAGTCCGTGCGCCAAGCGACTTGGCCAGCTCCAGCGTCTTCTGCACCCTCATGCGCGCACCGTCGCCCAATCGGCGCGCCGTCTCGACGTGGACAGCATGCCAATCGAGCCCCAGCTGCTGGGCCAGCCGTGCAGCACTGCGCACGACCTTGTCGCTCGCTGCACCGGGACCGACACAGGCGAGCAACGACTCCCGGTTGGGCCAGATTGCCGCGGCGCTGTGCTCGCGCCGATAAGCTTGCATCTGGTCGTCCACGCGATCAGCCGTTCGCCGCAGCGCCAGCTCTCGCAGGGCCAGCAGGTTGCCCTTGCGGAAGAAGTTGCGGGCGGCGCGTTCGGCTTGGGCTGGCAGGTAGACCTTGCCTTCCTTGAGACGCTGAAGCAACTCGTCGGGAGGCAGGTCGACGACAACGACTTCGTCCGCTTCGTCGAACACCCGGTCCGGCAACGTCTCCTGGACTCGGATGCCCGTGATGCCGCCCACGACATCGTTCAGGCTCTCCAGGTGTTGCACGTTGAGGGTTGTCCACACCTCGATGCCGGCCTCGCGCAGCTCTTGCGCGTCCTGCCATCGCTTGGTGTGGCGAGACCCCGGCGCGTTGCTGTGCGCCAGTTCGTCCAGCAAGAGCACGCTGCCTGCCTCGTTCCGCCCCCAAGCGAGTGCGGCGTCCAGGTCGAATTCGCGCAAGGTCTGGCCGCGGTGCTGCACGTCCTTGAGCGGGAGTCTCTCGATGTCCCGTGCGATGGCCTCCGTGTCGGCCCGTCCGTGCGTTTCGACCACGCCGATGCGCACCGGGCGCCCTTGCTGCTTCGCCGCATGAGCCGCCGCCAGCATGGCAAAGGTCTTGCCCACACCGGCGTTCGCGCCGAAGAAGATCTTCAGGCGCCCTCGCGCAGCAGCAGCTTCCTCGCGCTGAACCTTGGCAAGGAGGGCATCCGGGTCAGGGCGTTCGTCGGTCATAGCCAGCGCAGGCGCTTGAAGCGCCAATAGAGACCGCAGCACACCAGTGCGATCGTCGACAGGGCCAGCGGGTAACCCCATTCCCATTTGAGTTCCGGCATCTTCTCGAAGTTCATCCCCCAGATGCCGGCCAGCGCCGTGGAGGCGGCAAAGATGGCCGCCCATGCTGCCAGGCGTTTGGTGACCAAGGACTCGTCGATGTTGACCAGCGTCAGGTTGACCTGAGTGGCTGCCAGAATCGTTTCACGCGCGGCATCGATGCCGGCCTGAATGCGAACCAGGTGATCGTCAACGTCGCGAAAGTAGTCCTGCAGGCTCTTGCACAACCCTGGGACGCGGCCACCATGGAGCTTGGTGGCGACCGCCAGCAGCGGCGCAACGGCATGGCGAAGCGTTGCCAGCCGCTGCTTCTGGGCAAACAGGCTCTGCACGACTGCTTGGCGGTCTTGACCCGGGAGGAACATGGTCTCTTCCACGCGTTCAAGTTCCGCGTCGACCAGATCCATCAGGGGGAAGTAGCGGTCCACGACGGCATCCAGCAGGGCGTAGAACACGTAGCCCGGCCCGAGGCGCAATAGCTCAGGCTCGCGCTCGGCGCGCTCACGTACGCCCAGGAAACCTTGGCGGCTGCGATGTCGCACCGAGACGACGAAGCGCAAGCCGACGAAGACGTGCACTTCGCCGACCTGCACCTCTGCCTCTGGCCCAAGTTCCAGCAGGTGCATCGCGGCGAACAGCATGTCGCCGTACTCCTCGAGCTTGGGGCGTTGCTGACCCTTGCGAGCATCCTCCACCGCCAAGGGCGGCAGGTCGAGCTGCTGCTGAAGCAGGTCCAGCTCCGCGTCGGTCGGATCGCGCAGCGCCACCCAGACAAAGCCCGGATGTGCGTCCAGTGCCTGGGACAGGCCTGCAAGTTCGGGCTCGGCAACGACGCGCCCTTCGGCGTAGACGACACAGTTGATCAGCATGAATCGTTCATCATGCCCGTGAACACCGCTGCACCCTGGCACGCGCGCGGCGGCGGCACTGCCATTCCATGAGCGCCCAGATCAACATGAGCGGCAGAGCGATGACCCCCAGTGCCAGCAGCGCAAACAGCAGGTCCACCCAGCACCTCAGCGAGCACCTGGCGTCTTCAGTGCATCTAGCGCCAGGTTCAAGGCCAACACATTCACCCGCGGCTCACCGATGAAGCCCAGCCAGCGGCCCTCAGTGTGCAATTCCACGAGTGCCCGGACCTTCTCGACGGGTACCCCGCTCACCCGGGCGACGCGCGCCGCTTGATAGTCGGCGGCAGCGCGGCTGATGTGAGGGTCCAGGCCACTGGCCGATGTGGTCACCAGATCGACCGGCACAGGTGCCGTGTTGCCGGGATCGGCAGCCTTCAATGCTTCGACACGGGCCTTCACGGCGTCGGTCAACGCGGGGGCCGTGGGGGCCAAGTTGCTACCTGAAGAGTTGGCAGCGTTGTAGGGCATGGGGCCTGTGGCCGACGGGCGGCTCCAGAAGTGACCGGGGTCCGCGAAGGTCTGGCCGATCAAGGCGGAGCCGATGGTCTTGCCATCGTGAACGATGAGGCTGCCATTGGCTTCGGCCGGGAACACGGATTGAGCGACGCCGGTCACGAGCAGGGGATAAGCCAGGCCGGTCACGAGGCTCAGCACAACGAACAGTGTCAGCGCCGGGCGCCACAGAGGAACCTCGGCGGTGGCAGCTGAGGTGGCGGGGGTGGACAGCGAGGTGGTCATCAGAGTCCTCCGTTCAGAACGTCTTCTTCAAGCCAACCACCAGGGTGGTCTTGCCCAGGAACTTGCCATTCGCCGGGCTGGCGTAGAAAGTCTTGTCGGCGTCGGTGCCGATCACCGAGCCACTCAGCACGAGACCGGAGAAATCCTTGGACAACGTCAGCGAGTAGTCGGTGTACGAGGCCACCGATAGGTGCTTGACCGTCTGATGCCCCATGTGCGGGCTCAAGGTCATGCCATCGCCGAGATCGAAGGCGGCCGTCACGTCAAAGTAGCCAGAGTTCTTGCTATCGACGTTGCCGAACAGGTTCGTGGTGCTGTGCGAATACTTGGCGGTCACCGGACCGTAGGTGAGCGCGCCGTAAACCTCGAACGTATTGGCATTGGCAAAGCCCGGCACGTTCTTGAGCTTGTTGCTCGGGTAGAGGTAGTACAGGCCGCCGACATCCAGCGTCAGACCCTTGGCGATTTCAGTCTTGTAGCCACCGTACAGGTCAATCTCGACCTGGCCGTCGCCGCCGGGAATGTCCTTGGTCCACTTGATGGTGGAGGCCCAAGTGCCGACGTAGAAGCCGCTCGGGTCGGCGTAGTCGATGCCTCCCTGCAGCGCGGGCTTCAAGCGTGACTGGGAGATGCCGCGATAGCGGTATTCCGTGACGGTGCCGAGGTTGAAGGACAGTGGGTCAGCAGGCGCTGCAGCTTCCTGAGCAAAGGCAGGAAAAGCAGCGGCGAACACCAGAATGGAAAGAGTGGTTTTCATGATGGGAAGATGAGGTCAGGCGAGCGCTCACGCCAGGCGGAGCGCCACGAGAATGAGGTCGATGATCTTGATGCCGATGAAGGGGACGATGACGCCACCCAGGCCGTAGACCAGCAGGTTGCGGCGCAGCAGTGCGGCAGCGCCGATGGCGCGGTAGCGCACACCCTTCAAGGCCAACGGGATCAGCACGACGATGATCAGCGCGTTGAAGATGACCGCGCTCAGGATGGCCGAGTTGGGGCTTTCCAGACGCATCACGTTCAGAGCAGACAGCTGCGGGTAGGTCGACACGAACGCCGCCGGCAGCACCGCAAAATATTTGGCCAGGTCGTTGGCGATGCTGAACGTCGTGAGCGACCCGCGCGTCATCAGCATCTGCTTGCCGGTCTCGACCACCTCGATCAGCTTGGTGGGGTTGCTATCCAGGTCGACCATGTTGCCGGCTTCCTTGGCCGCCTGGGTGCCGGTATTCATGGCCACGGCAACGTCAGCCTGGGCCAGAGCCGGGGCGTCGTTGGTGCCGTCGCCGGTCATGGCGACGAGTCGGCCCTGGGCCTGGTGCTCGCGGATCAGCGTCAGCTTCGCCTCGGGCGTGGCTTCAGCGAGGAAATCGTCCACACCTGCCTCGGCGGCAATGGCAGCAGCCGTCAGGCGGTTGTCGCCGGTGACCATGACGGTCTTGATGCCCATGCGGCGCAGTTGCGCAAAACGCTCTTTGATGCCGGGCTTGACGATGTCCTTGAGCTCGACGACGCCAAGCACCTGAACGCCGTCCGCGACGACGAGCGGCGTGCTGCCCCGGCGGGCTGCTTCGTCGACGGCCGTCTGCACGCTGGCAGGCCAACGGCCGCCCAACGCCTCGACGTGAGACCGCACCGCGCTGCCGGCGCCTTTGCGGATCTGGCGTTGGCCGAGGTCCACGCCACTCATGCGGGTCTGCGCCGTGAACGGCACGAACAGGCCTTGCTCTCCCACCTCTGCCTTGGGGCCGAACTTGCGGTCGGCCAGGGCGACGATGCTGCGGCCCTCAGGAGTTTCGTCAGCCAGCGAGGCCAGCCGTGCCGCTTCGGCCAGCTGGGCCTCGCTGGCGCCATCCACCGGCCAGAAGGCATCGGCCTGGCGATTGCCCAGTGTGATGGTCCCGGTCTTGTCCAGCAGCAGCACGTCCACGTCGCCGGCGGCCTCCACGGCGCGGCCGGATGTGGCGATGACGTTCGCCTGCAGCATGCGGCTCATTCCCGCCACGCCGACCGCCGACAGCAGCCCGGCAATGGTGGTGGGAATCAGGCAGACCAGCAGCGCCACCAACACCACGATGCTGACCGGCTGCCCAGAGCCCGCGACGCCCACGCTGAATTGCGAGAAGGGCAGCAGGGTGGCGCACACGCCGAGAAAGACCAGGGTCAGCGCCACCAGCAGGATGGTGAGTGCGATCTCGTTGGGGGTTCGCTTGCGCTGGGCACCCTCGACCATGGCGATCATCCGGTCGACGAAAGTCTCACCTGGGTTGACGGCGACACGGGCGATGACCCAGTCGGACAGCACGCGGGTGCCCCCGGTCAGCGCCGAGAAATCACCGCCGCTTTCGCGGATGACGGGGGCCGACTCGCCGGTGATCGCACTTTCGTCCACCGAAGCAACACCTTCGACAACCTCTGCATCGGCGGGCACGACGTCGTTGGTCTCAATGAAGACGATCTCGCCCTTGCGCAGGCTGCTGGCCTCGCGCGGGTGCCACTTGAGGCCTTCCCGACCCAGCCCTGCCTTGTAGCCTTCGACCACCTTGGCCCACGTTTCCTTCTTCAGCCCGCGCAGAGAAGCAGCTTGAGCCTTGCTGCGGCCTTCGGCCAGGGCTTCCGCGAAGTTGGCGAACAGGACCGTGAACCACAGCCACACCGTCACTGCCACCACAAAGCCATTCGGCTCCGAGATGGCGAGCGCCGTCGTCAGCAGGCTGCCCAGGTAGACGACGAACATCACCGGGTTGCGCAACTGCGTGCGCGGGTTCAGCTTGCGGAACGAATCGACCAGTGCGGCGCGTGTCAGGGCCGGGTCGAACAAGGAAAAGCCAGCGCGACTCATGATGCGCTCCAGAGGATCAGATGCTCGACGACAGGGCCCAGGGCCAGTGCCGGCACATAGTTCAGAAGGCCAACCAGCAGAACGCAGCCAATCAGCAACACGACGAACAGGGGCCCGTGCGTGGGCAGCGTGCCCTCACCGGGCGCCAGGCGCTTCTTGGCGGCCAATGACCCGGCCATAGCCAGCACCGGCACGATGACGCCGAAGCGACCGATCCACATCACCAGCCCGAGCACCAGGTTGTAGAAGGGTGTGTTGGCCCCCAGGCCGGCGAAGGCACTGCCGTTGTTGTTGCCGGCTGATGAGAAGGCATACAGCACCTGACTGAAGCCGTGGGAACCCGGGGCGGAGATGCTCGCCTTGCCAGGCTCCAACATGACGGCCAGTGCCGTGCCGACCAGGACGGCCAAGGGCGTCAGCAAGATCGCGAGCGACACCATCTTCATTTCATGGGCCTCGATCTTCTTGCCCATGTACTCCGGCGTGCGGCCGATCATCAGGCCAGCCACGAAGACCGCCAGGATGGCAAAGACGAGCATGCCGTAGAGGCCGGCACCGACGCCACCGAAGACCACTTCGCCCAGCTGCATCATCACCATCGGGACGAGGCCCCCCAGCGGAGTGAAGCTGTCATGCATGGCGTTCACGGCGCCACAACTGGCTGCCGTCGTGATGACCGCAAAAAGGGATGAGGCCTCGATGCCGAAGCGCACCTCCTTGCCTTCCATGTTGCCGCCCGACTGGGCTGCGCTGCTCGCAACGTCGACACCCAGCTTGGCGACTTGCGGGTTGCCGGCCTGCTCGGCTGCCGTAGCGACGATGACTGCGACAACGAACATCGCCGTCATGGCTCCCAGCAACGCCCAGCCTTGCCGCATGTCACCGACCTGGCGCCCCATGACGAAGCACAGTGCCGCTGGAATGAGGAAGATGGACAGCATTTGCAGCGCATTCGTTGCTGCCGTCGGGTTCTCGAAGGGATGAGCGGAGTTCGCGTTGAAGAAGCCGCCACCGTTGGTGCCCAGCATCTTGATGGCGAGCTGGGAAGCGACTGGGCCGAGCGCGATGCTTTGGCTCTGACCGCTCTTGTCTTCCATGACGGGTTGACCGTCCGCGCCCTTGATCGCTTGACCGTCGGCGTCTAGCTTGGGTTCTTGCCAGCTCTGCGCCTCGATGGTGGTCACGTCCTGATAGGGCTTGAAAGTCTGGACCACACCCATGCCGGCGAGCACGATGGCGAACACCAGCGACATGGGCAAGAGCACCCAAAGCGTGGCACGGGTCAGGTCCGTCCAGACATTGCCGATGAACTTGCCGGAGTGACGTGCGAAGCCCCGCACCAGTGCGACGACCACGGCGATGCCGGTGGCGGCGGACAGAAAGTTCTGCACCGTGAGAGCCAGCATCTGCGTGAGATAGCTCATCGTCGACTCACCACCGTATCCCTGCCAGTTCGTGTTGGTCACGAAACTGATGGCGGTGTTGAAGGCGGAATCCGGCGTGACCGCGCCCATACCCTGCGGGTTCAGCGGCAGCCATGACTGCAGTCGCTGCAGCGCATAGACCGCCACGACACCGAGGGCGTTGAAGATCAACAGGCCCAGCGCATATCGCAGCCAGCCCTGTTCAGCTTCTGCATCCACGCCGGCCAGCCTGAGGATGGTTCGCTCAACGCGCCGCAGCCAGGCAGCGCGACCTTCCATGGCCGCAAAGATCCAGCGCGACAGCGGCCAGGCAAGCGCCAGAAGGACGACAAGGAAGACAACCAATTGAATCCAGGCCGAACCGTTCATGTCAGGTCCTCCGGAAACAGCAAGGCCCAGAACAGGTAGATCACCAAAAAGACCACCAGCCCGGCCGAAACCCACTCAAACACACTCATGCGCGGCCTCCGTTGCGTTGACCGCGCAGGCGCTCGCAGCCCCAGGCCGCCAGCGCCGTCACGAGGGCGAGAGCGACGCTCAGGCCCAGAAACATGATGTCCATGACACCCTCCTATCGATTGAGGGATTCTGGAAAGCACCGCGTCAAAACGTTGAAAAGAAGAGCCCCGTGGATATCAAGATCGCATCAAGACGAACTCGCTCCGGCTATTGGCGGCATCACAACGGGGCGCTTCATGCTTTCGGGATGAGCCGTCAGTGGCCACCAAACGATGCGCCGCAGGTTGACTGCGAGGACCACAAGCAGTAGGCAGGTGCAAGGACCGGTACTGGGACGAACCGTCGTTCACGCCTTGAAACGCGAACGACTGAGATCAGCCTGAAGCCGCCTTCGCAGGTCGACCGGCAGGTCTGCAGCGTTCTCGGTCACTGGGGCGTGAGGGTCCAACTCGCGCTCAGTGACACCAAGCAGCCATCGGGGTCGCAGACTTCCTACACAAGAATGTTGGCGGTGCGAGGGACAGCGGTGGTACCACTCGCTTGACGGTCTCGGAGCCCTAGCGTCGGCTGCTTGCAGTTTCCCGAACTTGCGTGATCAACCGAAGCGGACACCTATACCGCCAGGATCAATACCTGGGACTGGCCATCGAGCCTGTCGCGAATCGCGGAGCGGTGGGCTTCTCCACTGTTTGCCATTCAGCGCCTAGCTACATCGGACGCCCGTCCGTTCTGCCTCCGAGTGAACGATCCGTTGTGAAAGGCGTCGCTCATGCCGCCGACGGTTCGGCCAGCTTGGGCGCGACGGGGGGATGCTCTGTCGGCTCCTCGCGCCCGCTGCGCCAGGCCCGGCGCACTGCCCGTGGCGGCTGGCCAAACGTCCGCACGAAAGCACGCCGCAGGCGTTCGCGGTCGACAAGGCCCACCTCCCGGGCGATCACGTCCATCTGCAGGCGCCCCTGTTCCAGCAGCACCCTCGCCGCCTCCACCCTTAGTTGCTCCACGGCACGCGCCGGCGAGCGGCCCGTTTCGGTGCTGAATGCGCGACTGAACTGGCGCGGGCTGAGCCCCGCGACCTCTGCAAGGTCCTCCACCGACAGCGGGTCTCGCAGATGCGCGCGCGCATGGTCCAGCACCTTACGGATGCGGTCGGACTTCGGTTCAAGTTCCAGCAGCGCGGAAATCTGTGGCTGAACGGCGGCGCGGCGGTGGTACACCACCAGCCTTTTCGCGACGTCCCGGGAGACCGCGATGCCGTGGTCCTGCTCGATCATCGCCAGGGCGAGGTCCAGTGTGGCGGCCATGCCGGCGGAGGTCCACACCGGGCCATCGACCACAAAGATCTGGTCGCCATCGACCTTCACCTTCGAGAAGCGCCGCTGCAATTCCTGCACGAATCGCCAATGCGTGGTGGCGCGACGGCCGTCGAGCACACCGGCCTCGGCCAGCAGGAACGCCCCGGTGCACGGCGCCACCACGCGTCGCGCGCTGCCCAGGGCATTGCGAACGAAGGCGCAGAGTGCCGGTGAGCCGGCGTCCGCTTCCAGGCCGCTGGCCAGCAGGACCGTGTCGAACATCGCACCGCCGAAAGCCTGGGTTTCGACTTGAAAGCCGGCGCCGGCCAGGACAGCCCCTCCATGCTCGGACAGCAACGTCACTTCGTAGAAGTCTTCGCCGAGCACGCGATTCGCCACCTGCAACGCGGTGACGGCCGAAAAGGCGAGCAGGTCGAAGCGCGGAAAGACGACGAGACCAATGGCGTGCATGAATCCTCCGCAGGCGGCATGTCCGGATCCGCTGCATTTTCGACATTTGCCGCTGCGACGGTCACGCCTACGCTGAAGACCTGTTCCAAGCACAGCCTTTCAACGCCATGGACCGCCGCCTTCTCATGCTCGCAGTCGGGATGTTCGCCATGGGGACCGACAACTTCGTCGTTGCCGGCATCCTGCCCAGCGTCGCCCGGGACCTCCACACCTCCGTCAGCCGGGCGGGGCAGATGGTCACCTGCTACGCCGCCACCTTCGCGGTGATGGCGCCGGTCATGGCCACGCTCACGGGGGGATGGCCACGCAAGCGCCTGCTGGTGACGGCCCTGAGCATCTTCGTGCTCGGCAACCTGCTCACCGCCGTCGCGACTGACCTCTCCACCGTGCTCTTCAGCCGTGTGGCTGCCGGCCTCGGCGCGGCCCTCTTCTCGCCTACGGCGCTCGGCGTCGCGGCCGCGATCTCCACACCGGAACGCCGTGGCCGCGCGCTGGCGACCGTGACGGCCGGACTGGCCGGCGCCACCGCACTGGGCGCGCCACTGGGCACGCTGATCGGCGGAATGAGCAACTGGCGAACGACGCTGGGGTTCGTCGCCGGGCTCGGCCTGGTGGCCGTTGCTGGCGTTGCATTGCTGCTGCGCGACGTGCCCACCCCGCCGCGGGTCAGCCTGCGCGAGCGCATCTCGCCCGTGCGCGACCCGCGCGTCTCGCTCACGCTGCTGACGTCGCTGTTCGCATTCGGCGGCTTCCTGATGGTCTACACCTATGCCGGCCTCGTCCTGCACCCCGCGACCGGCGGCGACGAGCGCACCCTGGCCAGCCTCCTGCTGGTGTGGGGCGTCGCGTCGACCATCGGCAACGTGCTCTCGGGTCGGCTCGTCGACCGTTTCGACAGCCGTCGGCTGCTCAACATCGGCCTGGGCGTCGGGATCGCAAACTTCTGTTTCCTGCCCTGGACCGCCGGCAATCCGCTGAGCGCGGCTGCAGCACTCGTCGTGTGGGGGCTGTGCGGCTGGGGCCTCCTCGTGCCGCAACAGCATCGGCTGGTCAAGACTGCGCCACAGGTCGCTCCATTGCTCCTCGCGCTCAACAACACCGCCACCTACGGTGGCCTGGCATGTTCCGGTGCGCTCGGCGGGCTGGTGCTCACGACGCTCGATGCGCGCCATCTCCCGCTTGTCGGCGCGGCGCTGATTGCGTTGGCATGGGTTTGCGCCGAGCGCGCCCATGCCTTCATTTCGCGAAGCGAGCCGTCGGGATCTCCCATCGCCCGTGCCGCTTGACTCCTGACCACTTTCCATCTGCCAAAGCCATGATGCCTCGAGACCTTGTCTGCGTTGCCTGCGCCTTCTCACTCTTCGCCTGCACGGTCACCGCGTCAGCGGCCGGCCCTTCCGAGACGGCCAGTCGGCAGTTCGCGAAGTCACTGCCCAACCTACCCGGCAAATCCCTTGTCGCCGTGATCGTGGACTACGCGCCTGGCGCAGCCTCGCGGCCTCACGTGCATGCGAAGTCGGCCTTCATCTACGCCTACGTCCTGAGTGGGGCGGTGGAGACGCAGTTGGACGCAGAGCCTCTGCGCGTCGTTCGCGCGGGCGAGAGCTTCTACGAGGCGCCCGGCGCCCACCAGGTTGTCAGCCGAAATGCCAGCGGCACCGAGCCAGCACGGCTGCTCGCGATCTTCGTTGTCGACTCGGCAGAGTCGCACGAACTCACCTCATCCGACCGTTAACCGGTCGCATTGTCCCTTCCCACTTCAGGAGCCCTGAACATGAGTCAACGTCTCGACTACTCCCAGATCGCACCCGCCGGCGCCAAGGCGCTCGGCGGCGTCTATGGCTACGTGGCAGGCAGCGGGTTGCCGCCGGTGCTCGTCGACTTGGTCTATCTCCGCGTGTCGCAGATCAACGGCTGCGCCTTCTGCCTGGACATGCACACGCGTGAGCTGCTCGACAAAGGCGTTGCGGTCGAGAAGCTGACGCTACTGCAGGCGTGGCGCGAGGCGGGCGAGTTCTTCGATGCCCGTGAACAGGCTGCGCTGGCCTGGGCCGAGACGGTCACCCGCGTGGCCGATACGGGCGTACCGGACGAGCACTACGCGGCGGCTCGAACGGTGTTCAGTGAACGCGAACTGGTGGACCTGACGTTCGCCATCGGTTTGATGAACACCTACAACCGTCTGGCCATCAGCTTCCGCAATACGCCGAAGGCAGTGCGCGATTTCGCGCCGAGGAGCTAGCGTTGCCGACGTCCCGTCACACTGACATCGAACCGCGGGGGGCCGCTCGTGGCGCACCAATGTTGATCGCCGCGGGTCTTTGCGCGAGCCTCGTGGGGATCGGCCTCGCCAGGTTCGCCTACACGCCCCTTATTCCGTCGCTGATCGGCGAAGGCTGGTTCAGTGCGCGCGACGTCGTCTTCGTTGCTGCCGCCAACCTGCTGGGTTACCTGCTGGGCGCACTGGGCGGTCGGCGGCTTGCCTCTTTCGTGGGTTCGGTGGCAGCTGTCCGCGCCTCGATGGTCCTGACCGCGTTGGCGTTCTTCGCCTGCGCCTTCCCGCTGTCGATCGCCTGGTTCTTCCTCTGGCGCCTGATCTCGGGCGTGACCGGCGGCGTCATCATGGTACTGGTGGGGAGCATCGTGCTGCCTCACGTCCTTCCGTCTCGCAAGGGCGTCGCTGCGGGTGCGATCTTCCTCGGCCTCGGGCTCGGGATCGCTGCCTCGGGAACTTTGATCCCGTTGTTGCTGCGATCCGGATTGGCGAGCACGTGGGTTGGACTGGCAAGCGTCTGCCTGGTGCTGACGCTGGTGACCTGGAACGCCTGGCCGCCGAACGAACGGCCTCCATCCGCGCGACGGGAAACCTTGTCGCAGCCGGTGCGCCAAACTTTGCGTCACCTGTACGGGCAATATGCCCTCATGGCTGTCGGCGTCGTGCCCGCAATGGTCTTCCTGGTCGACTACGCGGTGCGTGGGCTCCACTGGAACGTGAGCTCGGGATCACTGTTGTGGGCGGTGTACGGCGTCGGTGCATTGGCAGGGCCGCTGTCGTATGGCGCCTTGGCGGACCGGATGGGATTCGAACGCACGAGTCGACTCACGGTTGCCTCACAACTGCTCGCAGCAACCACGCTCGCGCTGACGGGATCGGCATCGCTCGTGGTGCCATGCGCGTTCCTGCTAGGCACATTTCCGGCTGGGGCGGTTCCGCTGATGCTGGGCCGCGTCCACCAGGTGGTGAACGGTCCACCCAGCGTCCAGCAGGCCGCATGGAGCAAGGCGACCATGGCGTTTGCGTTGGTCCAGGCAGCCGCTGGCCACACCGACAGCTACCTGCTGACTGCATCAGGAGGCCACCATCGCCTGTTGTTCATGGTCGCGGCGCTAGCGTTCCTGTTCGCGCTTGTATGGGACCTAGAGCAGTGAGGGTGCGCTCAAGAAGAACTGGCGAGTCCGGTGGGCAGGCTATAGAGCAACGATGAACCGCCCGGATCTGCCCGTCAACAAGGTGGGTCAGGTTCTTTTCGGACCGAGTCTGCCCGTGCGTCACAGGGCTGCTGTTGAAAAAGGGAAGAGGGCTGAATGACCTGCAACTTCAGTGCCGCAAACTCGAGAAGTTGGATGTCGCTGTTGGTTCGATATTCGACGGTCGCGGGACGCGAAAACGGTCACTCAATCAGTCCGAATACGAACGCCAGGCCGAACGTCCGGTTCCGGGGGAAGGGCGAAGCTGCCAGCTAGGCCGTTCCAGGTTGTTTGACCGCTTCTGGCAAAAGCAGTCACTGGGAGCGCGACGGTCGAACGTCCGAGATCAGCCTAAAGCCGCCGTCGCAGTCGGGACGGCAGCTTTGCAGCGTTCTCGGTCGCTCGGCGCTGTGGATCATGCGACTGGGCATCACTGCTTACCAGTCATTCAAGTGGCGGCCGGGTCAAGATATGGCGGGCTGGGGTGATGCCCCGCGAGGTGGTGTAAGTTTTTAGGCGAGGCGGCCCGTAGAGGGTGGCCATCGTGGTCCCGGATAAGGTTGAGGTGCGACCCACC
>RXJW01000188.1 GCA_003963005.1 Burkholderiales bacterium
ATGCCGACGTTGGGGCGGAAGCCTTCACGGTCGAGCATAATCAACCTCAAATCTCTAGTTGGTTCGATTATTGCATCGGGCCGCAGTTGCGGTGGCGCCCTCGCTAACCCGGGGATTTATCCCAGTTTTGTCGTCAGTTCGGCCGGGTTTTCACCCGGCCTTCGCATTCCCGCCCGCCCATGAAAGCCTCCCAGTTCTTCATCTCCACCCTCAAGGAAGCGCCCGCCGATGCCGAGGTGGCCAGCCACAAGCTGATGATGCGTGCCGGCATGATCAAGCGCCTGGGCGCCGGCATCTACAACTACATGCCGATGGGGCTGCGGGTCATCCGCAAGGTGGAGAAGATCATCCGCGAGGAAATGGATGCGGCCGGGGCCGTCGAGTGCCTCATGCCGGTCATCCAGCCCGCCGAGCTCTGGCAGGAAACCGGCCGCTTCGACAAGATGGGGCCTGAGCTGCTGCGCGTGAAGGACCGTCACAACCGTGACTTCGTCGTGCAGCCGACGAGCGAGGAAGTCATCACCGACATCGCTCGCCAGGAACTGCGCAGCTACCGCCAGCTGCCGAAAAATTTCTATCACATCCAGACGAAGTTCCGCGACGAGCGCCGTCCGCGCTTCGGCCTGATGCGCGGCCGCGAGTTCACGATGAAGGATGCGTATTCCTTCGACCGTGACGTCGAATCCGCCGGCCGTAGCTACGACAACATGTATGCGGCGTACTGCAAGATCTTCGACCGCTTCGGCCTGCAGTACCGCGCCGTGGCAGCGGACACGGGCGCCATCGGTGGCGACCGTTCGCACGAGTTCCAGGTGATCGCCGAGACCGGCGAGGACGCCATCGTCTACTGCCCCACCAGCGACTACGCCGCCAACATCGAACTGGCCGAGGCCGTGGCCCTGCTGCCGGCGCGTGCTGCGGCCACGCAAGCCCTGACGAAGACGCCGACGCCGGGCAAGAGCACCTGCGAAGACGTCGCCGCCCTGCTGGGCCTGCCGCTCACGCAGACCGTCAAGTCCCTGGTGCTGGCGACCGACGAACTCGACAGCCAAGGCAGCATCGTCAAGACCCAGGTCTGGCTGCTGCTGGTGCGCGGCGACCACGACCTCAATGAAGTGAAGGCCGGCAAGGTCGACGGCCTGAAGGGCGGGTTCCGCTTCGCTACGACGGGTGAGATCGAATCGCACTTCGGATGCAAGCCAGGCTACCTGGGCCCCATCGGCCTGAAGAAGCCGGTGAAGATCGTCGCTGACCGCACGGTCGCGCGGATGAGCGATTTCGTCTGCGGCGCCAACGAGGCGGACTTCCACCTCACCGGCGTGAACTGGGGCCGCGACCTGCCCGAGCCCGACCTCGTCGCCGACATCCGCAACGTCGTGGCCGGCGACCCCTCGCCGGACGGGAAGGGCGTGCTCGCCATCCAGCGCGGCATCGAGGTGGGCCATGTGTTCTACCTCGGCACCAAGTACTCGGCGGCCATGAACGCCACCTACCTCGACGAGAACGGCAAGCCGCGTCTGATGGAGATGGGCTGCTACGGCATCGGCGTGACCCGCATCCTGGGCGCCGCCATCGAGCAGAACAACGATGCGCGCGGCATCATCTGGCCGGACGCGATCGCGCCGTTCACCGTGGTGATCTGCCCGATCGGCGCCGACCGCAGCGACGATGTGAAGGCTGCGGCCGAGAAGCTCTACGGCGAGCTCAAGGCCCTGGGCGTGGACGTGCTGCTCGACGACCGCGGCGAGCGCCCCGGTGCGATGTTTGCCGACTGGGAGCTGATCGGCGTGCCGCATCGCGTGGTGCTGGGCGACCGCGGCCTGAAGGAAGGCCAGGTCGAGTACCAGGGCCGCCGCGATGAAGCCGCCACGAAAGTGGCTGTCGCCGACATCGTTGGCCACCTGAAGGGCAAGCTCAAGCTTTGAAGCGCCGGGCGCTGCTGCTGGCCGGGCTGGGCGCGCCGCTCTTCGCGCGCGCGGGCGCCCAGATCGAGGAGCCGCTGGCCGATGCGATCCGTTCCGCGCTCAGCGCGTCCATCGCGCAGAGCGCGCCGCCCCGGCCGAAGTTCGAGGCCAGCCAGGTGGACGCCCGCATGGCCTATCTGCGCTGGCTCGGCGAGATGAGCGAGCGCCTCAAGAAGCGCAAGACCGAGACGCAGATCCGCATCGAGTTTCTGGAGACCGTTTGGTACGAGGCCAAGCGTGCCGGTCTGGAGCCGAGCCTCGTGCTCGGGCTCATCCAGGTGGAAAGCGGCTTTCGCAAGTACGCCATCAGCGTGGCCGGCGCGCGCGGCTACATGCAGGTGATGCCGTTCTGGACGCGGGCCATCGGTGATGGCGACGCGTCCCGGCTCTTCCACATGCAGACCAACCTGCGCTTTGGTTGCGTGATCCTGCGTCACTACCTCGACATCGAGAAGGGCGACCTCTTCCTGGCGCTGGGCCGCTACAACGGCAGCCGCGGGCGGTCGGAGTATCCGAATGCCGTGTTCGCCGCGCGCCGGCAGTGGCTGCTGCCGGGCGAGCGCTGAACTCCGGAGTTACCCGCGAATGGGCTGATGGCTTTTGGCGCCACGGGCCGGGCGCAGTAGTCTCCTGCGCTTCGTCCACAAGACCTGCCTGAGGCCTGACCATGCCCGCACCGCGCGCCTTTCGCCCCTTGCTCCTTGCCACGCTCTTCGCCAGCAGCGTCGCCTGGGCCCAGACACCTGCCGCGCCTGCGGCCGACAACCCACTCTTCACGCCCAGCCCGCTGCCGCTGCAGTACCCGCCCTTCGACAAGGTGCGAGACGAACACTTCGCGCCGGCGCTGGACCGTGGCATGGCCGAGCAACTGGCTGAAGTGCAGGTGATTGCCGACAACCCGGCGGCCCCGACCTTCGACAACACCATCGTCGCCCTGGAGCGCAGCGGCCGCCTGCTGAGCCGCACGACAACGCTGTTGTTCAGCCTGCTGGGCGCGGACGCCAACCCCGCGCGCCAGCAACTCCAGACGGACTACGCCGCCAAGCTGGCTGCGCAGCGGGATGCCGTGCTGCTCAACCCCAAGCTGTTCGCCCGTGTGCAGGCGCTGTACCAGCAGCGTGACCAGGCGGCGCCGGATGCCGAAGGGCGCCGCCTCATCGAGCGCTACCACCGTGACATGGTGCGTTCCGGCGCTCGGCTCAGTGACGACCAGAAGGCCCGCATGAAGGCCATCAACGGCGAACTGGCCACGCTGGGCGCCCGTTTCAACCGGGCCGTGCTGTCCGAGGTGAACGACTCGGCCATCGTGGTCGACAGCGTCGAGGAACTGGCCGGCCTGACCCCGGCACAGATCGCCGCCGCGGCTGAGGCCGCCAAAAAGCGCGGCCTGGACGGCAAGTACGTGATCGCACTGCTCAACACCACCATCCAGCCCTTTGAGACCGAACTGCAGAACCGAGCGGTGCGTGAGCGCCTGCACCGGGCCTCGGTGGCCCGCGGTGCGCGCGGGAACGAGTTCGACACGCGTGCGATCCTGGCGCGGGTGATGACGCTGCGCGCCGAGCGGGCCGCCCTGCTGGGCTTTGCCACGCCGGCAGACTTCGTGCTCGAGGATGAGACCGCCAAGTCCCCCGCCACGGTCAACCAACTGCTGCGCCAGTTGGCACCCGCCGCCATCGCATCGGCTCGACGGGAGGCAGCCGAGTTGCAGAAACTGATCGACAGCGACCAAGCCGCCCGACAGCAGCCCAGCTTCGCGCTGCAGGCCTGGGACTGGAGCTACTACGCCGAGAAGCTGCGCGCCGCCAAGTACGGCTTCGACGAAAGCCAGCTCAAGCCCTACCTCGAGGTGACGAGCGTGCTGGAGAAAGGCGTGTTCTTCGCCGCCAACCAGCTGTACGGCATCAGCTTCAAGCGCCGCACCGACCTGCCGGTCTACCGAGACGACGTGCGCGTCTACGACGTGTTCGACACCGATGGCAAGCAGCTCGCCATCTTCATCGCCGACCTCTACGCCCGCCCCAGCAAGCGTGGCGGCGCGTGGATGAACGCCTACGTCTGGCAGAACGCGCTGGAGGGCACGCAGCCCGTCGTGGCCAACCATCTCAACATTCCGAAGCCGCCTGCCGGCGAGCCCACGCTGATGACCTGGGACGAGGTCAACACGCTCTTCCACGAGTTCGGCCATGCGCTGCACGGCATGTTCAACAAGAGCCGCTATCCGGGCCTGAACCGCGTGCCGCGCGACTTCGTCGAGTACCCGTCGCAGGTCAACGAGGTCTGGGCCGACTGGCCCAGCGTCCTGGCCAGCTACGCCCGCCACTACCAGACCGGCGAACCCATGCCGCGCGAATTGCTGGACAAGGTGTCGCGCGCCAAGCGCTTCAACCAGGGCTACACGACGGTCTCCTACCTCAGCGCCGCGATCGTGGACCAGCGGCTGCACCAGCTCCAGGCCAGCGAGATGCCTGCAGCGGCGGACTTGACGACCTTCGAGGCGCGGGTGCTCCAGGAGGAAGGCATGGACTTCGGCCCGGTGCCGCCGCGCTACAAGCTGCCCTATTTCAGCCACATCATGGGCGGCTACTCGGCGGGCTACTACGCCTACATCTGGAGTGAGGTGCTGGATGCGGACACGGTTGAATGGCTGAAGGCCAACGGCGGCCTGAAGCGTGCCAACGGCGACCAACTGCGCGCCAAGCTGCTCTCACGCGGCGGCAGCGAGGACGCGATGGTGCTGTTCCGCAACCTCGTCGGTCACCAGCCGGACATCCAGCCGCTGTTGCAGCGGCGCGGCCTCCTGCCGCAGAAGCCCTGACACGACGCGGCCCGGCGACGGTCAAAGTCGCCGGTCCAACACAGCCTCAGAGCCCGTTCCAGGCCTTGGGGCTCGCGGCGCCGACCCCCGCCAGTTCCAGCACCCGCTCGACCGTCTCGGCCACCATCTCGTCAATCGACTTGGGATGGTGATAGAAGGCCGGCAGCGGCGGAAAGCAGATGCCGCCCATCTCGGTCACGGCCACCATGTTGCGCAGGTGGGCCAGGTTGAACGGCGTCTCGCGCACCATCAGGATCAGGCGGCGGCGCTCCTTCAGGGTCACATCGGCCGCGCGGGTCAGCAGGTTGTCGCCCAGGCCATGGGCGATGGCGGCGAGCGACTTCATCGAGCAGGGCGACACGACCATGGCCGCCGTCGAAAAGCTGCCGCTGGCGATGCACGCGCCGACGTCGCCCGGCGCGTAGGCGTGGTCGGCCTCGGCTTCCAGGCTGGAGCGGTCCAGCCCAAGCTCGTGGTGCGCGTTGAGGATGCCGGCGGGCGTGGCGATGAGGTGGGTTTCAACGCCCAGCTCGCGCGAGCGGCGCAGTAGGCGAAGCGTGTAGGCGGCGCCCGTGGCGCCCGTCAGGCCGACGACGAGGCGCGTCATGGCTGCCGGGCGCTCAACGGCGCGGTTGGGACTTCTCCCGAGGGGGAGCGGGCCCGCTCGGGAGCGGCCCGGCGCGCGGCTCGCATCAAGCGCTGAGCGCCTGCTGCAGCTCACCCGACTCGTACATCTCCATCATGATGTCCGAGCCGCCGACGAATTCGCCGTTGATGTAGAGCTGGGGGATGGTCGGCCAGTTGGCATATTCCTTGATGCCCTGGCGCACGGCTTCGTCTTCGAGCACGTTGAAGGTCTTGATGTCGGTGGCACCGGCGGCCTTCAGGATCTGGATGGCGCGGCCGGAGAAGCCGCACATCGGGAACTGGGCGGTGCCCTTCATGAAGAGCATCACGCGGTTGGACTTGACTAGGTCGTCGATGCGTTGCTGAACGTCGCTCATTGCAGTTCTCGTGGGGGCAAAACCGCAATTATCCCGGAGCCACCGCGCCAGGGCTCAGTAGTGGTAGGCCAGACCCAGTTGCAGCAGGGGCTTGAAGCGCAGGTCGCGCAGGGCCTCCTCGAAGCCCTGCGCACTGCTGCGGCCCAGGCGCAGCCCGGCGTAGGAGCCGGACATCAGGCCCAGGTCGGCGCTGAAGGCGAAACCACTGCTCAGCACGCGGCCGGTGTAGCCGATGCCGAGATACGACAGGTTGGAGCTGCCCTCGCCATAGCCGTCGAGCTGGCTGGCCAGCAGGTTGCGCCGCCCGGCCGACACCGGCCCGCTGCCCAGGGCCAGGCCGCCGCTGCTCTGTGTCATGGACAGCGGACCGAGCAGCAGGCCGCCGGTGGCGCGCAGGCCGCCGGTCACGCCCGTCATGCCGGATTTGGTGAGGTAGTAGTCGCCCAGCAGGTTGGCACTCAGCACGCGCGAGCCGCCCAGGTGGGGCGTGGGGTCGGCAGCGTTGTCACTGCTGTTGAGCTGCAGCCGCGCCTGCCAGCGCGGGCTGAGGTCGCCGTCCGCCCAGGCGGCGGTGGCGCAGACAGCAGACAGGGCAAGGACAGCGGCGCGGGCGAGGCGGGTCATGGTCGTCTCCTGCGCGGTGCAACCGGTTGCACCGGGATTTGATACTACGCCCGACTTGGGTTCGGTGGAATCCAGAACTGGTGCCAAAACGTCACGCAAACCGGGGGCCGCTTCGCCGCTCGGCCAGACGGCTTTCAGCCGGGCCAGCGTCCGCCGCTGGCGCGCGGACGCCCGGCGAGGTCCCGCCGCAGGGTGACTTCGGTGAAGCCGCGCGCCGACAAGGCCCGGGCGACCGGCTCGGCCTGGTCCCAGCCATGCTCCATCAGCAGCCAGCCGCCCGGCAAGAGATGTTGCGGTGCCGCATCGATGAGGGTGCGCAGATCGGCCAGGCCGTCACCGCCGGGCGTGAGCGCGCCCAGCGGTTCGTGCCGCAGGGCGGGCAGGTGGGGGTCGTCCCCGGCGATGTAGGGCGGGTTGCTGACCACCAGGTCGAATCGCTCGGCGGCCAGCGGGGCGAACCACCTGCCATGCCGCCAGTCCACCGGCAGGCCCAGCCGGGCCCCGTTGGCCTGCGCCACCGCGAGGGCGTCGGCGCTGAGGTCGACGGCCGTCAGGGCCGCCTGCGGGCAGGCCGCCTTGATCGCCAGGGCGATGGCCCCGCTGCCGGTGCCGAGGTCGACCACCCGAGGGGTGCCCGGGCGCCCGGCGAGCAGCGTCAGCGCCCAATCCACCAGGGTCTCCGTATCCGGGCGCGGAATCAGCGTGGCTGGCGTGACCTGCAACTGCAGCCCGTGGAAGGGCTGCCAGCCCGTCAGATGCGCCAGCGGCTCTCCGGCGGCCAGGCGGTGCAGGGCTTGCTCGGCGCCCGCCACGTCGGCGTCGCCATGCGTGACCAGCCAGGCGCGCCCCTGGCCCGCCAGGTGGCCCAGCAGGGTCTGCGCATCACCGCGCTCCACCCCAAGCGTGCGGGCCAGGGTCAGCGCTTCGTCGACCGTCATGCGCGGCCCTCTTCGAGCTGCGCGAGCTGGTCCGCGGCCTGGGCCGCCTGCAGGCCGTGGATGACGTCACCGAGGTCGCCGTCCATGATCTGGCCGAGCTTGTAGAGCGTCAGGTTGATGCGGTGGTCGGTGAGCCGGCCCTGAGGGAAGTTGTAGGTGCGGATGCGGTCGCTGCGGTCGCCGGTGCCGATGAGGCCCTTGCGGGTGGCGGCTTCCTTGGCTTCGCGCTCGATGCGCTCCTTGTCGCGCAGGCGCGCCTGCAGCACGGCCAGCGCCTTGGCCTTGTTGCGGTGCTGGCTGCGGTCGTCCTGGCATTCCGCCACCAGCCCGGTCGGGATGTGCGTCACGCGGATGGCCGAGTCGGTCTTGTTGACGTGCTGGCCCCCGGCGCCGCTGGCGCGGAAGGTGTCGATGCGCAGGTCGGCCGGGTTCAGCGTGATCTCCTCGGCCTCGTCGGGCTCGGGCATCACGGCGACGGTGCAGGCGCTGGTGTGGATGCGGCCCTGGCTCTCGGTGGCCGGCACGCGCTGCACGCGGTGGCCGCCGGATTCGAACTTCAGGCGGCCGTAGACGCCGTCGCCCTCGACACGCACGACGAGTTCCTTGTAGCCCCCCAGGTCCGACACGTTCTCCGACAGGATCTCCGTGCGCCAGCCCTGGCTTTCGGCGAAGCGCAGGTACATGCGGGCCAGGTCGCCGGCGAACAGCGCCGACTCATCGCCGCCGGTGCCCGCACGGATTTCCAGGAAGGCATTGCGCTCGTCGTCCGGGTCCTTCGGGATCAGCGCGAGCTGCAAGGCCTGGTCGAGCGCCACGAGCGCCACTTCGTTGGCGGTGATTTCCTCGCGCGCCATCTCGGCCATTTCGGGGTCGGCCAGCATCTCGCGCGCCGCCGCGAGGTCAGCCTCGTGCTGCTGGTAGCGGCGGTAGCGCTCCACGAGGCCAGACACCTCGGACTGCTCCTTGGTGAGCGCCCGATAACGCTTCATGTCGGCGGCGATGCTGCCGTCGGCGAGGAGGGCATCCAGCTCGGCGAGACGGAAGCCGAGGCGGTCGAACTGCTGGCGCAGGGAGTCTTTCATGGGCGGGGTCAGAGGATGCAGTCAGGAACGGCGCGCCAGGCGCCGGGCGGCAGCGGGAGAGCGCCGCTAAGACTGCTTGCCGCGCAGGAACAGGCGCGAGACCGTCTGGGCCAGCTGCAGGCGCTGCTCGCCTTCGCTGGCATTCAGTTCGGCCAGCGTGCCATGCAGCAGCTTCTGCGTGAGGCCCTTGGAGAGCGCGTCCAGCACCTCATCCACGTCCGCCCCCTTGGCCAGCAGCTTGCGGGCGCGTGCCATCTCGAGCGTGCGCCAGTCATCGGCCTGCGCGTGCAGGGCCTGGATCAGGGGCACGGTGTGGCGCTGGTCCAGCCAGTGCATGAAGCTCTGCACGCCCGTCTCGACGATGGCCTCGGCCTGCTCGACGGCGGCCTGGCGCTTCTCGCCGGCGGTCTGCACCTGCTGGGCGAGTTCGTCGACGGTGTACAGGTAGACGTCGCTGAGCTGGGCGACTTCGGGCTCGATGTCGCGCGGCACGGCCAGGTCGACCATGAACATCGGGCGGTGCTTGCGCTTCTTGAGTGCGCGCTCCACGGCCCCCAGACCGATGAGCGGCAGGCTGGATGCGGTGCAGGACACGACGATGTCGAATTCGTGCAGGCGCTCGGTCAGGTCCGCCAGGCGCAGCGCCTCGGCACCGAAGCGGATGGCGAGCTTCTCGCCCCGTTCCAGCGTGCGGTTGGCCACCGCCATGTGACGCGGCGTGCGAGCCGCGAAATGCGTGGCGGTCAGCTCGATCATCTCGCCGGCGCCGACGAACAGCACGCGCGTCTGGGCCAGGTCTTCGAACAACTGGCCGGCCAAGCGCACGGCGGCAGCGGCCATGCTGATGGAGTGCGCGCCGATCTCGGTGGAGCTGCGCACTTCCTTGGCCACCGAGAAGCTGCGCTGGAAGAGCTGGTGCAGCGTCGTGCCGAGCGCCCCGGCGGCTTCGGCCTCTTTCACGGCCTGCTTCATCTGGCCGAGGATCTGAGGCTCGCCGAGCACCATCGAATCCAGCCCGCTGGCGACGCGGAAGGCATGCCGGGCCGCGGCACTGCCCTGCATCACGTAGGCATGTTCGCGCAGCGCGCCGGCCTCGACGCCCCCCGCCTGCGCGAGCCAGGCGATGGCCGGCTGGACCTGGGCGGACGGCGCGGCCACATAGACCTCGGTGCGGTTGCAGGTCGACAGGATGGCTGCCTCGGGCGCGCCCGGCAGCTTCTGGCGCAGCCCGGTGAGCGAGGGCGCCAACTGCTCCAGCGTGAACGCGAACCGCCCGCGCAGATCCAGCGGGGCGGTGTTGTGGTTCAGGCCAAGCGCAAAGACCGACATGGAGGGCGATTGTAGGATTCGCCGCCTTCACCGCCCCTGACAAGGATCAAGCCCGCATGAGCCCTCTGGACGCCCTCTGGCATCTCGCCAATTTGTTCGCACCGGCCTGGGGGGTGGCGGCGCTGCTGGCGTTGGCGATCAAGGCGGTGTGGCGGCGGGAGGCGGGCGGCTTGCGGTGGCTGCGTCTGTGGGGTTGGGGGGCAGCGGGCGGTGCGCTGGCCGTCATCGCCTCGCTGGTGCTGCTGGAGCGCGACGGCCGGATGGCGGGCTACGCCTTGCTGCTGCTCGGCGTGGCCCTGCCGCAGTGGTGGCTGCTCAGCGTCCGGCGCTGAGCACGTCTTCCGTCGTCACCACCTCGCCGCGCAGCGAATGCGCGAACGCTGTGGTGATGCGCACGTCCACCAACTGGTTCATCAGCCGCGGCGAGCCGGCGAAATTGACGATGCGGTTGCACTCGGTGCGCCCCATCAGCTCGGAGGCGTCCTTGCGGGCGTTGCCCGTGACCAGCACCTTCTCGACCCGGCCGACCATGCCCTGAGAGATCGTCAGCGCATGCGCTTCGATGGCGGCCTGCAGCTCCTGCAGGCGCTTGACCTTGGTCTCGTAGGGTGTGGTGTCTTCCAGCGCCGCGGCGGGCGTGCCAGGGCGGGGGCTGAAGATGAAGCTGAACGAGGCGTCGAAGCCGACGTCGTGCACCAGCTTCATCAGCTTGGCGTGGTCGTCGTCGGTCTCGCCGGGGAAGCCGACGATGAAGTCGCTGGCCAGGCGCAGGTCCGGTCGGATCGCGCGCAGCTTGCGCACGATGCTCTTGAACTCCAGCGCCGTGTAGCCGCGCTTCATCGCCATCAGGATGCGGTCGCTGCCGTGCTGCACCGGCAGGTGCAGGTGGTTCACGAGCTGGGGCACCTTGCCGTAGGCCTCGATGAGGCGCGGGCTGAATTCGTTGGGGTGGCTGGTCGTGAAGCGCAGGCGGCGGATGCCGGGGATCTCGGCCGCGTACTCCAGCAGCAGGGCCAGGTCGGCGTGCTCGGCCGTGTCACCCATCCTGCCCCGGTAGGCATTGACGTTCTGGCCGAGCAGGTTGATCTCCATGACGCCCTGGTCGGCCAGGCCGGCGATCTCGGTCAGCACGTCGTCGAAGGGGCGCGAGACCTCTTCGCCGCGGGTGTAGGGCACCACGCAGTAGCTGCAGTACTTCGAGCAGCCCTCCATGATCGACACGAAGGCCGAGGCGCCCTCCACCTTCGCGGGCGGGAGGTGGTCGAACTTCTCGATCTCGGGGAAGGAGATGTCGACCTGCGGGCGGCGCTGCTCGCGGCGGGCGTCCAGCATCTGCGGCAGGCGGTGCAGCGTCTGCGGGCCGAAGACCACGTCGACGTAGGGCGCGCGCTCGATGATTGCCGCGCCTTCCTGGCTCGCGACGCAGCCGCCGACGCCGATCATCACGCCCTTGGCCTTCAGGTGCTTCACGCGGCCGAGGTCGCTGAAGACCTTCTCCTGCGCCTTCTCGCGGACCGAGCAGGTGTTGAAGAGGATCAGGTCGGCCTGCTCCGGGTCGTCGGTGGGCGTGTAGCCCTTGGCGGCTTCGAGCACGTCGGCCATCTTGTCCGAGTCGTACTCGTTCATCTGGCAGCCGAAGGTCTTGATGTAGACCTTCTTGGAGGTGGCGCCGTCGCTCATCGCTTCACCCACGTCTGGTCGCCGGGGTTGAAGGTCCACGTCGCGGCCTCGGCCGGCGTCGTGGGCCAGGTCTTGTTGGCCAGTTCGGCGGGGTTCAGCACCCAGACGTCCATGACCAGTCCGCTGCTTTCGACCGTGTAGTGCACGATGAGCTTCTGGCCGGTGAGCCCGGCGGGCGGCACCCAGAGGTTGGTGTCGCTCTTGACGCGGGCGCCCGGCGCGAGCCGCACGGCCTTGCCGTTGATCAGGGCATCCGGGAACTGCGTGATGACGAGTTCGCCGCGCAGGGCGTTGGCCGGGAAGAACCGGTGCTGCTGGGCCTGGGCGACGAAGGACGTCGTGGCCAGCGCGAGACCGAGGGAAGCGAGGGCACAGCGGTACATGGTATTTGTCCAGTGGCTGTTGAGGTCGCCGCGACCGGGGGGGGGCGGGCGAGTGGGCGGCTGCAAAGACAAACGGCCCGAGCATTGCTCGGGCCGTTCGGATTTTGGTGGCGCTTCAGGGACTCGAACCCCGGACCTGTGGATTATGATTCCATCGCTCTAACCAACTGAGCTAAAGCGCCTGAGCCCGCTATTCTAAGCGCAATTTTTCAGGTCGCGCAAGCGCTTTTGCCTGCGCAGGCTCCGGTGACTTCACGGCGAGCGGGCCAGGCGCTTGAGCGACTCTTGCAGGCGCCGGTAGGCGGGCGAGGCGCGCGTCGCCTCGGCGCCCGCGCGCTGCAGGTCGATCACGTCCCGCGCCTCGATCGTGAAGGCGGTCGGCACGCGCAGCAGCGAGTGGCGGCTGTCGTCGTCCGGCACGTCGTGCAGGCTGATGCTCACCACGTGGATCTCGGCGTCGGGCGCGAACGGGCTGCCGGGCTGGCCGCGCGTGCGTTCGACCTCGTCGCGCCAGCGCCGCAGGTCGTCGTTGAGCAGGTCCAGCGTGACCTGGGTCTCGCGGGAACCGGCCCCGAAGATCAGCGACTCCAGCACCTGGCCGGTGGTCGGGATGCGGTCGCTCTTGTCGACACGCTCGGCCAAGGCGCGCTCCGAGTTGACGGTGACGAGCACCAGCCGGCGCAGCGTGCCCGGCTTCACGTCGGCAAAGTTGGCGCTCATGGAGCCGGCCGAGACCAGCCGGTCCAGCATCAGGCGCACGCCGAGGTTGTCCGTCACGCCGCCATCGACGAGGTGGATGTACGGGCGCTCCTTGGCGTTGCGGTAGCCCTCGGTGCTGCGCTGGAGCATGCGGGAGCGGTAGTCCTGCGCCGAAGGCAGGGCGAGCTCCGCGGGTGGCGGGCAGCGGCCTGCATGGTTGCGAACCGTGACGGGCGAGAGCAGCAGCGGCACCGCGGACGACGCCGCCACGGCGAAGGAGAGCGGCGTGGCGCCGAGGTCGGAGCAGATCACCTGGAACTGTTCGGCCGTGAAGTCGAATGGCGCGCCGGTGGTGAGATCGGTGGCCGTGATCATCAGATCAGGGGCACCGGGCCGGCGGCGCACGTCGTCGAAGGTGCGGCCACCGTAGAGCTCATCCAGCCGCTGGGCCAGGATCTGGCTGCGCCCGTACCAAGGGGAGGTGAGCCTGTACAGCCGTGCCGGCCACAGGGCTTCGCGGATCAGCCGGCTCTCGAAAGGCACGAGCAGAAAGTCGGGCTCGAAGCGCGTCAGCGTCTCGTCGCCGAACGCTGCGTAGTGCGCCGCGAGGATGCTGCCGCCCGACACGCCGCTGATCAGGCTGACGTGATCCAGCAAGGTCGTGGCGCGGCCGTTCAGCTCGAAGGTGGTGGCCTTCAGCTCGCGCAGCACGCCCAGACCGAAGGCGGCCGCGCGCGCCCCGCCACCGGACAGCGTCACCGCGACCACCACGGGCGGTGTGTCGGGTGACAGTGCCGGGTGAGCTGCCTGGCCTTGACCGCTGTTGGCAGCATCGGCCGGCAGGGCCTGGTTGATCCAGGGGCGGTAGCTGGAGCAGCCGCTCAAGGCGCTGGCCAGGGTCAGGGCGACAAGTGCGGCGCGCGTGGCCCCGCGGAGCGTGGGAGGGTGCGTCATGGGCCGAGTGTCGGCGGGCGGTGTGACGCCGCCGAGCGGTCCTGTGTCTAGCGAGGTGCCCGCTGACCGATCGCGCGCCAGGCCTGCATCGTGCGTGCCGTCCGGCTCGGAGGCTCCGGGGGGCGCGCTGCGAGCAGGGGCGCTACGCCCTGGATCGCGCGGGCCAGGAAGGGCAGCGCAAAGGCGATTGGCTGGGTCAGCAGGCCGAGTGCGTCCGGCGCGCCGGCGGGCAGTGTGGCGAGCTGCTGCACGGAGAACGGCAGCGTGTGCACGTGCTGCGACAACTGCAGCGTGATGATGTGATGCCAGTCGGCATCGATGTCGCTCAGCGAGCAGCGCCGGCGCTGGTCGATGTGGAAGGCGGGGGCGTCCTCACGGGCAAAGCGGCGCAGCAACTCGGCACGCAACTCGGCCGACAGCTTGTCCAGGTGCGGATGCGTTTCCAGGCCTTCGCGCAGCCGCGCCATGTCGGCGCGGATCCCGTCGAGGACCGTGGCGCCGGCCTCCACGGCGGTCACGATCCGGAGCCGCCGCGTGGCGTCGTGCAGTTCCCAGAGGCGGATGCGAAAACTGCGCTCGTCATCCGGCACCCGGTGGCCGGCGACGTACTCGAAGGCATCGAAGGCTTCGATCGCACAGCGTGCCAAGGTACTCATCGACGACAGGTCCCAGGGCTCGCGCGGCAGCGGCTGCTGCGGGTCGGGTGCGAGCCGGCGCAGGGCGACACAGTGCGCCAGCAGCTTCACGTAGATCTGCTCACCATAGCTCGCGTGCGGCGCGGCCGACGCGCCGCCGGTGGTCATGGCCGCGATGGCCTTGCCGTGCTCCAGCACGGCGTCGAATTCGCGGACGAGGGTCCGGTAGTCACTCCAGGTGTTGATGGAATCCCGCATGCATGACCTGCTGTTCGTCAGGGTGCGCAGCCTAACCGGTGTCTGCGCTGTTGCGGACCGGCGCCATGCAAGTGCAGGGTGAAAGCCGGCGTGTTGGGCAATTCCGCTGGCCCACCCGCGGACGTGGCGAAAATGCGCGTCTATGTTCAGTTTCTTCAAGAAGGCGCCAGCGCCGCCCGCCCCCGCCGATGCGGCGCCCGATCTGTTGCCGGAAGGCTGGGTGACGAAGCCGGCCCGCCCGCCGGCGGCAGCGCCTGCATCGGTGCCGGAGGCGGCACCCGTGGCGCCGGCAACCCCCGACTCCGTTCCAGCGCCGGTCGCGGCGCTGGCACCCGTGGTGGCCGTGCCCCCTGCGCCGGCACCGGTGGTTGCACCGCCGCCGGCCCCTGTGCCGCCGCCCCGTCAGAGCTGGATGGAGCGCCTGAGGGCGGGCCTGCGCAAGACCGGCGGCAGCATTGCCAGTGTCTTCTCGGCCACCAGGATCGATGAGCAGCTCTACGAGGAACTGGAAGAGGCGCTGCTGCTCGCCGATGCCGGCGTCAAGGCCACGCAGTTCCTGCTCGACGACCTGAAGCGCCGCGTGAAGGAGGCCCGTGCGACCGACCCACAAGTGGTGCGCGGCTTGCTGATCGACGCGCTGGCCGAGCTGCTGTCGCCGCTGGAGAAGGGCCTGGAGGTGGGGCGCTTTACTCCGACCGTGATCATGGTCGTGGGCGTGAACGGCGCCGGCAAGACGACCAGCATCGGCAAGCTCACCCGCCACCTCGCGGACGCCCACCAGCGGGTGCTGCTCGCGGCCGCCGACACCTTCCGTGCCGCGGCGCGCGAGCAGTTGGGCGTGTGGGCCGACCGGGCGCAGGTCGAGATCATCAGCCAGGAGGGCGGCGACCCGGCGGCGGTGTCGTTCGACGCCGTCAATGCCGGCCGGGCGCGGGGGGCGGATGTCGTCATCGCCGACACCGCCGGCCGGCTGCCGACGCAACTCCACCTGATGGAGGAGTTGAAGAAGATCAAGCGCGTCATCGCCAAGGCGCAGGAGGGCGCGCCCCACGAGGTGCTGCTGGTGGTGGACGGCAACACCGGCCAGAACGCGCTGAACCAGGTGAAGGCCTTCGATGAAGCGCTGGGGCTGACGGGCTTGATCGTGACCAAGCTCGACGGCACGGCCAAGGGAGGGGTGCTGGCCGCGATCGCCCGCGAGCGGCCGGTGCCGGTCTACTTCGTCGGTGTCGGGGAAAAGCTCGAAGACCTCGAGACCTTCAGCGCCCGCGAGTTCGCTCGCGCGCTGTTGGAGTAGGCGCCGGCGGGCCCTCGGCGTTCGGGCTCCGCCGGCTGCGGACCGCGTCGGGCGAGCCCTCGGGCCTTCAGTGCGCCGCTTGCGGCCGGTCGGCGTAGTAGCCGTCGGCGCGGACCTTCGGGAAGAGGATCTGGCGCAGCCGCTCGGGTGTCTCGTTCTGCCATTCGCGGTCCCACAGCGTGACCTTGAGGTCGGTGGCCTCGAGCACGCGGAGCAGTCGCTCCCGCTTGCGGGACTGGCGGGCCTGGTCGTCCGCCACGGGCATCAGGATGACGGCGCGCACATAGCCGTGCTCGTCGCACAGCGCGAAGTCGGCGGTCAGCAGGCCGGTGCGCGAGAGCCACTCGCGGTAGGAGTACTGCTTGGGCACCCGCACCAGTTTGTGCAAGGGCACGTGGGCGAGCAGGAAGCCCTTCGGGTGTTCGAGGGCCAGGGCTTGCGCGAGGCACTTGTGAGCGTGGCGTTCAGAGCTCACCAGCACCCGCGCGGCCGTGGGGGGCCAGTGCATCACGGTGTCGGCCGCATCGACGCGGCGGGCCGGGCGTTGCCCGGTCAGGCTGTTGAGCCAGGCGCCGACGGCGCGGGGGAGATGAAGATTGAGCATGGGTGCTGACGCTATCGGCAGCCGCGCGAATTGACCATGCCTGACTGTCCCTTGACCGTGGGACCAGTTGTGAGCACTTGTGTCACATCTGACCGGGGGCTGTCGCGCCCCCAGGGTCAGGGCTTCACAGGCCCAGGCCCTTCATGCCGCCCATGCGCTTCATCATCTTCATGAGGCCGCCGCCCTTCATCTTCTTCATCATGCCCTGCATCTGGTCGAACTGGTTGAGCAGGCGGTTGACGTCCTGGATCTGCACGCCCGCACCGGCAGCGATGCGGCGCTTGCGGCTGGCCTTGCTCTTGCCGTCCATCAGCAGCGTGGGCTGGGCGCGCTCCTTGGCGGTCATGGCGCGCAGGATGCCTTCCATGCGCTTCATGTCGCGCTCGGCGCGGTCCATGTCGGCCTGGCCGGGCTGCTTGCCGCCCATCATGTTCTGCGGCAGCTTGTCCATCAGGCCGCCGAGGCCGCCCATCTTCTTCATCTGCGCGATCTGCTGCAGGAAGTCATTCAGGTCGAAGCCGCTCCCGCTCTTGAGCTTCTCGGCCATGGCCTGCGCCGAGGCCATGTCCACGCTCTGCGTGACCTGCTCCACCAGCGCAACGATGTCGCCCATGCCGAGCACGCGGCCTGCATGGCGATCGGCGTCGAACACCTCCAGGCCGTCGATCTTCTCGGACACGCCGGCGAACTTGATCGGAGCACCCGTGATCTGGCGGACCGACAGGGCTGCACCGCCGCGCGAGTCGCCGTCGAGCTTGGTCAGGATGACGCCGCTCAGCGGCAGCGCCTCCTTGAAGGCCTTGGCGGTGTTGACGGCGTCCTGGCCCTGCATCGCGTCGACGACGAACAGGGTCTCGACCGGGTTGAGCGTGGCGTGCAGGTCCTTGATCTCGGCCATCAGCGCTTCGTCGATGGCCAGGCGACCGGCGGTGTCGACGATCAGCACATCGAAGAAGTGGCGCTTGGCATGGTCGAGTGCCGCCAGCGCGATGTCGTGCGGCTTCTGGTTGGGCTCGGACGGGAACCACTCGCCGCCGGCCTGCTTCGTCACTGTCTTGAGCTGCTCGATGGCCGCCGGGCGATAGACGTCGGCAGAGACGGTCAGCACCTTCTTCCTGCGCTTGTCGATCAGGTGTTTGGTGAGCTTGGCGGTGGTGGTCGTCTTGCCGGCGCCCTGAAGGCCGGCCATCAGGATGACGGCGGGCGGCTGCGCGGCGAGGTTGATGTCGGCCACGCCCTCGCCCATGGTGGCGGCGAGTTCCTTGTGCACGACCGAGACCAGCACCTGGCCCGGGTTCAGCGAGCCGACGACCTCCTGGCCCAGTGCCTTCTCCTTGACCCGCGCGATGAAGTCGCGCACCACCGGCAGGGCCACGTCGGCCTCCAGCAGGGCCATGCGCACCTCGCGCAGCATGTCCTGCACATTGCTTTCGGTGATGCGGGCCTGGCCGCGCATCGTCTTGACGAGGCGACTCAGGCGGTCGGTGAGGGTGGATGCCATGGTGGGGGAGGGGCGTGAGGGGCCAGAACGGCGGCAGCCCAAAAGTACACTGCGGCCATGAGTTTATCGCCCGCCTCCGTTGCCGATGCCGCCGTTGCCAGTGCCGGCGCCCCTGCGGCGGCTGCCGGCATGGCGCTGGCCGTGGCAAGCCTGCTCGCCTTGCTGGGCTATGTCTGGGTCGGGCTGCTGCGCCCGACCGCAGCGCCGGGCGAGGTCGTCGTTCGGCGCCCGCTGCGCTCCGTGCCACCGATGGCGCTGGCCTGGACGGCGCAGTTCGCCGCCCTGTACATCGACATCAGCGGCTACGGCCTGTCCACGCCGGGGGCGCGCTTCGGCTTCGCACCGGCGCTGTCGATGACCGCCTGGCTCGTGCTGACGGTCTACCTGATCGAAAGCCGCTTCCTGCCGCTGCACAGCGTGCGGCGCGTGCTGGCCTGGCTCGCCGCGGCCGCGGTGCTGCTGGCGTGGTCCTTTCCGGGCGAGAGCCGCCCGACGGCGGCGTCGCCCTGGGCGCCGCTGCACTGGGTGCTGGGCCTGGCGTCCTATGGGCTGTTCGGCGTGGCCGTCCTGCATGCGGCGCTGATGAACCGGGCCGAGGCGCGCCTGCGCCAGAAGATCGCCTCGCCGGGCAGCCTGCCTCTGCTGCAGCTGGAGCGCCTGACGTTCCAGTTCGTGGCGGCCGGCGTGGGCGTGCTGTCGCTGGCCATCTTCCTGGGCTGGTGGTTCACGCCGACCTGGCGCTGGGACCACAAGAACCTGCTGGCGGTGATGGGCTGGCTGGTTCTGGCCGGTTTGCTGGTGGGGCGTCGCGCCTACGGCTGGCGCGGCCGGCGGGCCACCCGCTGGCTGTACGCCGGTGCGGCGCTGCTGCTGCTGTCCTATGCTGGGTCGCGCTTCGTGCTGGAGGTGATCCTGCAGCGCGGCGCGGCGGGAGCGGTGGCATGAAGTACCTGTTGCTCCTGCTGATCCTCGGTGGCTTGTTCTTCGTACTCGGCGCGCGCCGGGCCCGACCGCGCGAGCCGGAGGGGAGAAACGCTGCACCGTCGTCGCCGGCTCGGCCCGCGGCCATGCTGTGCTGCGCCGAGTGCGGCATGCATCTGCCGGCCGACGAGGCCTTGCCGGGCAAGGGCGGCGTGTTCTGCAGCGGTGAGCATCGGTCGAGTTTCGAAGCCAGGCAGGGACGACCTTGAGCGTGAGCGGCCCGGCCCTTTCCGGGGGGCACCCCGGTAGCTGGTTCGTGGATGCCGCGCCGCCGGCGCCGGTCGACAGCAGCGCGAGTTTCGAGCGGCTTTACCGAGCGTTCCTGGCCGCACGCGCTGCCCTGGGCCTGGCCCTTATCGCGGCTCAGCTCATCGCGGCGGCGCTGTCCACGCCACCCGCGCCGTCGACGCTGGGCCTGAGCGCCTCGTATGCGTTCGCGGCGGTGGCGCTGTGGCTGTTCCCGCAGCTGCGCCGCGGTGCCTCGGCACGAAGTCTGGCGCGCATCAGCAGCCTGCACTGGTGGAGCGCAGTCGGCGTGGACCTGATCCTGTTCGGCGTGCTGCACGCGCTGGACCCGAGTGGGGTGAACTACGGCGCGCTGTTCGTCATGCCGGTGCTGATGGCGGCGGTGCTGTCCCCCCGCCTGCTCGGGCTGGCCACCGCCGCCATCGCCACCCTCGGCCTGCTGGGCGCTGCGGCGTGGTCACTGCTGTCCGGCGCAGACGTGGGCCTCAAGACGACGCAGGCGGGCCTGGTCGGCAGCGGGCTGTTCGCGGTGAGCCTGCTGGCCGGCGAACTCAGCGCCCGGCTGGCCCGCGAGGAACGGGCGGCGCGCGGCAGCCTCGCGCTGGCCCGTCAACAGGAAATGCTGAATCGGCTCGTCATCGACGAGATGCAGGAGGGTGTGCTGGTGGTGGACCGCCGGGGCCGTGTGCATGCGATGAACCCGGCGTCCCGTGCCCTGCTGGGGGCAGACCACGGCGAGCTGAGCTGGCAGCTCCGCGGTCGGGTCGACTGGCAGCCCCTGGTGGCAGCGCTGGAGGAGGCTTACGCGGCGCGTGCGTCAGCCGAGGCTGTGGTTGCCCTGCCGCTGTCCAACGGCGTGAGCCGCAGCCTGCGCCTGCGACTGCGCTTCACGCGGCAGCGCGAGGGCAGCGAAGAGCTGTGCGTGATGTTCGTCGAGGACAACCGCGAACTGCTGGCCCGTACCCGCCAGGAGAAGCTGGCCGCCATGGGGCGCGTGTCCGCGGGCATCGCGCACGAGATCCGCAATCCGCTGGCCGCGATTGCGCAGGCCAACGCGCTGCTGGCCGAGGACGTCGGGGGCTCGCGGGCCGAGCAGCTGACGCGCATGGTGGCGTCCAACGTGCAGCGGCTCAAGCGCCTCGTGGACGACGTGACCGAGCTGGCGCCCGGCGTGCAGCCCGACACCCAGGCCCTGGACGTGAGCGCCCTGGTGCTGCAGGCCTGCGAGGACTGGGCCCAGGTCAATGATGTGGCACCCGGGCCGGGCAGCCGCTTCGAGATGCAGATCGAGCAGGCGGGCCTCATGGGGCTGTTCGATGCGGAGCATTTGCGGCGTGTGCTCGTCAACCTGTTGGACAACGCGCACCGCCATGCCGACGCCGGGCCGGGGACGATCCAGGTGCGCGTGAAGCTCGACGACGGCGCGCTGCTCCTCGTCGTGCGCAGCGCTGGCGCGCCGGTGCCGCCGGAGATCGAGCGGCATCTGTTCGAACCCTTCTTTTCGACCCGCAGCCGGGGTTCGGGTCTGGGCCTCTATATTTGCAGGGAGCTGTGCGAGCGCCACGGCGCCAGCATCGAGTACCGCCGGGCCTCCGATGGGGCGGCCAACGAGTTCAGTGTCCGCCTGCGCACGCCCGAATCCGCATGACTACTGCCACGCTCCCTCGATTGCTGGTCGTCGACGACGAGCCCGACCTGCGCACGCTCTACGAACTCACGCTGCTGCGCGAGGGCTACGAGATCGACAGCGCGGGCTCGGTCAGCGAGGCACTGGAGCATCTGCAGTCGGGAGGCTACAGCGCCGTCATCACCGACATGAAGCTGCCGGACGGGTCCGGCCTGTCGCTGCTGCGCTGGCTGGAGCAAGCCGGCCGGCCCGAGAAGGCGATCGTCATCACGGCCTTCGGCTCGGCCGAGAACGCCGTGGAGGCCTTGAAAGCCGGCGCCTACGACTACCTCACCAAGCCCGTGGACCTGCGCCAATTCAGGCTTGTGGTGGGTTCGGCGCTCGGCCGGGTCGCGTCGGAAGCTGCGCCCGCCGCCGCAGAGCAGGAGGTGGCGCCACGAGCATCGGCATTGCGCCTGGTGGGCGAGTCACCGGCGATCCGGGCGGTGCGTTCGCTGATCGACAAGGTCGGTCGCAGCATGGCGCCGGTGCTGGTTCAGGGTGAGTCGGGCACCGGCAAGGAACTGGTGGCGCGTGCCATCCATGACCATGGGGCGCGCTCGGGTCAGCGCTTCGTGGCGGTGAACTGCGGCGCCATTCCCGAGAATCTGCTGGAGGCCGAATTCTTCGGCTACCGCAAGGGTGCGTTCACGGGCGCGAACGAGGACCGCGAGGGCTTCTTCCAAGTCGCCGACGGCGGCACGCTCTTCCTCGATGAAATCGGCGATCTGCCGCTGGCCATGCAGAGCAAGCTGCTGCGCGTGATCCAGGAGCGCTCCGTGCGCCCGGTGGGCGCCACGGCCGAGACGCCGGTGAACGTGCGCATCCTGAGTGCAACGCACAAGGACCTGTCCGCCGAAGTGGCTGCCGGCCGCTTCCGGCAGGACTTGTTCTACCGCCTCAACGTCATCCAGATCCGCGTGCCGCCCCTGCGTGAGCGGCTGGAGGACTTGGGCCTCATCAGCACGCGCGTGCTGACGCGCATCGCGCAGGACGCCGGTGTTTCGCCCGCCCCTCGGCTCACACCGCGTGCACTGCAGACGCTCGCCCGCTATCCCTTCCCGGGCAATGTGCGTGAGCTCGAGAACCTGCTGCACCGCGCCCTCGCGCTGGCAGGCGGCGAATGGATCGATGCTGGCGATCTCGGCCTGCCCGATACCCTGCTCGACGAGAGCCGCACCGGGGCGCATGTGCAGGTCATGGATGCTCCGGTGACGGCACCGCCCCCCGCCACGGAGAGTGTGTTCCTCCCGGACCCGCTGCCTGCCGACCTCGCGAGCTATCTCGACGACGTCGAGCGCGCGATCCTGCTGCGCGCGCTGGAGTTGCACCGCTTCAACCGCACGGCGGCGGCGGCGAGCCTCGGGCTGTCGCTTCGGCAGATCCGCTATCGCATGGCACGCCTGGCCATCTCGGTGGGTGACAGCTGAGGGCAGAAATCCCATCTCGGGATTTGCCCTGCTTGAATCTCTCCAGACCCACCGCCGGCCGTCGACTCAAGGGCTGCAAAGCGAGTGTTGGTGCGGCCTGGCGCGGTGATTCGACGCGCGAGGCCAATGCCGATGCGGGTCTGACTTCCAGGATGCCGATCTGATCGGGGAAAGCGTGCGGTCGCGCCGTCGGCGAGGGGCGGGTGCCAGGGAGGGTTTGACACTAGCGGTAGTGCTTGAGGGGGTATCGAGCCATAGATATAGTGTGTCTCCGTGATATCCTGCTGACCCAGTCGACACCCATGACGCTCCCCTCGGAAACGCTGTTTGCAGTGGCTGCGCCGCAGCGGCTCAGCGCCCGAGAAGGCCGCCGGATCCCCGGCCGAGCCAGGGAACTGCAGGGCCGAAACATTCCTACTGAAGCTTCGCGCAAGGCGCGTCTGCCATCTGGCCCCCGCCAGGTTGTGGCCGCGCTTTTGCCTCTCTTTTCTCGATAAAGGATTCCCCCATGCTGCATGAAGCCGCCACGGGCCAGGCGACCGCCTCGCTCTCTCCGCTGTCCTCGGCATCCCCGGCTGCGTTTGGATCCGACGCAACCGCCGCCGGCGCTCCCGCGCTGACGACCTACCACGCCTACCAGATCATCCGCCGCAACGGCGCGGTGGTCTCGTTCGAGCCGAGCAAGATCGCCGTGGCGCTGATGAAGGCTTTCCTGGCGGTGCACGGCACGAGCGGTGCGGCCTCGGCCAGCGTGCGCGAGACGGTCGAGCAGCTGACCCAGAACGTCGTGCGCGCCCTGCTGCGCTCGCGCCCGAGCGGCGGCACCTTCCACATCGAAGACGTGCAGGACCAAGTGGAACTGGGCCTGATGCGCAGCGGCCACCATGAAGTCGCCCGCGCCTACGTGCTCTACCGCGAGCGCCGCGCGCAGGAGCGTGCCGCGCAGGGCGAAGCCGCCCGCGCTGCCGAGCCGCAGTTGATGGTCGTGGACGGCGGTGAGCGCCGTCCGCTGGACCTGGCGGCGCTCAAGTCGCTGATCGCTTCGGCGTGCGAGAACCTCGGCGCCGACGTCAAGCCCGAGCCGGTGCTGGCCGAGACCCAGCGCAACCTGTACGACGGCGTGGCCATCGACGAGGTCTACAAGGCCGCCATCCTGGCTGCCCGCACGCTGATCGAGAAGGACCCCGGCTACAGCCGCGCCACCGCCCGCCTGCTGTTGCACACGATCCGCCGCGAGATCATCGGTGGCGAAGTCACGCAGGCCGAGATGCAGGCCAAGTACGCCGAGTACTTCCCGGGCTACATCAAGAAGGGCATCCAGGCCGAACTGCTGGACGAGAAGCTGGGCCAGTACGACCTGGCCAAGCTGGGCGCCGCGCTCAAGGCCGACCGCGACCTGCAGTTCGACTACCTCGGCCTGCAGACCCTGTACGACCGCTACTTCCTGCACATCGAGGACACCCGCATCGAGATGCCGCAGGCCTTCTTCATGCGCGTGGCCATGGGCCTGGCGCTGAACGAGATCGACCGCGAGACCCGCGCGATCGAGTTCTATGAAGTGCTGTCCAGCTTCGACTTCATGTCCAGCACGCCGACGCTGTTCAACAGCGGCACGCGCCGCTCGCAGCTGTCGTCCTGCTACCTGACGACTGTCAGCGACGACCTGGACGGCATCTACGAAGCCCTGAAGGAAAACGCGCTGCTGTCCAAGTTCGCGGGTGGCCTGGGCAACGACTGGACGCCGGTGCGGGCGCTGGGCTCGCACATCAAGGGCACCAACGGCAAGAGCCAGGGCGTCGTCCCCTTCCTGAAGGTCGTCAACGACACGGCCGTGGCCGTGAACCAGGGCGGCAAGCGCAAGGGCGCCGTCTGTGCCTACCTGGAGAGCTGGCACCTGGACATCGAAGAGTTCCTGGACCTGCGCAAGAACACCGGCGACGACCGCCGCCGCACGCACGACATGAACACGGCGAACTGGATTCCCGACCTGTTCATGAAGCGCGTCATCGAAGGCGGTCACTGGACGCTGTTCAGCCCGTCCACCTGCCCGGACCTGCACGACAAGTTCGGCAAGGCCTTCGAGGAAGCCTATGTGGGCTACGAGAACAAGGTCGACCGTGGCGAGCTCAAGCTCTACAAGCGCATGCCCGCCAAGGACCTATGGCGCAAGATGCTCTCGATGCTGTTCGAGACGGGCCATCCCTGGATCACGTTCAAGGACGCCTGCAACCTGCGCAGCCCGCAGCAGCACGTCGGCGTGGTGCACTCGTCCAACCTGTGCACCGAGATCACGCTGAACACGAACGACAGCGAGATCGCCG
>RXJW01000231.1 GCA_003963005.1 Burkholderiales bacterium
CCTCTACGGGCTCACTACGCCTAGTCATATTCACAGTCCTACTCCTATCCTCAAAGATAAGCGATGGACCGTGTCCGGTCATTCAGGGGGCTAGCTCAAATTTGAGCGTAGACGCTCGCCATGTAGTTGAGGATGGCGAAGAGAGGCGGCCATAGCTGAATCGAGATCAGCGCTGTGGCGTAGCCCGCGAGCATCAACACGGTCGTGCGACCAGAGGACAGGAACAGGAGAAGCACGAGAAGAGGAAATACCGCGTAGCAGGTGGCCTCCGCGACATTGCGAACCACAGGAAGAGCTTGCTCCGCGATCTTGGCGCCATTGATCCAAGCTGCGTTCTGCGACGCTACTGCTGATGCCCTGCCTGTCGCGAGCATCATGCAGGAGGGATCGTTGATCCGTTGGCAACCCATTTCGCCGGAATCGTTGATTGCATTGATCAGTGCGTTCTGGCGGATCAGATCGGCAGCGGTGGCGGACGCGGTGGCGATCTGGCTTCTGATGTAGGCCTGAGGGATTTGGTTGACAACAGCAGACTGGGCTGCAAGTGACGAGAGCGTTGGGTTTAGACGTTGGCCGAGACGAACCGTGAGGTCAGTGAGCTGAGCTGGAAGGCGGGCGTTGATCGACGCATAGACCTGGTCGCAGGTTGTGGTGGTCACACCGGTTCCTGTTGTGACGATGCTGAAGCGCGCAGGATTCGTGGAAGCCATCGTCGTCCACAGGTCAGCCGAGGTAGAGAAGACGGTCGGAGATATGGTTCCGTCAGCGATATCGAAGGCCGTGCAGTTGCCAACGAAGTTGATCAGGTCTGTGCGAATTGCCGGATCGGGAAGCGACGTCCGGCGAGTTTCCTGGAGCAGCCGGCTCCCGAACATGAGGCCGTTCTGCTGATAAGCCAGTTCCGCAGGCAAGGCGCCTGCGCCGGGGATGACTTGGAAGGCAGTCTCGAAAAGCTCCGTGATTGAATTGCCGATAGAGCTTGTCAGCCCGCCCAAGGCCGCCATCCCGAACGGAACGTTGGCAACAACCTTGACGGGCGTGCCTCCCGTCTTGTCGACGATGCCAACGGAGACCCGTGGGACGAAGAGCACGCCGTATACCAGTACGACCGAGCCTATCCACTTCCACCCTTGCAGCTTTTCGGGTGCGAACATGTAAGCGATCATGGCTGCGACAAATCCGCAGAAGGCAACGGCCGCAATGGCACTGAGGTATGTGCCCGACGCCATGATGGCCGCGATCGCGTTGAAGATGCCAAACAGGCTGTCGCTGTTGTGATAGGCGTAGATCTCCCACATGATCTTCTCCCGGCTTGCAACGGGTCATTGCACGCCGCGCTGGGCGTAGCCGAGCATGTCCAGCACATGAGCCGACATGTTCGAGCGAAGGTTGCGCTCCAGGCGTTCGAGGTCGCCGGCTACCGTCGAGACTGACGTCACCTTCTTGTACATGTTCGACTGCTCTTGCTGCAGTCTGGACAGGAAACGCTGTGCATCTCCGCGCAGCTCTTGTGCATTGGCCTGCTGCTCTTTGGTGAGCCGGTATCGCTTCAGCATCGCGCCGAGGCCGACATTGGCAAACTGACTCAAGAAGGTGAACGCGTAGTCTGCTGCGATAACCTCTTTGAAGTTGCCGATCATGGTGTCGGCCAGGCCCGAGCCAGGAATGGTGTTCCCTACGGACAGCATCCGCCACACGGGAAGACTGGTGGAGTTCACGAAGCCGACAGCGGTGGAGTTGTTCGGAATGCTCGCCCGGGTCCGGATGCTGTCCGAGATCGTTCGCATCAGGTCCTCGACCTTCTTGACGAGAGGCTCGTGGACGACGTCGCTCCGCGTCACGACATCGCAGTCGCTGTAGTTGTTGCACTTCAGCAGTTGGACGTTGATGTTCCCGCCGCCGGCATCGGACTGGCCGTAGAGCAACTGGGCAACCGTCGTGATGGTGGGCGCAACGCTGTCGGGATCCCGGTTGGACTCGGGTGGGTAGTAGATCGTCGTGCCGATGATGGACATCACGACCTCGCGCGCCGGGTCGTCCAGCGTGTCGACAGCCTTCAGCGCCTTCCAGGTCAGATTCCCGACAAACGGTGCTTGATTTGCAATGTTCGGGTCCGAGTTGCTCCTAGCCGAGGCCAGGATGCTGGAGCTATCAGAAGCGCAGCGCCGCATTGCCGCGTCAACGTCGGCTTCCATGCCCATCGTGACGGCGAGCTTGGCGCATGCGCGCTGAGAGTCGTAGCCGGTCGCTTCCGCCGCTGACGAGACGAGGGCGGTGGCGGTCTCACACGAGTTGATGCGGGCGTTGTTGATCCACGTCTCCAGCCCCTTGGCCCACTTGGTCAGGCCGCCAAGCAACGGGGAGACCGCCTCGAGGGCGAGCTGAAATGCGATGCCAGGCAGCGCGGCCGTGATGTTCTTCAGCATGTTCTTGAACTCGGCCGCCGAGATATGCGAGAACGAGCCGCCGAACAGGTCGATGCCGCCGCAACCGCCTTTGGCGTTCGGGAACTGGATCGCCGCGAGCTGGTAGGTCTTGTTGGGAGACCGAAGGTACAGATTGCCGCCGGTGTAGGTATTGAAGGTCTGGCCCTTGAAGGCCCCGGGCGCGCTGTAGTTCCCGACGGCACCCAGGTTGTTGAACATGTTGCTCACCTCGTTGTTGAGGTCTCCCGCGTAGGAGATGGGTAGCGCGAGGATGAGCGACCAGGCCAGCACGACCGACAGGGCTCTCTGCAGGTAAGTTCGGACTTTCATGGCGGGCTCCTATCGAAGGGAGACGCGGCGTGTGACCGACGGGACAAGGGCGTCAGCGCCCGGCGCCGCGACGATTGCGATGCGCTCAAGCAGCTGTGCCTCGGAAAGCACGCCGTATCCGATCGGGGTGATCTTTCCGGTGAAGGGCTCGGCCAGGAAGACAGCAGGCACCTGCGTGACCTGCAGCGTCTTGGAGATGCCGTTGTCGCGGCGGTACTGCGGGAAGTTCGGCAGTCCGCCGCCATCCACGCTGATCGGGACGATCTGTATGCCGTGGCGCGCTTGGAAGGCCTCCAGCGTTGGCGCGAACGCGTGGCAGTAGGGGCAGTCGGACCTGAAGAAGAAGAACAGGACGTGCGTGCTGGCGAGGGCGGCGACCGAGCTACTGCGGTTCTGGGCCTGCTCGCGATCGAAGACCTCGATGGCGCGGGCGTTGACGGGCCGCCCTTCCAGCGTCATGTCCAGGTTCGGCGTCGACCAGGCCACCCGCTGCGCGACGTCCGAGAAGTACGAGGCCTGGCGCACGACGCTGGCCTCGAGCTCCATGTACCGCCGAACGTTGGCTTCGCTGGGACGGATGATCGCGATGTTGCGGTACTCCTCCAGGCGTTTTTGAAGCTGCTCGAACTCGATCAATTCGGGGGCACGGCGATCCTGAGGCTTGGCCTTGTCGACCGCCTTCTGCGGAGCCTTCACCGAGGGAGCCTCCGTCTCGGGGTCTTCGTAGAAGTGCCAGCCGCGGCGGTAGTCGTCCCAGAAGAGCGGACGAGCGGGTGGGTCTGACACCTGTGGTTGAGCCTGCGCCTGAGTCAGCGACGCGGCCAAACCCATGAGTAGGGCGATGAGAAGAGTAGGCATGTCCGTCTCCTCAGGAAGTCGAACGCGGCGGCTGGCCGTCGCGACAATAGTTGATGCCAATGTCCACCGACTTGGCTTGCGGCGCGGCGGTGCCAGGCAACTGCACACCTTGCTGGCTGAAACGAACGTTCAGCCGGCTGCAGCCGGCCTGCGCGTAGCGCTTCAGCGTGGTCACGTCGATCAGGATGGGGCCGGACGCCTTGAAGCGGTCGGTGATCATCCGGGCCATCTCGCCGGTCAGCTGGCCGCGGGCTTCGCCCTCGGGTGAGTCGATCGCAGCGATCAGCAGGACGCGCACGTCGTCGACGGGCACGCGCGGCGCTTCTTGGGCGCTGGCGAGTCCGGCCGCCAGCGAAGCAACGAGGGTGAGGAGCGGCTTCAATTGCATCTCCCTTGTCCGAAGTAGCAGTTGTTCACCCGCCCGGCGTTGTTGCCCTGGACGGCGGTGAGATCCAAGGTCTTGGGCACGAGCGACGCATAGAACTCGGTGAAGTCCATGGCGGCGAAATTCAGCGCCTGCAGTTGCGAGATCGTGAATCCGCTGCAGTCAGGGTTTTGAGACCCACCCCAGCCCTTGCCGATCTGTGCACGCCCCTGTTCATTGACGATGCGGGCCAGCATCGAGTTGAAGCAGCACTTGGAGGTCGTATGCTCGATGCAGGACACGCAGTGGCCGAGGATGCGGATGCACGACGAGCAGTAGGTGCCGACGCTGTGGCACAGCCGTGCACCTTCTTGAAGGGCGAGACGCCCCTCCGTCTCGTTGCACGACATCATCGACATGATCACGTAGATGATGATGGCGATGACCAGCGTCCAGGGATCGAACGCGATCACCATGCCTTCGCCGGCGACTGACGAGGACGAGTACAGCACCGTCGAGCCCGCCGGCAGTGCCGTGCCGTTCACGGCGATGGTGATGCCGTAGGTCGTGAATGAGCCGCTGAACCCGGCGCCGGTGAGCAGGGCGCTCATGCCCGCCATCACGAACTCGCGGTTCTCCGAGTTCATCAGCACGTCGTAGACCAGCCGCGTGCCGGACCCGAACACGCTCTGGTTGGTCATACCCGCTCCGGCCCCATCGGAGTAGCAGCAGTTCTTCAGCAGGCGATCACGGCAGCGGTTGTCCTCGCCCTTGAAGACCTGCATACGGTCGGTGTCGAGATAGATGCCGGACTCGCGCGCCGCCTCCAGCATGGACATGCTCTTGGCGAAGTCCGGGTCATTCGTGTAGCCGATGTTGAAGCAGTTGCCGCTCAGGCAGAAGACGTTCGTCGGGCAGCTCGTGGCCGTGGTAACGGTCTCTGCCGGCATCGGGCAGCTGTATTGATCCTGGTAGATCTCGCAGGCACCGGTGGCGGGGTTGGTCTGGGCGCAGGTAGACGACAACGGCGTGCACCCAGTGGCGACCAGCGGCGCGCACTGGTCGCTCGTGACGGTGTCGGTGCACGACATGGTGGTCCGGTATTCCCAGCAGGCCCTCGTGATGGCCACCCCGTCGATGATCTTGGTGGAGGGGCCGTCAACACATTGCGCCGGCGACGCCGGCCCGCAACGGCCAGGCCCAGACAACGTTGGGCACTGGCTGTTCCATGTGTCGGTGCCCGTCGCGTTGGTCGCCGGCCGCGTGTAGCTCAAGGTCATTTGGGGGATGTAGCCGTACGCCGGGTTCATGGCCCAACCGATCACCGACCGTGAGGAGTTAGCCCGCCAGAAGCTGTCGCCGAAGCTGCCGCTGATGTCCTGCGCGAAGATGTCCGACGGGGTGCCAGGTTGGTAGCAGGTCTTCTTGTCGAGGGTGACGGGCGCGGGGCAGCCGGATTCGCCTCCGGACCAGCAGGGGTTGGTCACCAAGTTCTCGCCGCTGATCGTGCCGGCCGGGCAGGCCGACAGGACTTCGAGGAACGGCTTCTCCGTCGTGCAACTCATGCCCGACTCCCCGCTGCCCGTGCAGATATCGCGTTGGGACTCGGCCAGCATCGCGGTGAGGCTGCAGGTCGAGCCGGAGCAGGACTTGTCGGCCACCCAGACGCCGGACTGAATCTCGCTGCCATCGAAATATGAGTAGCTGGTTCCCAGCACCGCGACGATCTGCGGGAACAGGAGCGGTCCGCTCATGTCCACATCGAAGAAGGCGAGGGGATTGCCGCTGTCGGTGACGCGGAAGTGCTGCTGATTGACGGGGCGATCGGGAAGGCACTGCACGTCGACGCCCGTCGAGCCGCTGCCAGCGTGCGCAAACCAGTCGCCCGGTGTGCAGTTGTTCGAGCGGGAGACGGAAACGGTCAGTGCGTTCGAGCAGCTGTAGCTGCCCACGCCGACGTAGCGGGCGCAGGTGCGGGTCTCGTTGTGCGCTGCCGTCGTGACCTCAGACGTCGCGCAACCGCTGTAGTAGGCCGCCAGGCTGCCCAGATCCGTGGACGGGTTGCGGGTGATGTTGCGGGCGGCCACGATGGCAGGGTCGCCGGGGCTCACGGCGGGGCGGGGCGTGTTGGCCGACGTGATGGCGTTGCGCAGCGCCTGGCAGTTCAGGTCGGCCGGCGTTGACGCGCAGGCGGCGAGCTTTGCGTTCACGTCGGTGGTGAGGCTGGCCTTGCCGGCCAGCGCGGCTTCCGGCGGCGTGGTCGTGTAGCCCGGCACGACGCTGGTGGCCGATGGTGTGTTCACCATGCCGCGGATCACGGTGTTGGCCGCAGTGCCGGCTGCGGTGCCCTGGTCATGCGCGGTCTGGCCGAACGCGGGGAAGCGCGTGAACAGGAAGGCGAAGACCGTCAGCCATACGGTCAGGCGCTTGAGCATCATCGCCGGCCTCCTTTCAACTTGACGAGGAAGCTGTCGGCCGCCTGCTTGAAACTCGGTGCGCCGCGCCCGATGTACTCGAGCGCATAGTCCACGCTGACGTCGCCGACTGCCGAGGCATAGCCGGACGATGGGAAGCAGGTGCCGGCCGCGCAGGGTTCGGGGACCGCGCCGGCCCGCACCAGCACGAAGGTGGGCGTGGCGGTCACGGAGAAGCGGTCGAAGGCTTGCGGGTCGATCTGGAACGCGACCTGGCGCTGGCCAATCAGCTGTTGCGTGCGCTGGACGGTCTGCTGGAACGAGTTGGCCACGAAGCCCCGCAGCACCAGGGTGGCGCCGGACCGCGCCGCCTGGTCCACCAGCCGGGCCAAGGTCGGCTCCGGCATCGCGAAGCTGACGAAGACCAGCAGCGCGGGGCCAGAGGCCAGGGCACCGGCGGCTCCCGGCTGCGACATCGTCTCGTAGCCCTTGGCGATGGCACCGAGGTCAATCGGTCGACGGACGGCCGGCTGCGGCAGGGCGTCGATGCGCGGCGTGCCCTGGATCGGCACCCGGGCCAGTTCGGCTTCGCTGGGCATGCGGTGATTCTTCGCCGCCTGCTCGATGTCCTTGTCGGTGATCACCGGCTGGGACTTGGCGGCCTTCGCCATATCGGCATCGGTGATGACCGGTGCGGCGCGGGTGGCCTGGGCCAGACCGGCCTGAGGCGCGAGGATGGCCAGCGCCGCGGTTGCGGCCGCAATGGCGCGCTGCAGTGCCGGGCCGAGGGGATGCTCAGTAGCCCACACAGCAGTTCCTCTTCCTGAAGAGCATGAAGGCGAAGTCCTCGCCGCGCACCGGGTATTCCTTGCCCGCGCCCCACAGGACCGTTGTGCGGCCGAAAGGCTGGCAGCACTTCCCGTCGATCTTGTCGGTCGTGGGAATCGGATAGGTCAGCTGCGTCTTGTAGGCCGACTTGTCCATGATCGGCTCGAGGTACGGGCCGCACAGGCCCTTCTCTCCGTGCCAGCCCCAGGCGATCAACTCGCGGTGCATCTTGGCCGTCAGGCGCTGGGCCAGCAGCGCGGCCGTGCGCACGCCGCCGAGGTGGTACTGCACCTGGCCGTCCAACGGATAGATGCCGCCCTGGCAGCCGGCACACCAGAACAGCGAATTCAGGCCGAACCCGACGGTGGCCGCGACGCAGTCGGCGGCACAGGCCGCGATGGCCACGGGGTTGGCGAACAGCACCGCGTCTGGATTGAGCAGCACCGTGAGTTCGTCGTCGTTCCACAGTGGGTCGACCTCGGTCAGGTAGGCCAGGTCGAAGCTGCCCCGTTCCAGGCAGGGGAAGTCGGTGACGACCTCCATCCAATACAGGACGGGGTTGACGTAGAAGTGCGCCTGGTAGAACGATCCGCCGTCCCCGTCCCCCTCGGGCCGGGTGAAGCGGGCGCCTTCGGGGGCTGCGATGCCCGGGTCCAGATTGAGCCCGCCCAGCGACGGCAGGCAGAAGGGCTTGCGCACGGCCTCGACATGGCGAGCGGGTTCCCAGAAGCCGACCGTGATCCCCACGACGGGGTTCACACCGCAACTGCACACCGGGCTGTTCGGGTTGCTGGCGTTGTCTTCCTGGCCGCCGAAGTTGCCGACGGTCGCCCTGCCGATGGTGATGGGCAGGATGCAGGACCAGCAGATGTCCGTCACCGGGTTGGGAAACTTGCCGGTGCAGGTCGCGATGGAAGCGGCCGATGCCGTCAGCGTGCACAGGGCCAGCACCAACGCCAGCATGGGGCGGAGCAGCAGCTTCATTTGATGGCCACCTCGTCGATGCGAAGGCGACTGCCTTCTTGGGAGACGATCGCCGGCACGGCCTGGATGCCGAGCTTGCGCACCAGCGCGCCTTCCTGGTCGTAGAACACCGGGCGGTTCCAGGCCTTCATCAGGTCGAGGTAGCTGCCGCCGACGAGGATGGGCTTGACCCGTCCCTGGTAGGTCTCGATCAGTTCCTTGGCCCGGGCAACCTGGCGCGGATCGCGCGCGTCGAAGAACAGGAGGTGCTTTGACAGCGAGACCACGTCCAGCGGGTTCTTGCGCAGGCCGGCCGCGAACAGCAGCTGGCCGTTCTCGTCGGTGATGTTGCGATCGAGCGTGAAGGTCGGATCGAAGTAGTACGTGCGTGCCGTCGCGGCGCGGCTCAGCCCCGGGACGGGCTTCGGCGAACGCACGGTCTGCGTGGCTCGTGCCTGCGCGAGTTCCTGCAAGCGCTGCAGCTCGCCGCTGCGCTCCTTCTGGCGCAGCGTGGCCATGATGTGGTCGAGCAGGTTCTGCTCGGCGATCGGATAGGTCGGACCGATCGTGCCCAGGTTCTCTGCATGCGCCAGCGCTGTGCCCAGAGCGAGGGCGCAGAGGAGCAGGGCGCGAACCAGCGAGGCCACATCATCCCCGCGGGCAGGTGATCGAGGCCGACAGCCGCTGCAGGGCCGCGGGGTCCTTCTGGTGCGAGGCGCGGATCATCGCCATCAGCGTGGGATTGCCGCTGCCTTCCGCGAAGGCCCGGCGCAGTTCCACCGTCGTCAGCGCACGGCCGCAGCGCGCCTTGAACGCGGCCATGTAGGCTTCTGCCCCTTCGCGCGCCGGTGGTGCCACCTGGGCCAGCAGCGCCAGATAGGTCTCGATCGGCACGTCGTCGCGCATCGGGGGGGCGTCGTCTTGTGCCCACGCCATGGCGCAGGCGGTGGACAGTGCTACGAGGAGGATGGCGAGGCGCATGGCGATCTCCTAGAAGATGGGCTTCACGCGGGCGGAGACGTTGCGGACCGACACGAGCCCGCTGGAGCGATAGCGGGAATCGAAGCTGTCCGGGCTGGCCCCCTGCACGTAGAGGTAGCCCGCTGGAATGACGCCGGCGCCGATGGGGTCCAGAGGGCGGCGGTCGAAGGTGTGTGTCTTGGCCACGCCGACGCTCACGCCGTTCACGAACACCTCGCGGCTGGAAACGGTGACCGTGTCGCCCGGGACGCCGACGATGCGCTTGAAGAATGGCTGGTCCTTCAAGCCAGGAAAACCTTGCTGTGTGGCCTCGCCCTCGAAGGCATAGACGATCAGGTCGCCACGGGACAGCGCCCGGTCGTTGTAGTCGACGTAGACCAGGCTGTAGGGGATGCTGGGAGTCCAGTTCACCATCACCGGCAGCAGGGGCGCGTGGTGGACGAACACGCGCATCGCAGCCAGCACCCAGATGAGGGCGAGTGCCGCGAAGAGGTACCAGCGTCGGCGCATCTCGCCGCGCAGCAGACGGACGCCCTGGACCCACCAGGCGAAGGAGCCAGCGCGCGACGCTACGGAACGTGTGGATGTGGTCATGTGCGCTCCAGCTTGGCCTTGAGCCTTGGGGTCAGGTCGATGGTGTGGACGGTCGGACCGGCCAGCGCGCTCTTCATGACCACCAGGCAGTTGCACTCCAGCGGCAGTTCCTCCAGCGCCTGCGGCAGGCGACGGGCGAAGGCCGAGGCCATCTCCATCGCGCGCTGGCGTTCGTCCTCGGACCGCCCGGCCGTGATCAGCGTCGCGAACTCCGCCTCCTTCAGCCGGTAGACCTCGGAGACGTCCACCACGCCGATGCGCTGTGCGGGTCGCACGACGAATCGGTCGTAGGCCAGGAGGCCACCGGAGGTGAGCAGCAGCGAGATCGCCGCCGACAGGGCGAGTTGCTTCATGCCGCATACCCCCGGCGACGCAGGAGCTCGGCGATCGCGTCGTCGATGGACAGCCCCGCGCGGCGCAGTTCGTCGAGCGGTGCGTTGTCCTCGAGCTTGTTGCTGAACAGCAGGTGGCTGAAGGGATCGAGGATGTTGCGCGCGACGCCTTCGCCGACCGGCGATGAGATGTAGCACTCGGAGAACACGCCCGGCTCGGTGCGCAGCGACTGCAGCAGGCGCTTCTTCGACTCATCCATCGAGATGCGGCCGTTGCGGCCCAGCAGCTCGATCGACTCGGCCTTCTGGCGCAACAGGAAGGTCCAGTCGGAGCAGTTCAGGGCCGCCTCCATCTGGGCCGAACCGTAGTAGTCGTCGGCGCTCTGCGTCGCGGTGCCGAGCGCACCGCCGTACTTGCGGGCGCGGCGGGCAGCCTCCTCGACCACCGCGGCTTTGACCGGATCGTCGGAGCCGATCTCGCCGAGCTGCTGCTTGAGTTCGTCGATGAACAGCAGCTTCTTCCGATCCCGGGTCAGGTACATCTGCCCGGTGATCTGGTACATCAGCAGGATGTTGACGACCGCGTGCAGCTCGGGCTTGCGCTTGAGTTCCTCGTTCTCGATGACCATGAAGTCGTTCGAGAAGTCGATGTTGTTGCGGCCCTCGAAGAAGCGCGCGTACTCGCCGTCCTTCGTGTACGGGTTCAGCATCACGGCCAGGTCCTTGATGCGCTGGTCGTTGGTGAGCCCGAGTTCGGGGATGCTGCCGGTGATGAGGGCGTCGCGCAGGCCGGTGATCGTCAGGTCGCGGCCGTACTCCTTGTAGAGCTTGAGTGTCATGGCGCCGAGCGCCTTGAGCTGGACTTCCTCCAGCGTGCTGCCCATCGAGCACATCTTGGCCAGCGCCGGCTTGAGCATGTCGATGTCTTCGTTGATGCCACCTTCGGTGGAGCCATCGGCCGCGACCCGTTCGTCGGACACGACGCTGAAGGGGTTCAGGTTGATGCGGGCGTCGGTGCGGAACTCGATGTAGGTACCGCCGGCCTTCTTGCAGAGCTTCTCGAAAGAGCGGCCCAGGTCCAGCATCCAGACGCGGGCCCCGATGGACCGGTAGGACCAGGCCATCTCGTTCATGAGGACCGACTTGCCCGACCCCGGGGCGCCGATGATCGCGAAGTTGTAGTTGCCCAAGTCGTTGTCGTAGACGTCGAGGGTCATCAACTGGCCGCGCCGGCCACCGAAGAGCAGCGTGGGCGTGCGGGTGCCGCGCCACTCGGCCACCAGCGGCGCGAGGTGGATCGCATTGCCCATGGTCTTGCGGGTGACGCGCCGCATCTTGCGCAGGTCGCCGTAGAAGCGCGGCGACATCGTCATGGGCAGGCTGGCGATCAGCGCCTGACGGTGCATGTAGACGTCGGCGTTGAGCTCGAATCCGCGGGCGCGCCAGATCGCCTTGGCCGTCTCCTGCGCCTGCACCGAGCGCTCCGGCGGGCTGAACACCGCCAGCTGGTGGTACAGGCTGACGATGGCGCCACCGGCGTCGATGACGTCGGCTGCGGCGGTCCAGTCGCGTGCCTTCTTGCCGACGTCCGGCATCACCCGCGCCATCTTGCTGTCCGCGTTCTGCGTGGCGCGAACGTGGTTGGCCGTCACCGTGGTCCGCGTGGCGTTGGGGTCCAGCACGTGGACCCCCATGGTGAGCAGGAACGGCGCGTTGTACTGCAGGGCCGGCTGCATCAGGTCGCCGATCAGCGCCCCCATCTGCCACAGGCCAAATCGCTCCGGGAAGGACTTGATCGAATAGAAGCGCACGTCCATGCCCGGGCCGCCGCCTTCCTTCCACAGATGCAGGCCGTTGGCCTTGGCGTCCTGGATGGTGTCGTGGTCGACGATCTGGTCGCGGATCTCGCGCCCGTCGTCGTAGTGCAGGTCCGGGCCGTGCGTGCTGGTGATGCGGTCGGGGTTGACGAACAGCGAGCACCAGTTGATCAGGTCGGCGGCGTCGCAGACCCGGTTGGGCAGCGAGGCCGAACGCAGCGTGGTCGCCATGCCGTCGCGAAGCGAGATGATTTCCTCGCGCCGCGACAGCGTGGAGGGGTCTCCCTGCACGGTCACGCTCATCATCAGGCGGAAGTCGCGGATCGTGTAGTGGAAGCCCTGGGTCAGCGAGCGCTGCGCGCCCGCGGTCAGGTGTTCGAAGCGTCGCCGGGCCAGCTTGCGGAACAGGTTGTCGTTGCGGGCCGGGCGCCCCCAGGACTGGGCCTTGCTGACCTGGTCGCCGTCCTCGGAGCGCAGGTTGGCGTACTGGCGCAGCTGGGACCGGATGTGCGGCGAGGCGAACAGGTGGAACTGCACGCCGGTGCCGGCCGGGCAGTTCGCGTAGAGCGAGATGAGGACCTCGACCATGCGATCGTCCGCGCCGCTCTGCGGCATGATCTCCAGCATGAAGCCGATGCCGTCCCGGTTGACGAAGAGCTGCTCGTCGTCCAGGTAGGAGGCATAGGGCAGCCAGCTCGCGAACTGGTCGGCGGGCGAGTCGTCGGACGCACCGAAGCCGAAGAGCCCAGGACTGGCCCCACCGCCATCGTCGTTGCCGAACAAGCCGGCGCGAAGGGTGTTGAGCATGGTCTGGCTCCTCCGTTGAGTTCAGTTGTCGGCCGCGGCGGGCGTGCGGTTCTGCAGTGCTCGCAGCGCGCCTGCCAGTGATGAGGCGTCGTCGGCGGGCTGTTGCGCGCCCTGCCTGGCCGGCTCGTTCGAGGCTTGGGCACCGGAGGTCGGCAACTTCATCGGTCGCACCGGCGCGTACTGCTGGCGCGCCAGGCGCTGGACGTGATCGACCATCCAGCGGCCGTTGTCCACCTGCACGTAGACCAGGCTCTCGCCGTTGAGGTCGCTCTCGGCGTCCTCCCACGGCTTGATCCACAACCTCAGCACCTTGGGCGTGCTGCGCAGCGGCGCCGCGACGTACGCAGCAGAGGCCCCGACCGCCACGCCGTCGGCGGCCGACATGACCGCGGGAACGTACCGGGACGGTGACTTTGAGGGCGCAGGGGCTGGAGCGGGCGCGGCAGCGCCCTCGTTCGCGCCGGACGACCCGTGGCGCTGCGAGGGCAGGTTGTTCTGCAGCGCGTTGTAGTAGGTGCCGGAGACAGAGAGGCACTTGACACCTTCGGGCGCCTTGCAGCCGTAGCTGGAAGTGCCGTCGAGGCCGCTCAGGCTGGAACAGCCGGCCAGCCCAAAGCTGACGATGCTCAGCACGGCGCCGAGCATCCGGAAGGAAGCGAGGTTCATGGCGTCTTCTCCGTGGAAGTTGCTGGTCGCCCGGCGCTGGCTTGGCGGCTGGTGGCATCGACGGCCGCGATGCGGCGCTCGACCTCGGTGACCGGCACATAGCCCGCGGTGCGCGTTCCGTCGGCGTAGAACAGCGTCGGCGTGCCGCTGACGCCCAGCTGGCGGGCGAGCTGCAGGTTGCGGTCCAGCGCCGAAGCGCACTCGGCTTGTTGCGAGAGGCCGCTGCTGTCGCCGTCCACCATCAGTGCGCGCCAGGCCCTGCCGGGATCGGCGGCGCAGAGGACGGCCTGGGGCAGTTGCCGGCCAAGGAAAGGCAGCACGAAGGTGTAGACCGTCACGTCCTGCAGCTTCGACAGCTCGGGCTCCAGGCGCCGGCAGAACTGGCAGGCCGGGTCGCTGAACACGTAGAGCGTCCGGGCGCCGGTGCCATGGACCGTCTTCAGCGCATCCGCCACCGGCAGCTTGTCCACCGCGATCGGCTTGCCCTCGGCGCTCGACGGATCGCTGACCGCACGCGCTTGTTCGGCGCGCGCCAGCTTGGGCCCGGTGATGTCCGTCATCGTCGCGGTGTCGATGACCCGGCCGAAGACGAAGTAGCGCGGATTGGCAGAGGCGACGAAGGCCACGTTCGGCCCCATCCAGACCTCGTACAGGCCGGGCACGGCGCTCGCGTTGACGGACGTGAACTGCGTGCCGGGATGAGCCTTCTTCAGGCTCGCCAGCAGCCGGGCTTCCTGCGGCGTCGCAGCGGCTGCGATGCCGGCGCAAAGGAGCAGCGCAGCCGCGGCGGCGCGCCGGACGGCGTTGGGCTTAGTCGTCTTCATTGGCCACCTTCTGGTAACGGTCTGAGGGCTCGGGGATCCGAGGGAAGGACGTGGGCGAGGCCTTGGCCGAGCTGCCGCCATCGATGCGGACGCCCTTGGTGAGCACGACGTCGATCTCGCGACCCGAGTCGATCTCGATGATGGGAAAGGTCTGTTCGGCCAGCTTGATGTAGTACTGGGCCAGGCGATCCAGCGCCTTGCCGACGCCGCTGCCCAGGCCCGCCTTGTAGGCATCCGACCCGGAGGTCGTGGCGACGGAGCCCAGGGCCGACGTGCTGTACGTGGTGTTGGCGGTCGAGATGCCCTGGCCGATGCCGCTGATGACGCCGGCCATCAACGCGTTCGCCAGCATCTGCCCCTGCTTGGTCACGAGGCGGCCGCGCATGCCGACCTTGCCATCCTCGCCATAGACGCTGCCTTGGATCTTCACTTCCAATGCGACGCCGTCCGGGCGGACGCACGACAGCGACTCTGTGCGCAGGTAGGCCCGCTCTGAGCTGATGTCGCCGTAGCCGGCCGCCACGACGAAGCATTCGCGGTACTCGGCACGGAAGCGGTTCGGCAGCACCGAGTTGTCCGAGAGCCTGATCAGCACGGGATGCGGATTGCTCTGGGCCTGGCCGCCGGTGGGCGCGTCGAGGCCGCCGATCAGCGTGCCGCGCGTGAAGCTCACCGGCAGGAACGTGTCGATGGTCTGGGCGCCGGACTTCCCGTCGTCACCGACTGCATCGACCACCTTCTGTGGCTGGGCCAGCGTGACGCGGACCAGTGCGGGCTGAGGTGGCGGCGCCGCCATGTCGAGGCCGGGCGTGCCGTCGGGCATGCCGGCGGTCCGCGCACGCGCGGGCGGCGGCGGGGGCGGCAGCCCGCTGCGGGCGAGCGCGGCGTCGGGCGGATAGGTGCTGGCGGCCTGGGGCTGGACGGGTGCCGGCGGTGCGGGCTGTGCGACAGAGGCGGGCGCGGCCGGTGGGGTGGCCTTCAGCCGCGACTCCAGGTCCGCGAAGCGGCGCATCAGCGCGTCCTGCGCTTCCTGCCGATCGCGGTTGATGCGGCGCTGCTCCTCGCGGTCGCTCTTGTACTGCTCGAGCTCGCGGCCAGCCTTGCCGACCCAGGTTTCGACTTCTCGTACCTGCGCACCCGGCGCCATCAGGTCCACGTTGGTGGGCTTCAAATCGGCCTTGGACGTGGCAGCGCGTTGCGACGCGTCGCCGGAACCCATGGCGAACACCGCCCAGAGGATGCCCATGGCGACCGCCGAGATCGCGCCCACCGTCGCCCACTGGCGGGTGCGCGGCGGCATGCGGTCGATGAAGCCGGTCAGTTTCTCTTTGAGGGATGGCGACATGGCTCAAGCTCCCTGCCGGATGACGTAGACCGTGGTGCTCTCGCCGGGGCGCAGGTTGTGGTTCTCGATCGAGACGGCCAGTACCCCGCCGCTCTCGCGGTCGAACTCCTGCTCTGCTAGCACCATGTTCTGGTTGCTGACGTTGGTCAGCGTGTAGCGCTCGCCGATAAGGCCACGCCCTTCATAAAGGCGCGTCAGCGAGAAACGCGCCTCGACCCACAGCTGCAGCGTGCGGTTGACCTCGTCCACGCGGATGTCCGCCGGCACGCGGTCTGACGCCATGGCGACCAGCATGGCCTTCAGCGCGCGCACATGCTGCGGCTGGCGCGTGGTCGGCGCATTGGCCTGGTCGGCCTTGGCGATCCGCGGCGTCTTGTCGCGGATGACGATCGTGTCGGCCGGCGTGTCCGTGCGGCGCAGCAGCAGCGTGTAGGTCGCGTGCTGGCTCGAAACGAAGAGGTTGACCGGCTTGCCCGCCCCGCCGACCGGGCGCACGTAGATCTCGCCCTTGTCAGTGTCGCACTCCAGCACGATCTCGCCGGCCGGATTGACCTGCGGGGTCAGCGGCGAAACGCCGGGGGTGCCACCGGCCTGGCCAGGCGGCGTCGTCACGGCCGCGCCGCAGTTGCTCGAATAGATGTTGCCGAAGACGTTGGTGATCGCCGCACCGTCGATGCGGATGCGCGTCGGCTCCTTGATGGAGATGGACGCGTCGATCGTGACGCCATCGCTGCCTTCGACGACCTGCAGCGCGAGGGCCGCCGGGACCTCAGCGAACCACAGCAGCGGAATCAGCAGCGCCGACGCGAACTTGACCGTTCTGGGCATTCTGGATCTCCTTGAAGGCTTGCAGGTGCACGCGGCCGCCCGTGTACTTGAACTGGGCGAGGTAGGCGCGCGTCTCGGGTTCACCGACGTCGGCTCCATTGATCTGGCGCCGCAGGCGCCCGGTGATCAGGACCGACTGCTCCTTTTCATCGGCGGTGAACTGCTGGATGAGGAACGAGGTCGTGGCGTTGTTGCTGCGCAGCCGCTCGGCCTCGAGGTCCATCTTGGTTTTCATGGCCGCGTGCTGATCGGGGAGGACCCAGTTCAGCAACACGTTGCGCTTCCAGTCGATGGTCGAAGGCGAGACGTCCAGCATCAGCCAGGTGACGAAGCCGGCCATCTCTTCCAGGTACTCGCGGCTCGCCTGGTCCCGCGTGACCCAGAAGGTGCGATCGATGGAAGGGGGCACGATCACCGTGCGCTCGCTGCCGACGACGCTTGCGATCACGCCCAGCGAGATGAGCTGGCAGAAGGCGAGCAGGGCGACGATGGCGCCGAGCATGCGGTTGGCCTTGCGCTGGGCGCGCAGGTCGTTCTGGTGGCGTTCGAAGTCCATGGCGTGTGTCCCTGGGGATCAGCCGACCATGCGGCGCAGGTGGGACGGCGGCGTAGCGCGCAGCGCCGTGATGGGGTTGGCCGGGAGGGCCCAGTGGGCCCAGTGCATCGCGAATGCGGGGTGCTTGTCGGCCTTGGTGCGCGACACCCACCGGCTCAGGTACATGCCGGCGGCGGCACAGATGGCGAAGCCGAGTTTGGTGCTCGTCAGGTAGCCGACGAACAGCGAGAACACGAAGGGGAACGCGACATCGGCGTCCCAGAAGCCGATCTTCCATTGGTCGTCCAATCGGCGCGGGATGTAGGTGTCTGACTGCATCGCGTTCCCCTTGCTGCCTGTGCGCAGTTGCAGCGGCTGCTCAGACCACCGCGCCGAGGATCGCGCCAGCGATCGTCAGGCCCACGGCACCGAAGATGGCCATGCCGAGGTAGAACAGCACCGGGCCGAAGTTGCGCAGCGCCGCCAGGCTGATGAAGGCCACGACGAAGCCGACGAAACCGACCAGGGCCTTCACACCCGGCGCCAGACCGGCCAGCTGGGTGAGCGCGGACACCAGCGGGCCAGTGATGCCGGTGAAGGCCACCAGGTCCAGCGCATGGCTGGGCGAGGCGGCCAGCAAGGCCACGAAGGCCAGGGCGAACAGGCCCATCAGGGCCAGCGTCTTGCGCGAGGGTGCGCGGACATGCGAAAGGGCTGCATTCATTGCTTGCTCCATGGAACGTGAAGATCAGGAAGTGGTGCGCACCGGACGCAGGGCATCCAATGCGCGCTTCACGATCGCCTCCGCACCAAGCTCCAAAGCAATCTGCAGGCACGCGTCCGTCAGATAGCTCAGGTCGATCGCGGGATCGCTCGTGGATTTCTGGATGGCCCGCAGCCTCGCGAAGCTCTCGGTCCGGACGATGGTTGCCTTCCATCCGGGCCTGACCTTCCGCTTGGACTGCGGGTATGCGGAAGCACGCGTCGAAGCACTCCCTTGCGGAAGTTCCTCTCCCCGTTCTTCGGGAACCTGGGCAGCGGGTCGGAGAATCGGCTGATTCATCACGCACCTCCCGCGGCCATGAAGACGATCTCGACGCGGCGGTTGCGAGCGCGCCCGCCTTCGTCGGCATTCGATGCAACGAAGCAGCACCGGCCCTGCGCGTCGATGGAGATCGTGGCTCCCAGGTCGGGAGCGAGGGTGCGCAGGTGGTCTCGCACCGCCATCGCACGCGCCATGGCCAGTGCCTGGTTCGGCTTCACGTCACCGACCGCATCGGTGCGGCCGGAGATGACGATGCGGTCTGACTGCCGTGCGTCGTTCAGCGAGGCGTCAAGCGCAACGCGTGCAGCGGCGCTCAGCTCGGCGGAGCCGAACGCGAAGCCGACGACGAGGTGACGGGTGCGGTCGGTGGCCTGTGACACCTTCGACGGGCCAGGCTGCGATGCCGCTGGGGACGCAGGCTCCACGAGCCGCACGGGAACCACTACGGGGGCGGGACGGACCTCCGGCAATGAGGCGGCTTGCGGCGCCGGGGCGGCGCTGGCTAGCGTCTTCGGCGTCACATGTGGGCAGGCGGGTTCGGCGCACACGCCGAAGCTCGCATCGCGACCGAAGGAGAACTGCGCGACGCGGCGCACGGCGGGCTCTGGCGAAGCCTCAGCCACTGCCGGCTCCTCGCGCTTCAGCTGCGCGCAGGAGGAGCAGGTGAGCACGAGGCTCATCGCGAGCGAGGTCGCGGCGGCCAGTTCGGTGAGCCGCTTGTTCATGGCGACACCCTCGCGGACAGGATGTAGATCGCAGGCGAAGGCTGCGCCGCAGCGGTTGCCGCGGCGCGTCGCGGCGCTGTGGTGGCGCTTGCGGGAAGCCGGCGGTAGACGCGCCAGGCGTACCGGCTGCGGGCTTCGGTGCAGGCATTGCCCTTGAGCTGGGTGCAGGCCGCGTTGTAGGCACCGACTGCGTCCCACGACACGCCGTGGCGCGCGAAGGCGTGGGCCATCAGCCAGGCACCGACCTTGATGTTGGTGCAGCTGTCGTAGAGGTCTTGCTCGCGGATACCGGCAGCGGCCAACGTAGGCAGGTGGCCGCTGTTGATCTGCATCAGGCCGATGTCGTAGGTGCCGGTGCGTGCCTTGTGGCTCAGGTTCACGGCCGCGGGATTGAGGTCCGACTCGGCGCGGGCAACGGCGTACAGCAGGCTCGCCGACACGCCGTAGAGACGCTCGGCCTCGTCCCAGCACGCGTGGCTGGTGAGCGGCATCGCCGCAGTGGCGAGAGCCACGGCGGTGGAGACGATGGAGGTGCGGCGCATCATGGCGATCAGTTCGTCGCGACCCGGCGGGCCTGCGCGCGCTCCAGCAGGTTGAGCCTGGCCTGGTGCAGGACCTGGGCGGGGCCATCGGTGTGCACCATCGCGATCGCCACGCATGCCGTGGTGATCTGGTCCAGCTCGAACATCGGGTTGGGGAAGCGGTTCCAGGCGGCGCGGTGTGCCTGCATCAACTGGTCGAACTGCGCGCTCCAGATGTCGCAGCTGCGGCGTTCGGTCTTCGGATCGCGCAGGGTCAGGCGCGTCTCGAGGTACTCGACCAGGCGCTGCTGTCCGTCCTCGCAGCCCACGGCCAGGGACACGCAGGCGCCGAGCAGATCGGGGAAGCGGAACTTCGGCGAGCGGTTCTCGGCCGACTTGAAGATGCGGTGCAGCCAGTCGTGCTCATCGACCCAGACGCCCGTCTGAACGGTGGGCTGCTGGCAGTCGGCATGGTCGATCGGAGTTGCCATCGACAGACCTCGCGAGAGTTGCATTGCGCCATGCATCGGGTGATCCCTTGGAGACGAAAACGGATGTCGTCTCAGTGCTTTCAGCGTAGGGAAGACCTCTGGCCGACGCACTCGGAAATCCGGCCCAAGCTGGGCCGAGTTCGCAGGGGGTCAGCGGATGGCGTGATAGTTCGCGAGCGCGCGGCTCAGCACGAACAGCATCAGCAGCAGCGACAGCGTGATGAACATCGGGTGCAGTCGAACGGGCAGGAAGCACGCGACGACGACCGCGCTGCCCAGCGCGATGCCGCCCACGACACTGCCGCCGTACAGCTCGGCGCTATGGGGCACGAACTCGCGGGCTCGCACTTGCCGCAGTACAAGGCCATCGACGGCGACCACGCCACAGAAGATCAACAGCAGCGGCACGAGCTCGACAAGCGCGCTGAGCCGGTAGGTCACCAGCACGAACAGCGAGTCGATGGAGCGGAAGTAAGGGTTGCCGAAGAGCCGCGTGCTGACCTGGCTCATCTGCTTAGCCACGGCGGTGTCCACGGGACTTCCGGGTTGCGGTTGCGACGCGGCCTCGGGTGGTGTGCTGAGCTGCTTGCCGGCCTCCTGCATGTCGAGCATGCGGACGAGGATGCGCTCGGCCGTTGCTTCGCCCCACACGGTCTTGTTGAGCTCATGCTCGGTGCGCAGCACGTCGAGGAAGCGCTCGGGCGGCACTGCCGAAGGGATGTAGAGCACGATGCACAGGATGGCCAGCATCGCGCCGATCCAGACGTAGCGGATCATCAGGCAGCCTCCCTGTGTGCGGCGGGCGGCTGGTCGAAGTCGGCGTCGAGGATGGTGAAGCGTCCCTTCACCAGGCGACCGGCGACAGAGCCGAAGTACTGCAGGTTGGGCAGTTTGCCGAGGATGTCCACCGGTACGCGCTCCTCCATCGACTCGGTCACCTGCACGGTCTTGCCGGCGCTCCAGTCACCGAGGTGGGTGTCGGCCCCCTGGTTGAGGCCCACGCGCATCGTGTGGATGCCGGTCTTGCCGAATGTCTCGACGATGAAGTCCTGCGTCGGGCGGTCCTTGGAACGCAGTGCGAACAGGTTGTTGAGGTTGCCCAGAGCCATGCGCGCGGCGTCCTCGGAGCCCAGGCGCTTGGCCAGGTCGGCCAGCGTCTGCATCGCGCAGATGGACTGGATGCCGCCTTCCGCACCCTTGTTGAGGATCTCGATCAGCGGCTGGTTGATCACGTTGGCGATCTCGTCGACCACGAGCGTGATGCGCTGGTTGATGCCGAGGTTGTAGCGCATGCCCGCGCGCGCCGCGAGGTCGGCAATGGCCAGGGCGCCGATGGCCGAAGCCACGGAGGGATCGGGCAGCGAGTCCAGGCACATGTAGAGCACATGGCCGCCGCGTTCGATCTTCTCGAAGTTCATGATCGGACGCTTGTCGTCCAGATCGAACGGGTCGGGCGAGAGGCTCTGACCGAGGTCGCCGGACGTGAGCATCGCGAGGATGGGAAGCAGGTTGGCCGTGATCTTCTGGTAGTGCTCGCGGTTGTGGCGGAACACGCGGATCTGCGAGTCGATCACCTTGTCGCGCTGCGTCTGTGGGATGCGTTGCTCGTAGTAGGAGACGAAGGCCAGCAGCTGCGGCGTGGCGACCTCCGAGGGCTTCTTGATGCCGCCGCGAGCGGCGGTCTGGAGCAGGGCGCGCATCTCCTGCGAATCGCGCCATCCGGCGCCGAGCTGCCGATCAAAGAAGCGCTGCAGCGACGCTTCCAGAACGGGCTCGATGCCACCCTCGATGTAGCGCGTGAGCTTGAGGAGGTTGGGCCGGTCTTCGAGGCTCACGAGGCCCTGCACGACGACGTTGACGGCATCCCACCCGAAGGCCGTGAAGGCGCCGGCCGTATCGACCGGCATGATGGACTGGATGCGCGAGGCGATTTCGGTCGGCTTCTGCCAGTTGAACGTGAAGTCCAGGCGGACGCCGACTTCCGGGAACGCCGGATGGAACTCCATGAAGGTGTCCGCCTCGCGGTAGTCCTGGCAGGCGCGCTGGACGATGCGCTTCAGGCGCCGGCTGTTCTTGGGATCGACGAAGACGACCACGTCGCCGCGGCGGATCGCCTGCGTGAGGAAGTAGGCCAGCGCCACGCCCTTGCCCGATTGCGTCGTGCCCACCAACAGCGTGCCGCCTTCGAAGTTCTGCAGCGGCCGATACAGCAGCGTCTCGCGCGGCTCGACACCGTGGATGTAGGGCAGGCCGATCTCGGCGTCAGGTTGCGGGTTGACCTCGAAGCCGAGCAACCGCAACACCTGTGGCGACACCGCGTAGTCCTTGTAGTTGACCTTCGCGAGTTCATACAGCCGCTGCGAGTGGACCGGCAGCCATTCGAAGCCATAGCCCATCAAGACCTGGTTCGGATCTCGCGTCAGGGTCTCCAGCTTGCGCGTCGTGATGACCTGCATGGCCTTGCCGGACAGGGATGCGCGAACGGTCAACACGCGCAGTCCCTGGCGCGCGCGGTGCGCGGCCATCAGTAGGGCCATGCCGCCCAGGCCCAGGGCGATGGCCGACGTGATCAGGCCACGTCCGCCGAGATGGACGAAGAACAGCAGCCCCACCACCCAGGCGGCGCTGGCCCACATCTCGTAGGCGGGGCGCCATGGCATCTCGTATTCACGCACCAGCATGGCCATCCTCCTGCAGAGTGGCGAAGTCGGCGGGATCCAGGCCTCTGACGAACTGAGGCTTCAGCACGAAGCCGAGCACGGGCGCTCCGGCCAACTCGTGCTGGACCGTGTCGACGCGTGAGGCCTTCCTTGCCACCGCCATGCCGGCCTCGGCCAGCGCGCGCAGCACGACGGGGAGGTCGACGTTGGATCGCTTGAAGTGGTCCAGCGGAACGAACACGCCGGCGGGTACCGTGACCGCGATCGCGGCCCTGGCGTCGCCGTTCATGCTGTCGATCGCAAGGGCCAGGGCATCGCGCACGCGCGGGTTCAGACGCATGGGCGCTTCCAGCTTGAACACGGGAATGCCCGGCGCGGTCGCGTTGCTGGCAGGGTCCACCGGTTCAGGTTGCTGTGCTGAGAGGCCGACATCCAGCTCGAGTTGTTCACCCTGCGCCGGCGCTTCGCTTGGCACCTGCGGTGGAGCTTGAACAGGGGCCGGCGGCTGTGCTGGGGTCGCTGGCGCGGCAGGCGTTGTCGTCGTGGGTGTCGCGGGCGGAGCCATCGGCGCAGTGGGTGCTGCTGCGCGAGCCACGAGGGCGGTGGGGAGCGGAGGTACCGGATCCAGGTGGGCACTGAGAAGGATCTCGGGCGCCGCGAGCTTGACGGCTTCAATGGTGGTCTTGCCCGGTGGGGGAGCGATGTTCCACAGCGCCTCACCAGCACTGCGAGGCTCCAGGACTCCCGCGCTCAGCAGAATTTCGAGGATGGTCTCTGGCGCCTTGGGAATACCCGGCAGCTCGTCCTCCTCCAACAGCTTGCGGATCTCGGCGGCCGCGTTGGGCCAGACGATGAACAGGCCGTCCTTGCCGTACCAGACGCGCGACTTGTCCTGGTTGGGGGCCCACGCCGTATGCGTGGTGACCAAGCGTCGCATCGCATCCAGCAGGTAGCGTTCGAGATGTGCGCCTAGGATCGGCCGGCCGTATCGGTTCGCGTTGGCGATCAGGTCCCGATCGATGACCAGCGCGGTCGCGCGCTTCACGAGTTCGACGAGGATGCTCTGCTCGCGATACAGCGGCATGCCGGCCAGGCAGGCCAGGAACTGCGGCACGACCACCGTGTTGCCGGTGGCCAGGTGCTGCATCGTCTGGTCGGTGACGACGTGGCGCAGCGCGAAGAGCCCCAGGGCTCGCGCTTCCTGGGCGCCTGCCAGCCAGCGGATGAAGAAGCGCGGGGATCGCTGCTGTGAGAGCCAGCGACTCAGTGGAGACAGGTAGGCGGGCCACTCGTTTCCGCGTTCATCCGTCACCACGACGTGGCTCAGCGTGCGGTGCATTTCGCTGCACAGGCCTGCCAGGAAGGTGGCCTGCCGCCACCGAGGCTCGAGATGGCGCCGCGTCGAGATGGTGGAACGCCCCGACACGATGTGGCCGTCGGTGCCCTGCAGTGCGAAGAAGCCCACCTCCAGGCCGAGGCGGAACAGGCCACCGACCTCGGAGAAGTAGTTGTCCGCCGTGGCCGGCAGCAGGTTCACGAAGTCGGCGAAGTTGCGGATCGGCCCGAGCAGGTCGGCCTCGAAGGTCGCGCGGTCCGTGCCGTAGCAGAGCTTGATCCGCGACAGCAGCGCGGCATGCGCGGCAAGCAACTCGTCCACGCTTGATGCGGCCAGCCCTGGATCCACCGAGGGATGGCTGGCGAAGGCCGGTTGCTGCGCAGGGGCAGGGCTGCCCTGGGCCCGGGCGGCGGTCTGCCTTGGTGCGAAGAAGGAGAGGAATCGCATCGATGTCGCCTCCGTGAGGGCGGCATCGATATTCAGATGGGCATGCGCGCGCGGTCTACGCGAAAAGTCGGTGCTGCGCGGTGCCAGAAGCGGGGATGTCCAGGGTCGTGTCCCAGCGCATGGTGTAAGTCCACAGCCCGGAGAGAGCTGAGATGCGCGGTACTCAGCGGGCTACTGCCGACAG
>RXJW01000077.1 GCA_003963005.1 Burkholderiales bacterium
ATGGTCTTGAGGGAAGACCCAGAACCATCCCCAGCTGACACCGGCCCGCGGGTACTTGCGCTCCAGCGCATGCGGCAGCTCCACCCCGGCATGCCCTGATTCCACGTCGGCCGCCCAAATCTGGCGAACCCGGCCCAGCTGCTCTCGCAACGGGGAGACCAAGGATTGCGGCAGCATCACCACGCGGTCCTTGCCTCCCTTGCCTTGGCGCACGTAGATCGCGCGTTGAGCAAAGTCGATGCCCTTGACCCGCAGGCTTATGGCCTCGGTGATGCGCAACCCCGTGCCGTACAGCAGTCGCGCAAGCAGTTGATGCTCGCCCTGCAACCTGGCCAGCACCGACAACACCTCATCGACACTGAGCACAACGGGCAAGCGCCGCTTGGGCACCGGACGACCGATCTGCTGCATCCACGGCAACTGAAGGCCCAGCACTTTGCCGTAGAGAAACAGGAGTGCAGACAAGGCCTGGCGATGGCTGGACGGAGACAGCCCCCGGTCTGATGCCAGATAGGTCAGGTAGGCCTCGACCTCGGGGCCGCCCATCTCCGCCGGATGGCGCAGGCCGTGGAACCGGATGAAGGCGCGCGACCAGTACAAGTACGCCTGCTCGGTACGCCTGCTGTAGTGCAACATTCGAACGCGCTCACGCAATTGGTCGAGCAGCCTAACGGAGCGCAACGGCGGTAGATTGACAGGCGTGCTCGGGCGCAAGGCCGCGCGAGGAATGGCTGGACGCACGACGGCAGGCAACATGGCAGCCTCCGCTTGGCGGTGCCGCAAACCGGCCAAGCAAATTTGTAACGGACGCGGCTTTTGATGGGAAATTTAGTACTGTATGAATGAACAGTCAAATGAAATGAAAGGCCAGGCCCGACAAGCACTTGGATCGCTTGCAAGGCGACCTGTTACTGCGCGGGCCGCCGTGATAGGCCGCGCTGCCCTGCGGTCTACAACAAGTTGAGCATCATGAAAAGGCGTGCGGCTTTTATCGGGCTTGTTGCCTTCGCGACCGCAGGCTCTGCACAGTCGGTCGACGTCTCCTTAATCAGCCTCGTCGCTGCGCCGAGGGAGTTCGACGGCAAGCCGGTCAGAGTAATAGGCTTCGCACGACTGGAGTTCGAAGGCAATGCGATCTACCTCCATCGGGAAGACTACTTGCAGGGCATCACGAAGAACGGGCTTTGGCTTGACGTCGAGCGCTTGCCAAAGAAGTCAGCGGCGAGCGCCAACAATCGATATGTCATCGTGGAGGGTGTCTTCTCGATGACGGATAAAGGCCACTTGGGTCTGTGGTCTGGCTCTATCCAGAAGGTCACCCGAATGGATCCTTGGTCGGCGCCGAAATGATGCTCAACCGGTCATTGCAGCCGACCTGCGCCAGCTTCGCTGGCTGGTCGGCTGAACTCAAACGTTAGAGCTTTACCGCAGTGGCTAGGCCGTCGAACTTCATCGCCTTTTCCGCGCTTGTATTCGCGTGCGTTGTTCCTGGTGCGGTCTTTGCCGTCGCTTTCCTCAATCCACTCCTTGCCTGGTGGATAGCAGCTATCTCTCTGCTTCACGGTTTCGTTCTCGGACTGCCTGTCTTTCTGGTCCTTCGAAGGTTCGCCTTAGTCAATCTCGTGACTTCGCTCGGCTCCGGCCTGATCATCGGGGCGCTTCCTGCGGCCATGGTCTTCTCTGACACTCCTGGCCAGTTCCTGCCCTTCGCCGGCTTTGGGCTCGTATCGGGCGGTCTCTTTTGGGTTTCAATTTGGTGGCAAAGTCGCCGCAGTTCATCTGCATCGGTCTCCGAATGAAGTCCGTCTGTCCACAACCCATCGCGTCCTCCCCCGAGAGCTCTAACCGGTCGCTCGAGCGGACCTCAACCGGCTGGCCGCACTCCGCTCGGCAGGTGATCGTCGCTGCGTGCGGCCAGCCAGTTTCGTCCGCTCAGCTCCAACGTTGAGTAGCACATTCCCATGTTTGAGCTTCTCGTCAGCGCCCCACGCATCGCCGCAGGCGCGGTGATCGGCGCCATCGTCGGGCTTGCTTGTGCCTATGTTTTGCATGCCTGTTTCCCAGCTGTGTCTGCGCTTACAGGCGCGCTCATCGCATGCGGTGGCCTCGCTGCTGGAGTACTCGGCGGCGCACAGTGGGGGGCCCGACGTTGAAGTCCTTCCGCCGAGCCGCACTGCCCAACCTTTTGCTAAAGCGGACGGCTACGCCGCCCGCCGAGCGCGAACGTTGAACGACCGCTTCAGGGCGTCGAGTTCGGCAAGTCGAAGGACGGCAACCGCTGCAAAGCGGAGCTCCATTCCCCACGGAGCCATCAACGCGCCGTACCGCGAAATCGAAACTTTGACGCCCCCCCGCGGGCCGCGGAGGGACGTCCAGTTCGATACTTCGGCGGCCAGCTCCAACCTCGACTACCCAGCCCCCGCCCCATGAACCTGACCGGCCAGCAAACCCTGCCCGTCACCCAGGCCCAGGCCTGGGCGGCGCTCAACGACACCGCCATGCTGCAGGCCGCCGTGCCCGGCTGCGAGGCGATCACGCCGACCGGCGAGAACGCCTTCGACGTGCTGATGGCGGTGTCCATCGGCCCGGTCAAGGCGAAGTTCAAGGGCAAGCTGCAGCTGTCGGACCTGAACCCGCCGGCCAGCTACCGGCTGAGCTTCGAGGGCAGTGGCGGCGCGGCGGGGCATGGCAAGGGGCAGGCGCAGGTGTCGCTGCAGGCGCTGTCGCCGCAGGAGACCGAACTCCGCTACGAGGTGACGGCCAGCGTGGGCGGCAAGCTCGCGCAGATCGGCTCGCGGCTCGTGGATGCCGCGGCGCAGAAGCTCGCCGAGGACTTCTTCCAGCGCTTTGGCGCGGCCCTGCGCGAACGCCACCCGCCCGCGGCCGTGGCACCCGCCCAGGCTGCGCCGGCGCCGGCGCCCGGGCTGCTGGCCCGGCTGCTGGCCTGGCTGCGGCGCCTGATGGGCTGAGCCTTGCCCCATGCTTGCAAAAGGCTGGCAGCCGTTCGTGACCACCTGAAACGAATGGGGTTAACCAGGAGCGACCCCGGTACAATCCGTGCGTCTGTCACAACGGGCCTGCGCGAGCGGGCCCGTTGCTTTTGACCCCTGCTCTTTGTCGTCCGCCCTGCCCGCCCCACTGGTCCTGCCCGACCCATGTCGACCCCGTCTCGCCGCCTGCCGCACATCGACGCCCTGAAGGCCCTGGCCGCCCAGGTCATCGTGCTGCACCACCTCGTCAGCTACGGCCCGATCGCCCGTGCCGCGCACGAGGCGATGCCGTGGCTGGCCGGCGCGATGCACCAGTACGGCCGCATGGCGGTCCAGGTGTTCCTGGTGGTGGGCGGCTACCTCAGCGCACGGGGCCTCTCGCCACACGGCAAGGCACTGCAGGCCGGCGTCGCGGAACTGCTGTGGCGCCGCTACCTGCGCCTGGTGCTGCCCTTCCTGGCGGCGCTTGCGCTGACGCTCGGCGCCTGCACCCTGATCGCGTCGTCCTGGCCCGAGCTGGTGCCGGTCGACATCACCGCAGGCCAACTCTTCGCCCATGCGCTGCTGCTGCACGACGTGCTCGGCTACGAAGCGCTGACGGTGGGCGCCTGGTACGTGGCCATCGACCTGCAGCTGTTCGCGCTGCTCGTGGGCCTGCTGTGGCTGGCCCGCCGTGGCTGGCGGCACCCGAGCCGGCTGGTCGTCGGACCGGTGCTGGTGGCCGGCATGGTGATGGCGTCGGCCTTCGTCTTCAACCGCCAGCCGGGGCTGGATGCCTACGCGCCGTACTTCTTCGTGTCCTACGGCATCGGCGCGCTGGTGCACTGGCTGGGGCTGTGGCAACACCGCCGGGCAGGCCTCGTGCTGCTGGCGGTGGCCCTGGGGGCCGCCCTCGCGCTGGAGTGGCGCGACCGCCTGGCGCTGGCATCGGTCACCGGCCTGTGGCTGGCCTGGGCGCAGGCGCGGCACGCCGCCGGCCGGCCGCTGGTGCCCGAGGCGTGGGGCGCCCGCCTGGCGCGCGCCTCGACGCCGTCCTACGCGCTCTTCCTGCTGCACTTCCCGGTGCTGCTGCTGACCAATGCGCTGATGGTCCACCTGCCGGGCGCCACGCCGGCGGTCGGCCTGATGCTGCTGGCCGGCACCTGGCTGCTCGCGAACTGCCTGGCCGTGCCCTTCCACCGCTGGGTGGAGGCGCCGGCCGCGCGCCTGGACCCGCTGGCCTGGCTGCCGCGGCTGCGCACTGCCTGACCTCTCACACCCGCAGGGGTGGCTGCGTGCTAAGGTCGTGCGCACCCCTTTCGGTCAGCTCCAGGACGCGCGCCCATGACGACGACTCTTCCCGCTTCGCCGAGTCGCGAGCAACTGCTGCACAACCTCTACGAGGCTGCCGAGCTGGAGCACAACCTGATGTGCACCTACCTCTACGCGGCCTTCAGCCTGAAGCAGGGCGAGGCCGAGGGCCTGTCGGCCGCCGAGGCTGAGGCGGTGGAGCGTTGGCGCCGCGAGATCATCGCGGTCGCGGTGGAGGAGATGGGCCACCTCGTGGCCGTCTGGAACATCACCGCCGCGCTGGGCGGCGCACCGCGCACGGGCCGCGGCAATTTCCCGCTCGACCCGGGCTACCTGCCGGCGCGTGTGGTGGTCAAGCTGGCGCCGTTCAACGACGCGACGCTGCAGCACTTCATCTACCTGGAGCGCCCCGAGGGCAGTGACGAGGCCGACGGCGAGGGCTTTGCCGCGGAGCGCCTGTTCACGCGCAACACCGATGCCCCGCGCATCACGCCGATGGCCCGCGACTACGACACCGTCGGCCACTTCTACGCCACGCTCAGCGCCGACCTGCGCGCCTTCGTGGACGCGCACGGCGAGGACGCCACCTTCTGCGGCGACCGCCGCCTGCAGCTCGGCCCCGACGAGCTGAACCTGTGCGGCGCCCGCCGCGTGCTGTGCAGCAAGACAGCGCTGGCGGCGTTCGACGCCATCGTGCGCCAGGGCGAGGGCGCGCCGAGCGACAGCGTCAGCTCGCACTACCAGCGCTTCGCCGCCATCCGCACCGAGCTGGCAGCCCTGCGCGAGGCCAACCCCGGCTTCGCCCCCGCGTGGCCCGCCGCCACCAACCCGGTGCTGCGCCGACCGCCGCGGCCGGAAGGCCGGGTCTGGCTGGAGAACCCCGCCGCGGCCGCCACGGTCGACGTCGCCAACGCCAGCTACGGCCTGATGCTGCGTCTGCTGGCACAGAGCTACCTGCTGCCCGGGCCGTCGGCCGAGAAGAGCCTGCACGTGGACCTGGCCGTGAGCCTGATGCGCGCCTTCACGCCGCTGGCCGAGCATGCCGCGCGCCTGCCTGCGGGCGACAGCCACCCGGACTGCCACGCCGGCGTGAGCTTCACGGCGCTGCGCGATGCCGCCGCCATGCCGCCGGGGCCGGGCGCACGGCGCTTCGTCATCGAGCGCCTGTCGCAACTGGCAGACAGCGCCACCACGCTGCATGCGAGCCAGGGCGCCGAGCGCACCGAGCGCGCCGCCCGGCTGCTGGAGAGCCTGCGCGCAAGGGCCGAACGCGGCCTGGACCTGAACGCGCCCGTGGCCGCACCGGCCGCCGTCGCGGCGGCACCCACACCCGCCGTCCCGGCACCGCCGACCGAAACGCTCGACGGCATCGAGGTCGTGCAGGGTGAGAAGCTCGAACTGCGCTTCGAGGCCCGGCGCTGCATCCACGCGCGCTTCTGCGTGACCGGCGCCCCGAAGGTGTTCCTGGCGAACGTGCAGGGCCCGTGGATCCACCCGGACGCGATGCCCGTGGAGCGGCTGGTGGACATCGCCCACGCCTGCCCGAGCGGCGCCATCCAGTACCGCCGCAAGGACGGCGAGCCGGACGAGACGCCGCCGCCCGTGAACCTGCTGTCGGTGCGAGAGGCCGGGCCGTATGCGATCCGCGGCGCGCTGAGCCTGCGCGGCGAACCCATCGGCACACGGGCCACGCTGTGCCGCTGCGGCGCCAGCAAGAACAAGCCCTTCTGCGACGGCAGCCACCATGACATCCACTTCCAGGCCACCGGCGAACCCGAGACCGGCCTGCTCGGCATGCCGACCGACATGCCGGCCGAGCGCGGCGGCGTGATCGCGATCGAACCCGAACCCAACGGCCCGCTGCAACTGCGCGGCCCGGTGGAGGTGCTGAGCGGCACCGGCCGCATGGTCTGCCGCGTGTCGCAGGCGCGCCTGTGCCGCTGCGGCGGTAGCCAGACCAAACCCTTCTGCGATGGAACCCACGCCCGCAATGGCTTTGCTGCGGACTGACCCCCCGACCTCCGCCGACCCGTTGCAGGACAAGGCCGCGAGCACGCTGGTCTGGATCCTGGGCAGCGTCGGCCTCGTGGCCGTCGTGTTCGGCTGCCTGATGTCGAGCCTGGCCGGCATCGCGCCGTGGGAGAGCCAGCGGGTGGCCATCGGCGCGATGCTGGTGGGGCTCTCCGGCATGGCCGAAGTGCTGCGCCGCCGCCGCCACCCCCGCTCGGCGATGACGATCGTGCTCGCGGGCACCCTGCTCGTGCTCGTCGGCAATGCCGCACAGACCGGCCTGGGCGTCCAGACCTTCACGATCGCCGCCGGCCCGCTGCTGGTGGCCGTGGCCGGCGGCGTGGCGGGCAATGCCGCGGCCTGCGCACTGGCCCTGCTGCACCTGGTGGCCGTGCTGGTGCTGGCCCTGCTGGAGATGAAGGGCGTCATCCCGGGGCGCCTGTCGCCGCTGCAACCCACGCTCGAAGGGCGCGTCAGCGCGCACCTGTTGCTCACGGTCGGGGGCCTGGCGTCGGCCCTGCTGCTCAACCGCATCCTCGGCGCCGCGCTGCGCCGCGCGATCGGCGAAGAAGCCCGCCTGGCCCGGCTCGTGCAGGCCGCCAACAACTGGGCCTGGGAGGCCGACGCCCAGTTCCGTGTGACCTACCTGTCCGAGGAGTTCGAGGCGCTGTCCGGCCACAAGCGCGAAGACTTCATGCGCCTGGGCCTGCCCGGCGGTGCGATGCTGATCCGCGACGCCGACTACCAGGCCTTCCTGCAGGACGTGCGCGCCAGGCGGCCCTACCGTGACCGCATCAACGGCTTCCGCGCGCCGGACGGCCGCCTGCTGTGGACGCTGGGCTCGGGCGAGCCGGTGTTCGATGCCCAGGGCCGCCACATCGGCTGGCGCGGCGTCAGCCACAACATCACCGGCGAGCGGCTGGCGCTGCAGCAGCACCAGCGCACCGCCAGCATGCTCGACCGCGTGCTGCGCGCCAGCCCCGACGCCATCTGCGTGGCCCAGGCGAGCACCGGCCGCATCCGCTTCGCCAACTCGGGTTTCTGCACGCTCGTCAGCCTGCCGCGCGAAGCGCTGATGGGTCGCTCCGGCCATGAACTGGGCCTGTGGCCCGACGCCAGCGAGCCCAAGCGCCTGGCCGACGCCGTGGCGGCGGCGGGCCTGGTGCGCGACTTCCGCACGGCCATCGTCGTCAACGGCGAATGGCGCCACCTGTTGCTGTCGGCCGCCGCGCTGGACTGGGAGGGCGAACCCGCCACGATGCTCATCGCGCGGGACATCACCGACAGCGAGCGCGACCGCATCGAGGTCGAGGCCATCCTGGACCACGCGAGCGTGGGCATCGCACTCACCCGCGGCGAGGGCTTCGAGCGCGTGAACCACCACTGGCAGGAGATCTTCGGCGGCACCGAACCGCAGCTCGCCGAGGCGCAGCCCGCGATGCCGGCCGCCCACGAGATCGCTGCCGGCGCACTGGCCTTCGAGCGCGACTTCATCCGTGCCGATGGCCGGCGCATCACCGTGCAGTTCAACGCCCGCGGCCTGCCGGCCATGCTGCCCGGGCGCGCCGCGGACAGCGCCGACTGCGCCACGCTCTGGGTGGCCGAGGACGTGACGGAACGCCGCCGCCAGGAGGCCGAGCTGAAGGCCGCCAAGCAGCAGGCCGAAGGCGCGAGCCATGCCAAGAGCGCCTTCCTCGCGACGATGAGCCACGAGATCCGCACACCGCTCAACGGCGTGCTGGGCCTGGCGCGGCTGCTGCAGCAGACCGGGCCCGACGAGCGCCGGCCGCAGTACGTGGCCCACCTCGTCGCCGCGGCGGAATCACTCAACGAGATCGTCTCCAACGTGCTGGACCTGTCCAAGATCGAGGCCGGCCACCTGGAGCTGGAGAAGATCGAGTTCGACCTGCATGCGCTGGCCCAGGCGAGTTTCGAAGGCTGCGCTGCGCTGGGCCGCGAGCGGGGGCTGGACATGCAGATCGAGCTGAACCCGGGCCTGCCCCGCCTGGTGGTGGGCGACCCGCTGCGCGTGCGGCAGATCATGGCCAACTTCCTCGTCAATGCGCTGAAGTTCACCGAGCGCGGGCACATCCGGCTCAAGCTCTCGGCGGCCGAAGCCGGCCGTGTGCGCATCGTCGTGCAGGACAGCGGCATCGGCGTGCCGCCCGAGTTGCAGGAGCGGCTGTTCCGCCCTTTCGCGCAGGCGGACGACTCCACCACGCGCCGCTTCGGCGGCACGGGCCTGGGCCTGTCCATCTGCCGCGAACTGGCCACCCGCATGCAGGGCCGTGTCGGCGTGCAGAGCGACGGCCACAGCGGCTCCAGCTTCTGGGCCGAACTGGCCCTGCCCACCGCGCTCACCGTGGACGACACGGCGGCCCGCAAGCGCATCCCGCTGCCGCCGCGCTACCCGCTGGCCGGCCAGCGCCTGCTCGTGGCCGAGGACAACCCGGTCAACCGCCTCATCATCACCGCGCTGCTGCAGCGCCTGGGCGCCGAGGTCGTGGAAGCCGAGGACGGCGAAGAAGCCGTGCGCCTGGCCCGCGAACAGGCCGGCCGCCTGGACGGCGTGCTGATGGACCTGCACATGCCCAAGATCGATGGCCTGAAAGCGACCGAGCTGCTGCGCGCCGAGCCCGCCACCGCGGGCCTGCCCATCCACGCCTTCACGGCCGCCGTGCTCGACCAGGAGCGCCAGGCGGCGCTGGCGGCGGGCATGAACGGCTTCATCGCGAAGCCGGTGGCAGAAGACGAAGTGATCCGGGTGTTGGGGCGGCGGTAGGGCGGGTCGCGAGCTGCCGTGCCCTCCGCATCAGCGGCCTGGGGGGTGGGCGTCTGGGTGGCCTGGCCCTGCCGCCGGACATGCCCGACGATTCGTCAGATTGACGACCTTTCGTTTAAAAACGAAAATCCAAGATGTTCGTGGTGAAGCACTACCTCTCGGCCGACGGGCGCGACCTCGTCATCGAGTGGGTCAAGCGCTTGCGCGACCCGGTCGCCAAGGTGCAGGTTGCGCGTCGCATCAACCGGATCGAAGCGGGCAACTTGGGCGATCACAAGCCTTGTCGAGACGGCGTCTGGGAGCTCCGGATTGATCATGGCCCGGGCTATCGCGTCTATTACGCCCGGGCAGGCTCGGTGCTGGTGCTGCTGCTTTGCGGTGGGGACAAGTCGTCGCAAGAGCAGGACATCGAGCGCGCCGTGGCGCTGTGGCACGACTGGCAAAGGAGAGAGCAATGAAGGACCGTCCTCACGACGAAGGCATGGCTGAGCTGTTCAAGGACGACCCGGCTTTCGCGGCCGACTACCTGAGCCAGCTGCTCGCCGACGGGGAGGCGGCGGACCTGCTGGTCGCACTTCGTCAAATGGCGCTCGCTCGAGGCGGAATTCGCAGCCTGGCCGAGGATGCGCAACTCAACCCGACGCAGCTTTACCGCACCCTGTCTGCCAACGGGAATCCCGAGCTGCGAAGCCTGTCGGCCATCCTCCGGGCGCTGGGGCTTCGCCTGGCAGTCCAGGTCGCGACGGTGAAACCTGCCCCTGGATGATCTGAGGCCCGCCTGCTGCGCGCGATCGGGCCGCGCTGGACGCCGAGCTGCCTCCTCCCAGCAGCCGCTTCCCGCGCATCCGATATCGGGCGACTCGCGCCCCGCCCTACGCGTCTTCGCGCTGCCGGTTCATGTCCGCCAGCGTCTTGCCCGGCTCGTCGCGGAAGGTCTCGTCCAGCACGGTGAGCGTCTCGACACGGTCGACGCGGAAGCTGCGGAAGTCGTTGCGCAGCTCGCACCAGGCGGCCAGGGTCCAGACCGGGCCCCAGAACAGACAGGCCAGCGGCCGCACGACGCGCTCGCTGCGCACGCCGCCGAGGTCCAGGTAGCCGACCCGCAGCTTGCGGCGCGACTCGGTGGCCTCGCGCATCGCGGTGAGGTGGGCGCTGGTCGCGGGGTCGAGCGCGGGCAGCGGCGCGTACAGCGCCAGGCTCTCGGCGGCGGCACGCGCGTCCAGCGGCAGCACGGCGAGGATCTTGGACAGCGCGTTCTCGGCCTGGCGCGCGAGTGCGGCGTCCAGCCGCGACTCGGCCAGGCGCACGGCTGCCACCAGCGCCTGCGCCTCCTGCTTGCTGAACATCAGCGGCGGCAGGTCGAACCCCGCGCGCATGCGGTAGCCCACGCCGGCCTCGCCCTCGATGGGCACACCCTGCTGAGCGAGGGCGGCGATGTCGCGATAGACGGTGCGCATCGACACCTCCAGCCGATGGGCGAGGTAGTCGGCCGTCGTGAGCCGGCGGCCGCGGATGAGCTGGACGATCTGGAAGAGGCGGTCGGCACGTCGCATGCGCTGCATTGTGGCGGGCTGGCACGGGGTTTGCGATGTGCCGGAGGTCTGACTTTGCAGTACCCGTCATGTCCCTCATCGCTTCCCGCGCCAGCGGCACCACCGTCATCGACCTCGTCACCCTGGGGCCCGTGCAGGCCCCACGCCAGGGCCTGCTGGGCTGCGGCGGGAGTGTCGGCATGGCCTGCTCGGCCCGCGGCGCTGGTGAACCCCGGCTGCGTGCGCACAGCAAGCGCACCGCCGTGCCCCAGGCTGGGGCCGCCGTGCACCACCGCTAAAACTCACCGCTAGGCGCCAAGATGCGCTAAAACCGGGGCATGCACCGCCCCGGAGCGTTCGCGCGTCGAAGAACCTGGCTGGGCCTGACCGCCGCCTGGTCGGTCACGGTGGGCGCCTGGCCCCTGCGCAGCGCGGCTGAAGAGGCCCCCCTGCTGGCGGACGTCATCGACATCCCGCCCTGGGGCTTGCGCGGCCCCGAAGGCCGTGCCGACGGCGTGTACGCCGACCTGCTGCGTGCCATCGGCGAGCGCAGCCGCTGCCCGATGACGCTGCGCCTCGTGCCCATCCAGCGGTCGATCCAGGATCTCGGGCAAGGCGTGAGCCAGGTCAGCATGATGCTGGACCGCAAGGACATGAACGATGCCGGGCTGACGCTCGGCACCGTGGTGCGCCTGCCGGTCCAGGTCTGGCTGCCGCTCGGCTCGCCCGTTCGCAGCGTGGAGGACCTGGTCGGGCGCACGGTCGCCGTGCTGCGCGGCCCGACTTACCACGAGGGTGTGCAGACCGATCCGCGCATCGCGAAGTACCCGGTCAGTTCACCGCGCCAGCAGCTTGAGATGCTGCGCATCGGCCGGGTGGACGCCGCCCTGGGCGTGGAGCAGAACTTCCTGGTCGCCGCCCGTGCGCTGGACCTCCGGCCCGATGCCTTCGCCCCGCCCCTTCAGCTCGGTGGCCGCGACGTCAAGCTGTGGCTGGCGCGCGGTCTTGCCGAGCACCCGTGCCGTCAACGGCTGACCGAGGCGCTGAAGTCGCTGCGGGACGACGGCAGCATCGCCCGGCGCATGCAGTCGGCCGCACCGGAGCGCTGAGCCGGGGCGGGCTCAGCCCATCGCCGTGCACAGCTCCACCAGCGTGCCGTCCGGGCAGCGCACGTAGGCCACCGTCTGGCCCCAGGGCTTGGTGACGGGCGCGGCCAGCGGGCGGGCGCCGGCACCCACGGCACGCTCGTAGGCCGCCGGCACGTCGGGCACCGTGAAGCCGATCTCCATGCCCAGGGGCTGCGGGCTGGCGTCGGCCGCGACGTAGTCGTGCTGCACGCTCTCGCGGGCAGTGGTGTGGTCCACGAAGGCCAGCTTCGTGCCGCTGGCGCCGGTATCGACCTCGCCGTAGGCGCCGCTCTCGTGCAGGAAGCGCGTCTTCAGGCCGAAGGCGCGCTCGAAAAAGGCGAGCGATGCGGCCACGTCGGACACATAGACCAGGGTGTAGGCAAAGTTCATCAGCGGCTCCCGTCACATGGACAACCTGCATGGTGCCTGCGGCGGCCTGCCAGTGCTTGTCAGCAGAGCGGCGACAATCGCGTGCAATGCAAGCCTTCCTGATTGCCACCGGTCTGGTGGCCCTCGCCGAGATCGGCGACAAGACCCAGCTCCTGGCCTTCATGCTCGCTGCCCGCTTCAAGCGGCCGGTGCCGATCGTGCTGGGCATCTTCGTCGCAACCCTGGTCAACCACGCCGCCGCGGGCGCCCTGGGCAGCTGGCTCACCGGCCTGATCGGGCCGGACGTGCTGCGCTGGATCCTGGGCCTGTCCTTCATCGCGATGGCCGGCTGGATGCTGATCCCCGACAAGCTCGATGAAGAAGACGCCCCCAAGCCCGGCCACGGCGTGTTCGTGACGACCGTCGTCGCCTTCTTCCTGGCCGAGATGGGCGACAAGACGCAGATCGCCACCGTGGCGCTGGCGGCCCGCTTCCCGGCGGACTTCTTCGGCGTGGTCGCCGGCACGACGGCCGGCATGATGCTGGCCAACGTGCCCGCCGTGCTCGTGGGCGGCAAGCTCGCGCAGAAGCTGCCGGTCAAGCTGGTGCACACCGTCGCCGCGGTGATCTTCGCGGTGCTCGGCGTGGTGACGCTGGTGGCGGGCGGGCAGCTACTCGGCTAGCACCTGCCGCACGGCGCGGTCCCACTGCGCCAGGCGCGCGCCCGCCTCGTCGCGCGACATGCGCGGCTCGAACGCCCGATCGAGCTGCCAGATCGAGCCGATCTCGTCCGTGCCGGCGTAGACGCCGCTGCCCATGCCCGCGAGCAGCGCCGCGCCGAGGGCCGTCGTCTCGATGACCTTCGGGCGCAGCACGGGGATGCCGAGCAGGTCGGCCTGGAACTGCATCAGGAGGTCGTTGGCACAGGCGCCGCCGTCCACGCGCAGTTCGGTCAGGCGGTCGGCCGCGCCGACGTCGGCATTCATCGCCGACAGCACCGCCGCGCTCTGGAAGGCGATGCTCTCCAGCGCCGCGCGTGCGATGTGCGCCTGCGTGGTGCCACGCGTGAGGCCGAGCAGCGCGCCGCGCGCATCGGCCCGCCAGTAGGGCGCCCCGAGGCCCGCGAAGGCCGGCACGAACATCAGCCCGCCGGCATCGGGCACGCTCTCGGCCAGGGCCTGCACCTCGCCGCTGCCGCCGATGGCGCGCAGGCCGTCGCGCAGCCACTGCACGACCGCGCCGCCGACGAACACGCTGCCCTCCAGCGCGAACTGTGCCTGACCGCCCACCTGCGCGGCGCGCGTGGTCAGCAGCCCTTGCGTGGACGCATGCGGGTGGATGCCGGTGTGCATCAGCAGGAAGCAGCCGGTGCCGTAGGTGTTCTTGGCCTGGCCAGGGGCGAGCGCCGCCTGGCCGAACAGCGCCGCCTGCTGGTCGCCCGCCATGCCGGCGATCGGCACGCCGAACTCGCTCGCCTCGCCGAAGACGCCGGCGGAGGGCCGCACCTCGGGCATCAGCACGCGCGGGATGTCGAAGGCGGCGAGCAGCTCGTCGCTCCAGTCGCCGCGCTGGATGTCGAACAGCAGCGTGCGGGACGCGTTGCTGACGTCGGTGGCGTGCACGCGGCCGCCGGTGAGTTGCCACAGCAGCCAGCTGTCGATGGTGCCGAAGGCCAGCTCGCCGCGGCCGGCACGCTCGCGGGCGCCGGGCACGTGGTCGAGCAGCCAGCGCAGCTTGGTCGCGGAGAAGTAGGGGTCGAGCACGAGGCCCGTCAGCTCTCGGATGCGCGGCTCCAGGCCCTGGGCCTTCATCTGCTCGCACAGCGCCGCCGTGCGCCGGTCCTGCCAGACGAGGGCACGGTGCAGCGGCACTCCGGTGCGACGGTCCCACAGCACCACCGTCTCACGCTGGTTGGTGATGCCGATGGCGGCCACCTTCACGCCGGCCTTCGCCACCGCCTCACGGGCGCAGGCAAGCTGATGCTCCCAGATCTGTGCCGCGTCATGCTCCACCCAACCCGGCTGCGGGAAGTGCTGCGGCAGCTCGCGCTGCGCGACGGCCAGCAGCCGCCCGCTGCGGTCGAAGACGAGGGCGCGGGAGCTGGAAGTCCCCTGGTCCAGCGCAAGCAAGGCGTCCATGGCGGCGGTTCCCTTAGAGTTCTCGATATGGATGATTTTGACGTCGTGGTGGTCGGGGGCGGCATCAACGGCACCGGCCTGGCGCGGGACCTCGCCGGCCGCGGCTGGCGCGTGCTGCTGGCCGAAGCCCACGACCTCGCCCAGCACACCTCCTCCAGCTCCACCAAGCTCATCCACGGCGGGCTGCGCTACCTGGAGACCTACGAGTTCTCGCTGGTGGCGAAGGCGCTGCAGGAGCGCGAGGTGCTGCTGCGCAGCGCACCGCACATCATGTGGCCGCTGCGCTTCGTGCTGCCGCATGCGCCGCACCTGCGGCCGGCGTGGATGATCCGCATCGGCCTGTTCCTGTACGACCACCTCGCCCGCCGCGAACTGCTGCCCGGCTCCCACGGCCTGCGCCTGACGGGCACCCCCTACGGCGACGCGCTGCGGCCCGAGTTCACGCGAGGCTTCGTCTACTCCGACGGTTGGGTGGACGACGCCCGCTGCGTGGTGCTCAACGCGATGGACGCCCGCGCCCGCGGCGCCGAGATCCTCACGCGCTGCGCGGTGACCGAAGCTCGCCGGGGTGCAGACGGGTGGGACGTCACCCTGCAGAACGGCCGCCGGCTGCGCAGCCGCGCGCTCGTCAACGCGGCAGGCCCGTGGGCCGAGGCCTTCCTGCGCGGGCAGCAGCTGCCCACGCGGGGCCTGAGGCTCGTGAAGGGCAGCCACATCGTCGTGGCGCAGCGCTTCACACACGACCACGCCTACATCTTCCAGAACCCGGATGGCCGCATCATCTTCGCCATCCCCTACGAAGGGCGCTTCACGCTGATCGGCACGACCGACGTCGAGCTGCCGCACGACCAGCCGCCGCCCTCGCGCGCCGAGATCACGGCCGACGAGATCGACTACCTGTGCGAGCAGGCCAGCCGTTATCTCGCGCAGCCGGTACGCGCGGCTGATGTGCTGTGGAGCTACGCGGGCATCCGCCCGCTGCTGGACGAAGGCGGCTCCGCCTCCGAGGTGACGCGCGACTACCTGCTGGAAGCCGATGCCACCGGCGGTGCGCCGCTGCTGAACGTCTGGGGCGGCAAGCTCACGACCTACCGCAAGCTCGCGGAAGACGGCGCGACCCAGGTCGGCCAGATGCTGGGCGATGCGCGCCGCCCCTGGACGGACGGCGCGCACCTGCCCGGCGGCAACCTGGGCAGCTACGGCGTGGACATCGCCCGCTTTACCGCCGGCCTGCAGGCCCGTCACGCCGGGCGGCCGGCCGCCCTCGTGGCTCGGCTGACGCGCGCCTACGGCAGCCAGGCCGAGGTCCTGCTGGCGTCTCGCCCCGGCGCCGAGGTGGCCCCTGGCCTGTTCGAGGCCGAGTTGCACCACCTCGTCGACCACGAATGGGCCCGCAGCGCGGAGGACGTGCTGTGGCGCCGCAGCAAGCTGGGCCTGCACTTCACGCCGGCGCAGCGCGACGCCGTGGCCGACTGGTTCGCCAGGACGCCGCGGGGTGAGGCGGCCGCGTGAGCCAGCGTCAGCGTTCTGCCCACTGGCGACGCACCAGCTGGACGGCAGCCTCCGGCAACGGCAGGTAGCCGAGCTCTGCGGCAGCCTGGCCCTGGCCCAGCGCCCAGTCGAAGAATCGCAAGAGCTCGCGGGCGCGGGCGGCCGGCTGCCATGGCACGACCGCATGGCTCGCGCTGACCAGCGGCCAGGTGTTGCTGCCCGGCAGGTCCATCAGGGACTGGACGAGGTCGGTTTCATCCCGCCAGCGAGCCTGGGCGGCTGCGGCTTCGAAAGCCGGCCGCGTGGCCCGCACGAACTCGCCGTCGCGATTGCGCAGTGCCGCGGTGGCCAGGTGATGGCGTGCCGCGAACGAGGCCTCCACATACCCGATGGAGGCCCAGGTGCGCTGCACCGCCGACGCGACCCCCTCATTGCCGGTCGCCGCCACGAAGGACGGACCGCTCGGCCAGTCCAGGCGCTGGCCTGATCCCATCCGGGCGCGCCAGGGCACGCTGGCGCGCGACAGGAAGTCGCTCCAGAGCGCGGTCGTGCCCGAAGCTTCGGCGCGGTGAATGACCGTGATGTGGCTGCTGGGCAGCGGCAGGCCCGGGTTCAGGCTGGCGATGGCGGGTGCATTCCACTGGGTCACGCGGCCCAGGTAGATGTCGGCGAGGAGCGCCCCGGTCAGGCGCAGGCGACCGGCGTCGATGCCGGGCAGCTTGACGACCGGGACGACGCCACCGATCACCGTCGGGAACTGCAGGGCGCCCAGGCGCTGCAGCTCCGCCGGTGCGAGCGGCACGTCGGTGGCGCCGAAATCGGCGCGGCCCTGTGCCAGGGCCTCGATGCCGGCGCCGGAGCCCACCGGGTCGTAGCTGACGGCGATGCCGGTGGCACGGCGATAGTCCTGCATCCAGCGCGCATAGACCGGCGCAGGAAAGGTGGCCCCCGCGCCACGGAGTTCGGCCTCCGCAGCACGCACGGGAGGCACGAGGCCGCCGCCGGCCCACGCCAGGAGCACGACGCGGCGCTTCATGGCGCGAACCGGTAGGTCAGACCGGCCAGCCACTGCCGTGCGGAGGGCTGTGCGCCGATGCTGACCTGGTAGCCGACATCCACGTCCAGGCCCGGCGACAGCGTGTAGACCGCGCCAGCCAGCAGCGTCGCGGGCCGTCGACGGCGTGCCGGGTCGGGGTCGGCGCTGACGCCGGCGTCGAGCGCCCAGACCAGGCGGTCATTGGCCGTCCATTGCACGGCCGTCGACACGCGCCACAGATGACGCCGGACACCGCTGGTGGCTGGGTTGCGGTCCATGCCGATGTTGGCGTGGACGGTCCACGGCGCCTCGTCGTAGGTCGCAATGAGCACGCCGTGCGCGGCGACGGTGCCGGGCGGCAGGCCCAGGCGGTCGTTGCCGGACGGCACGGCGAACCCCGCGCGCACCCCCAGCGACAGGGGTGATTCGCCGAAGAAGCGCCACTTGACGTCGACCTGGGTGTCGCCACGGCCGCGGGCGTCGGGCTGGCGCAGCCAGCTCGGCTGCAGGATCAGGTCCACCTCGGGCCGGATGCCGTAGGAGAGCTGAGGCTGGAAGCTGAAGACCTGCACGCCCGCCGCGCGCGTCCAGCCGAGGCCGTTTTCCCATTCGACATTGCCGGGCCCTTGTGTGCCGGTGTCCTCGGACTGCAGCGGATGGGCGGCCCAGGTGGGAGCGCAGGCCCAGGCCAGCAGGCAGGCGGCCAGGGGGCGAGTTCGGCGGGACAGGCAGGCGGACGGTGTCGGCAACGGCTCGGGATGGGGCATCGTGGCCGGAACTGTCGGGCCCGAAGCCTTCAGGTGCGTGACAGGGCCCGACGACCGGCCCGGATGGGCGTCGCGGCTGCGGGATGATGCGGCCATGTTGCTGGGTTTGTTGTTCGCCCTCACCGCGGGCTTGATGTGGGGGCTGGTGTTTGTCGCACCTGTGATGTTGCCGGGCTATGCCCCCGCCTTGCTGACGGTGGGCCGCTATCTTGCCTTCGGCCTGCTGGCCCTGCCGCTGGCCTGGGCCCTGGACCGCCGTGCGCTGCGAGAACTGGCACCGAGGGACTGGTGGCAGGCCGCGCAGCTCAGCCTCGTGGGCAACTTCCTGTACTACCTGTGCCTGTCGGCCGCCATCCAGCGGGCCGGCGCGCCGCTGCCGACGATGATCATCGGCACGCTGCCGGTCGTCATCGCGGTGTGCGCCAACCACCGCAACCGCGTGCGCGACGGCCACCTGCCGTGGGCGCGGCTGGCGCCGTCGCTCGCGCTCATCGGCGCGGGGCTGGCCTGCGTGAACCGCGACGAGATGGCCGCCTTGCAAGCCGCTGCCGGTGATCCGCACCGCTACGCCGAGGGCGCGCTGCTGGCGGTGTTCGCCGTGGCTTGCTGGACCTGGTACCCGATCCGCAATGCCGACTGGCTGCGGGCCCACGCGGACCGCAGCCCCCGTGCCTGGGCCACCGCGCAGGGACTCGTCACGCTGCCGATGGCCTTGATCGGCGCGGTGCTGCTGGGCGGCGTGCGCCTGGCCGCACCGGGCACGCTCGTGCCGGCGGATTACGCCTTTCCGCTGGGCGAACGGCCGTGGGCCTACGTCGGCCTGATGGCGGCCATCGGCCTGTGTTCGTCGTGGCTGGGCACGCTGTGCTGGAACGAGGCGAGCCAGCGGCTGCCGACCTCGCTGTCGGGTCAGCTGATCGTCTTCGAGACCCTGGCCGCACTGGCCTATGCCTTCGCCTGGAAGCAGCAAGTGCCGCCGCCCACGACGCTGGCGGGCGTGGTGCTGCTGGTGGCCGGCGTGGCCTGGGCGCTGCGCATCAAGCCGGTGGCGCACACGGCCTGAGGCGTCAGGGCGCGAACACCTCGATCAGCCGCTGGCCGTCGAAGCCATCGGCCTCGCCCTTGCGAAAGTGCCCGCGCGCATTGCTCACCACGCGCGTGTCGCCCAGCCGGTAGTCGTGCCGGCAGTGCAGGTGGCCGTGCAGCCAGAGCCGGGCGAGGGGCAGCAGGTCTTCGTCGTCGTTGCAGAAGCTGGCGGTGCCGGGCTGGCGGCCGTAGCGCGGGTCGGCGCTTTTCAGGCTCGGCGCGAAGTGCGTGATGGCGACCGTGGCGTCCCAGTCCCCCGTTCGCGCGAGTTCCGCGGCGAGCCAGGTGCGGCTCTCGACAGCCAGCGCCCGCACGGCGTCGACGTCGAACACCTCGCCGTGCCGCGTCGACTGCATGACCTTCTGGAAATAGCCCCCGGCCCGCATCGCCCGCTCACGGCCGGCGGTGCCGAAGACCTCGAAGTCGGTCCAGCGCGTGCAGCCCACGAAGCGCACCCGCCGGCCCTGCGCATCCGTCAGCACGACGGCCTCGTCATCGAGCATGCGCAAGCCCAGCCCCTGCACGTGGGCGCGCAGCGCCTCCCGCGCCTCGTCCACATCCCGGCGGTCGAACTCATGGTTGCCCGGCACGAACAACACCGGCACCGGCCAGCCCCGAAACAACTCGAAGCTCCGCCACGTTGTGTCGATGTCCCCCGCCAGCACGAGCACCTCCGCGCCCGGTGCCGGCACCGGGGTGTAGGACTCGGTCTCCAAATGGAGGTCAGACAGCAGTTGCAGCTTCACAATGAACAAACCAGGTACCGGTCCGCGCGCAGCGCCGGACCTCCTCCAGCGGCTGCCATGGAACCGGCTTTGCCGGGCCATCGGCAGCGCCCCCTTGAGGGGCTGAGGCCGGACACAAAGAGTCCTGAGGACTCTTTGTGCCTGCCGAAGGACAAAGCCTCTGGCTTTGGCACGGCGCAGCCGGTAGGGGGGGGTCTCAATTGCTGCCGTGACAGGTCTTGTACTTGCGACCGGAGCCACACGGGCACGGGTCGTTGCGGCCGACCTTGGGCGTCTCGCGCCGGATCGTCTCCACGCGGTAGCGCTCGGCCTCGGTCAGGTCGGCCAGGTCGGCCACCGTCACGACGAGCTCCTCGATCGCGTCATCCAGGTCTTTGAGCGGGTGCTCGCGGTTCAGCGTGGCGACGACTTCCTTCTCCTCCGGCGTCTCGGCCGGCAGGTGGCGGTACAGGCGGGCCAGGGCCGCGGCGATGGCGTCGTCCGGCAGGTCGGCCAGTTCGGGGAAGCACAGCGCGGCATGCTGGAAGCCGGCCACCCAGGGCATGAGGGCCCGCGAGATCGGGCCGAGGGCGTCATAGCTGGCGCGCGCGGTGCGCTCTTCCTCGGTGGCATCCGCGGGCAGGGGCTCGGGCGTGCCGTTCTCGTCGACGTCGAGGATGACGGGGTCGAACCAGCCGTCTTCGACGAGGCCGCGGTTCAGTGCCGCGTGGCGGCGCGACACCAGTTCGGTCAGCTTGTCCAGCCAGGCGGTGTCGACGCCCTCCGGCAGGTTGCCGCCGTCGTAATCGAAGATGTTGGGCAGCCACTCGTCCAGTTCGATGAGTCGGGGCTGCACGATGACGCCGCAGAGGTAGCCGTCCAACATCGAGGCGTCCAGCGGCTGCAGGGGCTCGGGCGTGGCGGCGAGGAGTTCGTCGAGTTCGGCGAACTCGGCGTCGGTCAGGTCTTGGGTGCTCATCCGCAGATTGTCGGGGGTGGGGGCTGCCGCCGGACGCCGCGGGGCGTCACCGAAGGTGTCCGGCGGGTGCAATCGATGCCATCGATGTCATTCGATTGCCACATTGGTGTTTACCCAAATGACATCGATAACATTTGCCATCACAGTGCGCTTCAACGAACCTCGGCGACGGCCGCGTCGGCGTTCGGGACGACACAACAACCATCGGAGACACCATGCCCCAGATCACCGCGGCGCCCCGCACCCGCTTCCGTCCCCAACTCATCGCCCTCGCCGTGGCCGGCGTCTGCAGCAGCGTTTGCGTCGCTGCCTTGGCGCAGGAGGCGCCCAAGCCGGCCGACAAGTCGCCCGAAGTGAAGGAACTCGACGCCGTCGTCGTGACCGGCACGGCACGCCGCGAGGGCGTGCGCAAGCTCGAAGCCGGCTTCTCGATCACGACCGCGACCGAGGAGCAGATCAAGCAGGCCGCGCCCACGAGCACGGCCGACATCCTGAAGACCGTGCCCGGCGTCTTCGTCGAGACCTCGGGTGGCCAGGCCGGCGCCAACATCCGCGTGCGCGGCTTCCCGACACCCGGCGACGGCCCGTACTCCACCTTTCAGCTCAACGGCGCACCGCTCTACCACCTGCCCACGCTGAGCTTCTTCGAGCACTCGCAGCTCTTCCGCCTGGACGACACCATCGAGCGCATGGAAGTGCTGCGCGGCGGCCCGAGCCCGGTGTTCGGCAGCGGCCAGCCGGGCGTGACCGTCAACTTCATCCAGAAGGACGGCCGCACCCCCGAGGCGAGCCTGCGCCTGACCACCGGCACCGGCAACCTCAAGCGCCTGGACGGCGTCTACGCGGGCCAGCTGAGCGACCAGTGGAACGTGATGGTCGGCGGCTTCTGGCGCCGCAGCGACGGCGTGCGCGACACGCAGTTCCCGGCGGACGACGGCGGGCAGGCGAGCCTCGTGCTCAGCCGCAAGCTCGACGCCGGCAGCCTGCAGCTCTACGCCCGCGCGCTGCATGACCGCAACGCCTTCTTCACGGCCATCCCGGTGGTGGGCGGGGCGGACGGCAAGAGCGTGTCGAGCTACCCGGGCTTCGACGCCAGCAAGGACTACTTCTACGGCAACGAGCTGCGCCCCATCGTGCTCGAAACCGGCCGCGCCACGGGCCGTGTGCTGCCCAACGGCAAGCCCGAGATCCAGCGCACGACCGTCACCAAGGACCTCGCCGACGGCCGCGGTGCCGACGTGCAGACCTATGGCGCCAACCTGGACACCAAACTTGGCGACTGGACGCTGACGAACAAGCTCAGCCACACCACCGGCGACGTGCCGACCTACGCGCTCTTCTCCGGCGCCAACCCGCAAACGCTGTCCAGCTACATCACGCAGCAGGTCACGGCCGCAAATGGCGATGCCGCCGTCGTGGCGGCCGCCGGCAAGGCCGCCACCACCGGCACCGCCACCTTCACGAACGGCGGCGGCACGGTGGCAGGCAATACGCCGGTCATCGTCAACGGCATGTGGGTGGTGGACAAGGCGCTGCGCTCGACCAGCAACGAGACACGGCTCTCACGCGAGATCGCGCCGGGCAACAACCTCACCGTCGGCCTGTACCTGGCCGGCTACAGCTCCCATGACGTCTGGACGCTCGGCCAGGCGCAGCTCATGACGGTGCAGTCCCATGCCCGCCTGGTGGACGTGCAGCTCGACAACGGCGTGCGCGCCTCGCGCAATGGCTACGTGACGCCGCCGTTCTCGTACAACCTGGATGCGAGCTACAGCGGCAACACGCATGCGCTCTTCATTGCCGACGAGTGGCAGCTGAACAAGGAACTGCGCGTGGACCTCGGCGCGCGGCGCGAGACACAGCGCATCACCGGCACGATCGCCAACGTCAGCAACGGCGACCTCGATGCCGACCCGACCACGCTCTACAACAACAACCTCGCCTACTTCAACGGCACGAACACGCTCATCGACAGCAAGCTCAGCCGCACCTCGTTCACGGGCGGCGCGAACTACGCCTTCAGCCGCGAGTTCAGTGCCTTCGTCCGCATGAACAAGGGCCACCGCCTGCCCGACTTCGACGTGCTGCGCGGCCGCGGCGCCAACGAGAGCCGCGATTCGGTGGAGGACATCACCCAGTTCGAGATCGGCCTGAAGACCGCGACCAAGCTCTACAGCGCCTTCCTGACCGCCTACCAGAACCGCCTCACCAACTCCCAGACGCAGCAGTTCACCAACGCCGGCAACGTCGTGCTGCGCCCGAACAGCCGGGCCGCCGGCCTGGAGTTCGAGCTGGCGCTGCGGCCCGGCGACTGGCTCAGGGGTTTCGAGGTGACGGCCACGGGCAACTTCCAGGATGCCAAGTACCGCGACTTCCAGCAGTACAGCGGCAACCGCGTGGAGCGCGCGCCGAAGTTCCAGGCCCGCCTCACGCCGAGCTGGCAGACGCAGACCGGCTACGGCCAGCTGCGCACCTTCGCAACCTTCAGCCATGTGGGCGAGCGCTTTGCCGACCAGACCAACACGCTGAAGCTGCCGGCCTACCGCACGATCGACGCGGGCGCGGTGTTCTCGATGGACAACGGGCTGGAGCTGCGGCTGACCGGCACCAACCTGACCAACAAGATCGGGCTGACGGAGGGGAACTTCCGGGTACCGGGGCAGGGGGTGGGGCAGGATGGGGTGTTCCTGGCGAGGCCGTTGTTCGGGCGGGCGTATGAGCTGAGTGTGGGGTTCCAGTTCTGAGTCATGGGCTTCGTTGGGGGTGTCATGGTGGCCAGGCCCAGCGGGGAGTTCGCCCCCGCGGGCGACCTACTTTTTGTGTCGACAAAAAGTAGGCAAAAAGCGACCCCTGCAAAACCGCCCACCCTGCGGGTGGGTTCCCTGCGATGCTCGCAACCCGGGGCCGCGCCCAACTCACTTCGCTACGCTCCGTTCAGACAAAGGGGCGCGAAGTCAGATGTTGAAGCGCGCTTTGCGCGCGCCCCGGGTTGCTGCGCTTCTCGGCGGTTTAGAAGGGGAGGCCCACAACAGCCCAACAGCCGCAACAGCCAAGAGCCAAACGCACCAGCCGGCTCGCGCCGGCTGTTCCTTCAGTCCCCCCTGGAGCCCGCCGAGCAGCGCAAGGACTTGAGGGCGTGCGCGCAGCGCACTTCAACTTCTGACTCCGCGCAACTGTCTGAGCTTCGCTGCGCGCAGCGAGTTTTGCGCGGGCCC
>RXJW01000204.1 GCA_003963005.1 Burkholderiales bacterium
GTCGTCCATCGGGTTCTGTGCAAACCGCTTCATCGCCTGCACCACGTTGAAGAGGCCGAGCGTGTCGGCGTAGCACATCGGGCCGCCGCGCCAGATCGGGAAGCCGTAGCCGGTCAGGTAGACCATGTCCACGTCGGACGCGCGCTGGGCGATGCCCTCTTCCAGCAGGTGGGCCGCCTCGTTGACGAGCGCAAACACCAGGCGGTGCACGATCTCCTCGTCGCTGATGGGGCGAGTCTTCGCGCCGATGGCCTCACGGTGCTTGACGAGCATGTCGTCCACGACCGGCGACGGGATGGCGTCGCGCTTGCCGGGCTGGTAGTCATACCAGCCGGCACCGGTCTTCTGGCCGAAGCGGCCGAGTTCGCACAGGCGGTCGGCGCTGGCCGAGTACTTCATGCCCGGCTTCTCGACGTAGCGGCGCTTGCGGATCGCCCAGCCGATGTCGTTGCCGGCCAGGTCGCCCATGCGGAAGGGGCCCATCGCGAAGCCGAACTTCTCGACGGCCTTGTCGACCTGCTGCGGCGAGCAGCCTTCATCGAGCAGGAAGCCAGCCTGGCGGCTGTACTGCTCGATCATGCGGTTGCCGATGAAGCCATCGCACACGCCCGAGACGACGGCCGTCTTCTTGATCTTCTTGGCCGTAGCCATCACGGTGGCCAGCACGTCCTTGGCCGTGGCCTTGCCGCGCACCACCTCCAGCAGCTTCATCACGTTGGCAGGGCTGAAGAAGTGCATGCCCACCACGTCCTGCGGGCGGCTGGTGAAGGCCGCGATCTTGTCGACGTCCAGCGTCGAGGTGTTGGAGGCCAGGATGGCGCCCGGCTTGGCGACGGCGTCGAGTTGCTTGAACACCGCCTCCTTGACGCCGATCTCCTCGAACACGGCTTCGATGATGAGGTCGCAGTCCTTGAGGTCGTCGTAGCTGAGCGTGGTGGACAGCAGCGCCATGCGGGCGGCGTACTTGTCCTCTTTCAGCTTGCCCTTCTTGACCTGCGCTTCGTAGTTCTTCTTGATGGTGGCCACGCCACGGTCCAGCGCTTCCTGCTTGGTCTCCAGAATGGTGACGGGCAGGCCGGCGTTCAGGAAGTTCATCGAGATGCCGCCGCCCATCGTGCCGGCGCCAATCACACCCACCTTGGCGATGGTGCGCAGTGGCGTGTCCTCGGGCACGTCGGCGATCTTGCTGGCGACGCGTTCGGCGAAGAACAGGTGGCGCAGGGCCTTGCTCTCGGGGGTGAGCATCAGCGCGGCGAAGCCTTCGCGCTCGGCCCGCATGCCGTCGTCGAACTTCAGGTTCACCGCACCGGCCACGGCCTCCAGGCAGCGCAGCGGCGCCGGGTAGTTCCGGCTCATGCCGCCCACCATGTTGCGGGCGAACTGGAAGTAAGCCTCGGCATTCGGGTGGCGGGCCTTCAGGTCGCGGACCTTGGGCAGCGGGCGCTTGTCGGCGATCTCGCCGGCAAAGGCCACGGCAGCGGCCACGACGTCGGCGTCCACGACCTTGTCGAACAGCTTCTGGCCCGGCACCATCGCCAGCATCTGCGCCTCGACCGGCTCGCCGCTGACGATCATGTTCAGCGCCGGCTCCACACCGAGCGCGCGGGGCAGGCGCTGTGTGCCACCGGCCCCCGGCAGCAGGCCCAGCTTCACTTCCGGCAGGGCGACCTTGGTGCCGGTCTGCGCGATGCGGTAGTGGCAGCCCAGCGCGAGCTCCAGGCCGCCGCCCATGCAGACGCTGTGGATGGCCGCCACGACGGGCTTGGCTGCGTTCTCCACCACGCCGATCAGGCTCAGCAGGTTCGGCTCGGCCAGCGCCTTCGGCGAACCGAATTCCTTGATGTCCGCCCCGCCCGAGAACGCCTTGCCGGCGCCGGTGATGACGACGGCAGCCACGGCCGCGTCGGCTTCAGCGCGCTCGATGCCGGCAGCAGCAGCGGCGCGGGTGGCAAACCCCAGACCGTTGACCGGCGGGTTGTCGAGCGTGATCACGGCAACGTTGCCGCGAACTTCGTAATGGGCTGTCATGGGCACGACCTCGGTTGACGGGCCGTGCCGCGTCTCCTGCAGCCGGCCCAGAAATAGAACGACCGTTCGATTCTAGGCAGCGGCTGCGGCGAGGTCTTGTCCCGGCAGTGACAAGGCCGCGCAGGGACGTGGGCGCTATTCGCCGCGCTTGAGCACCACGGTGTCCTTGAAGGCCTTGGGAGGATCCTTGTCGGGCGGCGGAGCCAGCTTGGACTCGGCATAGAGCCGTGCAGCGACGGCGGGGTCGACGGCGGGCTCTGGCGCCGGTGCCGGGCGCGGGGCGGGCCGCACGGCAAGACGCAACTCGTGGTTCTCGCGCTGCAGCTGCTCCACCTGCTTGCGCGCCTGCGTGACCTGCTGCGCCGACTGCTGGCGCGCCTGTTCCACGTTGATGACGCGCTGGCGTTCACGCTTCAACTGGCCCGACAGCCAGACGAAGACGCCGCCGGCGCCGACACCGATGCCCACCAAGGCGCCGCCCAGCAGCGGCAGCAGTTCTGTGTTGTTCATGGCTCTCCCAGACTTCGTTGTCACGGCAACTGTACGAGCCGCAGGGCCTTGGCATGGGCCCTCCAAGGGTTTTCGAGGAGGTGGCGCCCGGCTTGGATGGGTCCAAACGCACGGCTAGAGTGCGGCCCCATGCTGATTCCGGTCGTCTATCCCCCGCCCGACGCCTCGCCGCCGCCGAAGTTCACGTCGCCCGGCATGCCCGAGCCACCCCCGCCGCCCGGGCCACCCGCGCCCGACGCCGCACGGCGGGGGGATGTACCGCGCATCCTGTACCTGGCGCGCGTGCTGGGCCTGTGCGCCTTCCCGGTGGGTGTCGTGCTCGCCGGCGTCGTCGTGCTGCTGAAGGTGGACCAGGCACGCGAGACGCTGCTGTCACTCGACGTGGGCAGCGTGCAGACCGCCCTGCTCGTGCTGGCCTTCGCCCTGTGGCTGCTGCTGTCCTGGTACACGAGCCGCCTGCTGCTGGACCGCCGGTTCGAGCCCGACACCCTGGGCGAATGCACGCATCCGCGCTTTGCCGAGGCACTGCGCCGCTGGCTGCCGCGCGGCCTCGTGCCGGGCGGCGGCCTGCCGATTGCGGCGTTCTTCCTGATGCAATCGCGCGAGCGCCTGATCGGCGTCGGCCTGCTGATCGTGACCGCCGGCCTGACCCTGTTCGTCTGCAAGCGCCGGCAGTGGCTGCTGAAGCTGGGCGATGCATCGCTGCTGGCGCGGCTCCTGGGCCTCGGGGCGCGCCGAGAGGCCATCGCCGCGATGGCGCGCGAGGACCGCATGAGCACCCCGTCGCGCGCCCTCGTCGCCTTCGTGCTGCTGCTGCAGTGGCTGTTGTTTGCAGCCCTGCTGGCCTGGCCCGAGGCCACGGCACGCGCCTTCGGCTCACCGGCCCTCGTGCTGCTGGCCATGGGCAGCTGGACGGTGTTCGGCGGCATCCTGCTGACCTACACCGCCAAGGCGCTGATCCGCATCCCGCTGACCCTGCTGCCACTGCTGCTCTTCCTGGCCTTCGCGTCCTTCAACGACAACCACCGCGTGGCCGACCCGGAGCGCAGCGCGCCGTCGCCGGTGGCACCTCGCCAGCCGACGGATGCCTGGCTGCAGACCTGGCTGCGGACCGTCGGCGCGGACGGCAAGCGGCCGCTGGTGATCGTCGCCGTCGCCGGCGGGGCCTCGCGCGCTGCCTACTGGGGCAGCGGCGCGCTGGCGCGACTGCAGGCTCTCGGCGAGGAACAAGGCGTCAACTTCGCCGATTCGGTGTTCACGATCAGCGGCACCTCGGGCGGTGCGCTGGCCGCCGCCACCTTCGTCGCCGCACTGGATGCGCGCCGGCAAGCTGCCGATGCCGCGACCTGCACACCCTGGAACCTGGTGCGCGACTTCACCGGGCGCGATCACCTGGCCACGCCGGTGGGCTACCTGCTCTACCCCGACCTGGCCCAGCGCTTCGTGCCCGTCCCCTTCAACGGCGCGGACCGGTCGCTGGCGCTGGAGAACGTCTGGACCCGCGACTGGCCCCGGGCGCTGGCCAGCCAGTGCCCGCCGGGCGCCAAGCCGCTGCCCAACCCCTGGAGCCAGTCGCTGACGGTGATGCGCGGCCGGGTGACCGATGCCCGCTGGCTGCCGCTGCTGTCGCTGAACACCTCGGCGCTGTCCCGCGGGCAGCGCGTCTACCAGACCGACTTCCTGATGCCCGCGGCCGACGGCATCGACCTGTTCGACCCGGCCCTCGGCCTGGAGATCGACCGGCTCACGCTGGCCCAGGCCGTGCACAACAGCGCCCGCTTCCCCTACATCAGCCCGTCCGGTGCGGTGCTCTTCCAGGAACCGCACAAGGATCCCGACACCGGCGACGTCGGCCGCACCTGGGACCGCCTGGGCGACGGTGGCTACGTGGAGTCCAGCGCAACGCTGGCATTGTCGGACCTGCTGCGCGACCTGGAGGCCGGCGGCCGGCTCAAGGCCTGCAAGCCCGAGGACGACTGCGCCCGCCAGGGCATCCTCGACCGCTCACGGCTGCGGCTGCTGCTGCTCGTGAATGCGCCCTCGCAGGTGGACGACTGGCTGTGCCGCGACGCACCGACTGCCGCCGATGCCCCGCCGCAGGACGGCCGCCGCTACCGCGCCACGCGCATGGGCCTGGACGAACTCGTGGCACCGGCCCAGGGCATCCTGAACAGCAATGACGCGCGGGCCCGAGATTCGGCCGTTGACCTCATCAAGCGTGTCGGCGGCTGCGGGCAGGTCGCGGAGCTGCGGCTGCCCGCCGTGGCAGGCGAGCGCCCGCCGTCCATGAACTGGATGCTCAACGCCGCCTCACGCGCACAGATCGACGCGGCGCTGCTGGAGCAGCGCGGCGCGAGCGACCCGACGGCCGCCCCTGCGCAGGTCCAGCTCGCTCTGCACCTGCGTCAGGCCAAGGGCTGGCTGTTGCAGATGAAATGAGCGACATCACGGCGTCATGGCGGCCCCGACAATGCTGGCCGTCATGCACGCCCTGATCCGCTACGCCACCGCCCCCGAGCAGCGCCGCCTCTGGCGTGTGCTGCTGGGCCTGCTGCTCATCGCCATCACCTGGCTGGCCCTGGTGCCGAATCCCCCCCAAAGCCTCTCGACCGGCTGGGACAAGACCAACCACCTGCTCGCCTTCGGCAGCCTCGCGTTCACGAGCGTCTGGGCCTGCTGGCCCCAGCCGCGTCAATGGGGTCGACTGGTCGGGGCCCTGCTGGCCTACGGCATCGGCATCGAGATCGCCCAAAGCTTCCTGCCACCACGCAGCGCAGAAGCCGCTGACGTACTCGCCGACGGCCTCGGCATCGCGCTCGGCCTGCTCGCCGCGTGGCCGATCGTGTCGGTGGCCAGGCGACGCTGAGCCACGGCGCGCGTGACGCCCTCCGGGGGGAGTCAGCCCACGGCCGGCGAGGTGTCAACCTTCACTGACACACCGCTGGCAGCAGTTTGCGCTACGGTGTGGCCATGCTGCACGACCTGCTCCGCACCACCCGCGCCCGCACCCTGGCCATGGCGGCTCCGCTGTCCGACGAGGACGCGCAGCTGCAATCGATGCCGGATGCCAGCCCCGCAAAGTGGCACCTGGCGCACACCACCTGGTTTTTCGAGACCCTGGTGCTGACGCCCCACCTGCACGGCTACCAGGTCTTCGACGAGCGCTGGCCGCGGCTCTTCAACTCCTACTACGAGAGCCTGGGCCCGCGGCATGCACGGCCCCAGCGCGGCCTGTTGAGCCGCCCGTCGCTCGGCGAGGTGAAAGCCTACCGGGCGCATGTGGACGCCGCGCTGGCCGACCTGCTTCCCCGGGCCTCGGCGCAGGCGCAAGCCCTGATCGAGCTCGGCTGCCACCACGAGCAGCAGCACCAGGAGCTGCTGCTCACCGACATCCTGCACGCCTTCTCGTGCAACCCGCTGCTGCCGGCCTATGACGCTGCACCACCAGCGCCGGCATCGGCGCCCGTGCAGGCCTGGCTGCCACACCCGGGCGGCATCGTGGAGATCGGCCACGCGGGCCAGGGCTTCGCGTTCGACAACGAAGCCCCGCGCCACCGCACGCTGCTGGCACCCTTCGAGATCAGCAACCGGCTCGTGACCTGTGGCGAGTTCGCGGACTTCGTCGAGGCCGGTGGCTACCGCGAGCCACTGCTGTGGCTGTCCGATGGCTGGGCCGTGGTGCAGGCGCAAGGCTGGCAGCGGCCCGCCTACTGGCTGGAGGATGGCCGCGTGTTCGGGCTGCACGGCCCCCAGCCGCTCGACCCGCATGCGCCCGTCATGCAGCTGAGTTTCTACGAGGCCTGCGCCTTCGCCGAATGGGCAGGCGCCCGGCTGCCGACCGAGTTCGAGTGGGAAGCAGCCTGCGCGCTGCAAGGTTTTGCGCAGCGCGACGACCAAGCCTGGCAATGGACGCGTTCGAGCTACGCCCCCTACCCCGGCTACAAGCCGGCCGCCGGAGCGGTGGGCGAATACAACGGCAAGTTCATGGTCGGCCAGCAGGTGCTGCGCGGTGGCAGCCTGGCCACGCCGCCCGGCCATGCACGGCCGACCTACCGCAATTTCTTTCCGCCGGCTGCGCGCTGGCAGTTCAGTGGAGTGAGGCTCGCACGATGAGACCCGGAATCGAATGGCGCGCCGCGCGCGCCGAGGCTGACAGCGCCCAGTTTGCAGCCGACCTGCAGGCCGCGCTCACGCGCACACCGAAGGCCATCTCCCCGAAATACTTCTACGACGAGATCGGGTCGCGCCTGTTCGAGCAGATCTGCGAGCTGCCCGAGTACTACCCGACCCGCACCGAGCTGGCGCTGCTGCAAGGGCATGCCGCCGACATGGCATCGGTCATGGGCACGCAGATCCAGCTCGTGGAGTACGGCGCCGGCGCGCTCCTCAAGGTGCGCCTGCTGCTGCAGGCGATGCGGCGCGAACAGGTGCAGTTCGTGCCGGTCGACATCTCCGGGCCGCACCTGCTGGCCGCATGTGACGCGCTGGCGGGCGACTTCCCGGGCCTGGCCGTCCAGCCACTCGTGGCCGACTTCACCCGCCCGCACACGCTGCCGCCCTGCCCCGCCGGCGCACACCGGGTCGGCTTCTTCCCGGGCTCCAGCATCGGCAACTTCACGCCGACCGAGGCCGACGCCTTCCTGCGACTGGCGGCCGAGGAGCTGGCCGGCGGCGGGCTGCTGATCGGCATCGATCTCGTGAAGGACCACGGCGTGCTGCACGCCGCCTACAACGATGCCGCCGGCGTGACGGCAGCCTTCAACCTCAACGTGCTGGCGCGCGCACGGCGGGAACTCGGGGCCGAGTACCCGGCTGACGGCTTCGAGCACCTGGCCTTCTACAACCCGGCCTACCGGCGCATCGAGATGCACCTGCGCGCGACGCGGCCACTGACGCTGCAGGTCGGCGGCGAACGCTTCGACTTCCAGGAGGGCGAGACGCTGCACACCGAGCATTCGCACAAGTACACCGTCAGCGGTTTCCAGGCGATGGCCGCGCGCGCCGGGTTCGAGCCGGGGCCCGTGTGGACCGACCCGAACACCTGGTTTGCGCTGCTCTGGCTGAAGGCGCCCGCCCGCTGAGCCACGGCATACCGTGCCCGCCAGGGCAGCACGCGTCAACGGTCCTCGGGAAAGGGCGTTGACGACGTCTTGGCGTCCTGGATCAGCCAGCGGCCATCGGGCTGCCGCTGCCAGGTGAAGCGAAACCAGCCGCGCACCGTGAGGGCCTGGCTGTTCGGTGGGCGAACCTCCTGCACATAGGTGCCCGCCTGGCTGACCTGCGATCCGGCGGACGATGAGGACAGCAAGGTCATCTCGTTGCTGAGGACCTTGTAGTCCGCCAGCGAGACGAGAAACGCCTCGATCCGGTCGCGCCCCACGACCGGCGCCTCTCCGACATGCCCGAGCCGCCCCTGCGGCATGAACATGCCCGCCAACCCGGCCGCATCCTGCAGCTGGAGCAGGCGGTCGTAGCGCGCCAAGGCCTCGGCGGCCTCGCGGATGGCGACCGGATCGGGTGGCGAGCTTCCAGAAGGCGCACCGGAGGCCGCCACGCTGCCGAACAGCATGCCGACGACAAGCATCGCCCCCGCGATGCGGCTGATCCATGAGTGAATGCACATGGTGGCTGGGCCCCTGAGCTTGGCGTGGAACGGCCGCCGCCGGATGAGCGGCGGGCTGGCTGCGGATGATGAACCACCTGGCCCCGCTGGCCAAGCGCCGGGCCGACCGATGCCGTCAGATGGCCAGGCGCTCCCGCACGCCGTCGGCCGCCATGTCCTTGCCGCGTCCGCGCAGCACGATTTCGCCGCGCTGCATCAGCAGGTACTGGTCGGCCAGTTCTGCGGCGAAATCGTAGAACTGCTCCACCAGCACGACCGACAGGCCCTGGTCGTGTGCCAGGTGCCGGATGACGCGGCCGATGTCCTGGATGACGTTCGGCTGGATGCCTTCGGTGGGCTCGTCCAGCAGCAACACCTTCGGCCCGGGCGCCAGCGCACGGGCGATGGCGAGCTGCTGCTGCTGGCCGCCTGAGAGGTCGCCGCCGCGGCGGCCACGCATCTGGTCGAGCACGGGGAAGAGTTCAAACAGCGTCCCAGGCAGCGGCGTGCCGGCCGGCTGGCTGGCCAGGCCCATCTGCAGGTTCTCCATCACCGACAGCCGCCCGAAGATCTCGCGCCCTTGCGGCACGTAGCCCAGGCCGGCACGCACGCGTTGGTGGGTGCGCAGCTTGGCGATCGGCTCCCCGGCGAGCGTGATGCTGCCGGACGTGGCCGGCACCACCCCCATCAGGCTCTTGAGCAGCGTCGTCTTGCCGACGCCGTTGCGACCCAGCACAACGGTGATCTCGCCCGGCTGCAGCTCGAAGCTCAGGCCGCGCAGGATGTGCGAGCCGCCGTAGTGCTGGTGCAGGTCCGTGACCTGGAGGATGGGTTGGGTCATGGCGGGGCGCTCAGGAACACAGCCACACAGGCACAGAGACACAGAGCGAACTCGTTGATCGCCAGAGCACAGCACAACATCTCTGTGCCTCGGTGTCTGTGTTGCTGTGTTTTTTCTTCATCGGCCAAGGTACACCTCGATGACCTTTTCGTCGGCCTGCACGGCGGACATCGTGCCCTCCGCGAGCGTCTTGCCCTCGTGCAACACGGTGACGGTGCGGTGCGTGGAGGCGAGCGTCGCAACGAAGCTCATGTCGTGCTCCACGACGACGAGGCTGTGCTTGCCCTCCAGGCTCAGGAACAGTTCGGCGGTGCGCTCGGTTTCCTCGTCGGTCATGCCGGCGACGGGCTCGTCCAGCAGCAGCAGCTTCGGCTCCTGCGCGAGCAGCATGCCGATCTCCAGCCACTGCTTCTGCCCGTGGCTGAGCAGGCCGGCCACGCGGTCCCGCTCCTCGGCCAGGTGCACGGTGTGGAGCAGTTCGGCCAGGCGATCGCGTTGCTCACCGGTCAGTCGGGCCCGCATCGCAAAACGGGCGCTGCGATTGCCGGCCAGGGCGAGTTCCAGGTTCTCGGCCACCGTCAACGCCTCGAAGACGGTCGGCTTCTGGAACTTGCGGCCGATGCCGGCGCGGGCGATCCCGGCCTCGTTCATCGTGCGCAGGTCGAGGTTGCTGCCGAAGAAGAGGCGGCCGCTGTCCGGCCGCGTCTTGCCGGTGATGCAGTCCATCGTCGTGGTCTTGCCGGCGCCGTTCGGGCCGATCACGCAGCGCAGCTCGCCCACGCCGATCGTGAAGCTCAGTCCGCCGAGCGCCTGGAAGCCGTCGAAGGCGACCCGCAGGTCCTCGACGTAGAGCGCAACGCCCTGGTTGAAGATCGGCTCGCCCGCGGTGGCGATCCGGGTGATCGCGCGGGAGCGGGTCTCGGCGCCGGCGTCCAGGAGGTCCGGCGTCATTTGCTGAACCTCCGCACGAGACCCACGAGGCCGGCCGGCAGGAAGAGCGTCACGGCGATGAAGAGTGCGCCCAGCACGTACAGCCAGCCTTCGGGCCACCACACGGTGAAGACCGACTTGGTGCCGTTCACGAAGAACGCCCCCAGCACCGGGCCGAGCAGCGTGCCACGGCCGCCGACGGCTGCCCAGATGGCCATCTCGATGCTCGCGGCCGGGCTCATCTCGCTGGGGTTGATGATGCCGACTTGGGGCACGTACAGGATGCCAGCGAGGGCGCACATCAGCGCCGAGATGACGTAGGCGCTGAGCTTGAAGGCCACCGGGTCGTAGCCCAGGAAGCGCACGCGGCCCTCGGCATCGCGGATGGCCTGCAGGATGCGGCCCCAGCGGCTTTGCGTGAGCGCGCGCGCCACCAGGTAGCAGCCCACGAGCGCCACGCCGCTGGCCACGCACAGGCCCACCTTCATGCCCGGCGTGTTCAGCGGCAGACCGGCGATGCGCTTGAAGTCGGTGAAGCCGTTGTTGCCGCCGAAGCCCGTCTCGTTGCGGAAGAACAGCAGCATCGCCGCCACCGTGAGCGCCTGCGTGATGATGGAGAAGTACACCCCCTGGATGCGCGAGCGGAACGCGAAGAAGCCGAACACCGCCGCGAGCAACCCGGGCACGGCCAGCGCGAGGACGATCTGCCCCACCAGCGAATCGCTCAGCGCCCAGTGCCAGGGCAGTTCCTTCCAGTTCAGGAACACCATGAAGTCCGGCAGGTCCGACTGGTACTGCCCGTCCCGGCCGATCTGGCGCATCAGGTACATGCCCATGCCATAGCCCCCGAGGGCAAAGAAGAGCCCGTGGCCGAGCGACAGGATGCCGCCGAAACCCCAGATGAGGTCCAAGGCCAGGGCACAAATGGCAAAGCACAGGAACTTGCCCAGCAGGCCCACGTAGAACTCGCTCAGGTGCAGCGCGTGGCCCGGCGGGAAGGCGAGGTGCAGAAATGGCAGGGCCAGCATCAGCACCGCGATGACGATCAACAGGGTCTTCTTCATTCCACGGACCTGCCCTTCAGTGCGAACAGGCCTTGCGGCTTCTTCTGGATGACGAGCACCAGCAGCATCAGCAGGGCGATCTTGGCGAGCACCGCGCCCTGCCAGCCTTCCAGCAGCTTGGACAGCACGCCCAGGCCAAGGCCCGCGTACACGGTGCCTGCCAGTTGGCCGACGCCGCCGAGCACGACCACCATGAAGGCGTCGACGATGTAGCTCTGCCCCAGGTCAGGGCCGACGTTGCCGATCTGGCTCAGCGCACAGCCCGCGAGACCCGCGATGCCCGAGCCGAGCGCGAAAGCCATCGTGTCGACCTGGGCGGTGTTCACGCCCACGCAGGCGGCCATGCGGCGGTTCTGCGTGACGCCGCGCACCATCAGCCCGAGCCGCGTGCGCGACAGCAGCAGGGCCATGCCGATGAGAACCATGGCTGCAAAGGCGAGGATGGCAAGGCGGTTGTAGGGCAGCGTCAGGTTGGGCAGCAGCGCCCAGCCGCCAGACAGCCAGCCCGGGTTCTCCACGGCCACGTTCTGCGCGCCGAAGAGGCTGCGCACGGCTTGCATCAACACCAGCGAGATGCCCCAGGTGGCAAGCAGGGTCTCCAACGGGCGGCCGTAGAGCCAGCGGATGATGCTGCGCTCCATCGCCGCGCCCACCAGGGCCGCCGCCAGGAAGCTGGCTGGCAAGGCCACCCAGAGGTAGTAGTCGAAAGCACCGGGTGCCCAGGCACGGAAGGCCTGCTGCACGCTGTACGTGGCGTAGGCGCCCACCATCAGCAGCTCGCCATGCGCCATGTTGATGACGCCCATCAGCCCGTAGGTGATCGCCAGGCCCAGCGCCACCAGCAGCAGCACCGAGCCGAGGCTCAGCCCCGAGAACAGCAACTGCGCGCGCTCGCCCCAGGCTAGACGGTCGCCAATGTCGGACACCGCCTTCTGCATGGCGCTCCTGGCCGCCGGATCGGTCTCGGCCGCGAGCTTTTCCAGCAGGAGCGCACGCGTGGCCGGATCGGCACTGCCAGCCAGTTCGGTGGCGGCGATGCGCCGTTGAGACGGGTCACTGGACGACAGCTTGGCGCCGGCGATGAGCGCATTCAGTTGATCGCGCAGACGGGCATCGCTTTCGGCAGCCAGGGCTTTCTCGAAGAGCGGCAGCTTGGACGCATCGGCATCGTCGCGCAGCGTCGCGAGCGCCTTCGCCCGCACACCCGCATCCTTTGACAGCAGATCCAGCCCCGCGAGCGCCGACTCGATCTCGCGCCGCATGCGGTTGTTGAGCATCGGCTCCTCGGCATCCGCTGGCGCCGTGGCGCCTTCCGCGACGACGAGGGCCTGCCCCCCCTTGATGCGAACGCGGCCCTCCTGCAGCGCCTGCAGGAAGGGCCCGAGCGATTCATCACCCGCCGCCAAGGCCTGCTGCAGCGCGGCGACGCGGTCGTCGCCCTCGCCCGTGGCGATACGGGTGGCGAGTTCAGGAGGCAAGGCCCAGGCCGGCGCCAGGGCCAGCAGGCCAAGGCACAGAAGCCATCGAATCAGCGTCATGAGGTCCGGAGAAGGATGAAGACGACCACAGAGGCACAGAGACACCGAGGAAGCACAGAGAGGCCGGCCGGCAAGACCACGTTCTCTGTGCCTCTGCGCCTCTGTGGCTGTGTTCGTGCAAGTTCGCTGGAGACCAGCGCTACCCAAGGCGGCGGCGCTGGCCCGAGACCGCCTTACTTCTTTTCAGGTTCGTCCTTCTTGCCCTTGTTCTCGGGAATGAACGGGCTCCACGGCTGGGCCTTGACCGGGCCTGGCGTCTTCCAGACGACGTTGAACTGGCCGTCCGCCTTCACTTCGCCGATGAAGACCGACTTGTGCAGGTGGTGGTTCTTCTCATCCATCTTGGACGTGATGCCCGACGGCGCCGTGAAGGTCTGCCCGGCCATCGCGGCGATGACCTTGTCGGTGTCGGTGCTCTTGGCCTTGGTCACGGCCTGTGCCCACATGTTGATGCCGATGTAGGTGGCCTCCATCGGGTCATTGGTCAGCGGCTTGTCCTTGTGGCCGGCGATGCCCTTGGCCTTGGCGTAATCGCTCCACTTCTTGATGAAGGCATCGTTGGCCGGCGCCTTGATCGACATGAAGTAGTTCCAGGCCGCGAGGTGGCCCTGCAGCGGCTTGGTGTCCACACCGCGCAGCTCCTCCTCACCCACCGAGAAGGCGACGACCGGCACGTCGGTCGCCTTCAGGCCCTGGTTGCCGAGTTCCTTGTAGAAGGGCACGTTGGAGTCGCCGTTGATCGTGGAGATCACGGCCGTCTTCTTGCCTTCGGAGGCGAACTTCTTGATCTTGGCGATGATGCTTTGATAGTCGGCGTGGCCGAAGGGCGTGTAGTCCTCCATGATGTCGGACTCGGGGATGCCCTTGCTCTTCAGGAAGGCACGCAGGATCTTGTTCGTGGTGCGCGGGTAGACGTAGTCGGTGCCCAGCAGCACGAAGCGCTTGGCACCGCCGCCGTCCTTGCTCATCAGGTATTCCACCGCGGGGATGGCCTGCTGGTTGGGCGCGGCACCCGTGTAGAACACGTTCTTGCTCAGTTCCTCCCCCTCGTACTGCACCGGGTAGAAGAGCAGCGAATTGGTCTGCTCGAACACCGGCAGCACCGACTTGCGGCTCACCGAGGTCCAGCAGCCGAACACCACGGCCACCTTGTCCTGCGAGATGAGCTGCTTGGCCTTCTCGGCGAACAGCGGCCAGTTGGAGGCCGGGTCGACGACGACGGGTTCCAGCTTCTTGCCGAGCAGACCGCCCTTGGCGTTGATCTCGTCGATGGCCATCAGCACCGTGTCCTTGAGCACGGTCTCGGAGATGGCCATGGTGCCCGACAGTGAGTGCAGCACGCCGACCTTGATGGTGTCGGCGGCGAAGGCGGCAGGAGCGAAAAGGCTGGCACCGACGGCCAGGGCGAGAGCGGAACGGCGAAGCATCGTGAACCTCCGGGTTGGATGTGAGGGTGGAAGTAGCCGAAGCACTCAGCGCAAGGCCCGTGCCAGCCTGTGCACTTCGTCACACCCGGCAAAAGCCCCACCGGCCGCACGGTTGTGGCGAGTTACAGCCCCGAAGCGGTGCGTGGCGCACCGTCGACACCCCGAGCGCCGCCGGCCCGCACGAAAACGGGCTGGAGATGCCCCGGATTGACTCAAGACGGGAGGCCGCCAGGCGGACGCGCCAGGTCCGGGTGCGTGGCGCGTCCGCCGGTGGCCGGCGCACCGGCAGGCCCCGATCGCGTCAGGGTCGCGCAACGAGGCACCTCGCCCGGACGCATCAACTGTGCGGTGTTTCACGCGGCGTCACGCTTTGAAAGACCACAAAGAGCCCGCTTGCTAACGCAGTTGCTGATGATGCCGGCCTGCGGCACCGACCGGCCGCACCGGCACCGCCGGCTCAGGGAGAGCACAAGATGAGCGAAAGACTCGAGGTCAATGCGCACTTTCTCGACCGTCTCGTCGAGGCCGGCCAGGCCCGCGGCATCGAGGCGACCGAGGACATCGTCTGCGGCAACGGCGTGAAGCTGGTGGCCAAGGGCGCCGCCATCGACGCCCGCATGCGAGACCGCCTGCTGCAGCACAAGCTGCGCAAGCCCCTGGAAGCCTGCACGCGCATCGTCGCCGGCGTGTCCGCCCGGCCGATGGATGCGATGGCCGACCGGCTGATGAACGAGCATGCACTATTGGCGAGCCTGTGCCGCCCGGAGCAGGCGGCCACCGTGATGGAAGGTTTCCGGGACCTGCGATTGAGCACGCCCCTGGACACGCTGCTCACGGTGTACGCCGACAGCGGCCCCGACAAGCTGACCCACGCCGTCGGCGTGAGCCTGATCGCTGGCGCGCTGAGCACGACGCTGCACCCGGAGTGGCCACTCGGGCCCGTGCTGGTGGCGGGCTTGATGCACGACATCGGCGAGCTCTACATCGACCCGGCCATCCTCGGCGCGCAGACGCGGCTCACGCCCGAGCAGTGGCGGCATGTGGTGGCCCACCCGGTCATCGCCGCCGGCCTGCTGCGGGATCTGCCGGGCGCCGGCAGCAGCATTGCCGAGGCTGTGCTGCATCACCACGAGCGGCTGGATGGCCTGGGCTTCCCGGCTGGTGTGGCGGGCGGTCACTGGTCCGGCATGGGCCAGGTGCTGGCGATGGCCGAGATGATGATGGAAATGCTGGAAACCGGTCGCTGCGCCGGCACGCAGGCGCGCGTGCGGCTGAAGCTGATGCACACGCAGTTCGACCGCCGGCTGCTGGACTGGGTGGGCCGGTGCTGCCGCGAGGTGGCCCGCGCTGCGCCGCACGACCCGGGCCAGGATCTCCGGCCCCGCATCCAGGCCTTGCGGGAGCGGCTGTCGGCGCAATGCGATTTCCAGGCGCGCTGGTCGGTGAGGTCGGGGGACGGCCGCGTGCAGGCCCTGATGCAGCGCCTGGAGCAGCGCCTGCTCGGCGTGCATCAGGCGCTGGCCAGCACGGGCCTGACCGACGCGCTCGACGACGCCGAGCTGACGCCGGTCGAGCGCGCCGAACTCGACATCATCGCGGCCGAACTCGACACACGGCTCAGCGAGCTGGCCTACGAGCTGCACTGGCGCGCCAGCCAGTTGCCGACCGGCGAAGCGGCCGCGCTGCGGCAGGACTTCGAGATCTCGGTGCCGATGCCCCTGGCCGCCTGACGGGCGGGGTCAGGCCGCCGGCAGGATCACGGCGTCGCAGGGGCCGAAGCCGATGCGGCGAAAGCCCGGCTTCTCGGCGAAGGCGCGCAGGCCGAGCTGGTCGCCATCGAGCAGGAAGGTGCGCGTCTCGCCGCTCGGCAGCGTGACGGGCTGCTTGCCGCCCACGGTGAGTTCCAGCAGCGAGCCGGCTTCTTCGGGCGCGGGGCCGCTGATCGTGCCGGTGCCCAGCAGGTCGCCCGGCTGCAGGTTGCAGCCGTTGCTGGCGTGGTGCGTGAGCATCTGGGCGAGCGACCAGTAGGCGTGGCGCAGGTTGGAGCGGGACAGCCGCGTGGGCTCGGCCATCGCGGGCGTCTTGAGCCAGACCTCCAGCTCGATGTCGAACGCCGCGTTGGCGCGGTGCGCAGGCGAGTCGAGGTAGGGCAGCGGCTGCGGGTCCTCGGCGGGGCGCGTGAACGGGATGCGGAATGGGGCGAGCGCTTCCATCGTGACGATCCACGGTGAGATCGTCGTGCCGAAGTTCTTGGCGAGGAAAGGGCCCAGCGGCTGGTACTCCCAGGGCTGGATGTCGCGGGCCGACCAGTCGTTCAGCAGGGTCAGGCCGAAGGCGTGCTCGTCGGCCTCGTCGATGCCGAAGGGCTCGCCCAACGCATTGCCCGGGCCGACGAAAAGGCCCAGCTCCAGCTCGCAGTCGATGCGGGCGCTGGGCTTGAAGACCGGCGCGTCAGCGTCGGGCGGCTTGACCTGGCCCTTGGGGCGGCGCAGGGGCGTGCCGCTGACGACGATGGAGCTGCTGCGGCCGTGGTAGCCGATCGGCACCCACTGGTAGTTGGGCAGCAGCGGGTTGTCGGGTCGGAACAGGCGCCCAACGGCGCGGGCGTGGTGGATGCCGGTGTAGAAGTCGGTGTAGTCGCCGATGCGGCAGGGCAGCGTGTACTCGGCCTCCGCCTGCGGCACGAGTTCGATCTCGGGCGCGCCGGCCTTCAGCGTGTCGAACAGCCGGTGGCGCAAGGCGCGGCGCTCGAGGCTGGAGCGGGCCATCAGCGCGTTCAGGTCGTCGATGCCCCAGGCGGCGAGGTCGAGGATCTGGTCGCCGATGCCGACGCCCACACGCCAGGGTTCCAGCGTGCCGGCACGCCGGAAGCGGCAGAACGGCAGGTTCTGCAGCGGGAAATCGGTGGCCGGGTCGTTGGCGGACGCGACCCAGGACTGGGCTGCGGGGTCGTGGGTGTGGTCGATCATGATGGGTTTTCGTGCAGCGGGATCAACACAGCCACAGAGCCACGGAGGACACGCGCTCTTTCGAAGACCTGCCAGGAGTCCCCGAGTCGTGCCCGCTGCGATGTGACGTGCTGGTCTGTGTGTCTGTGCCTCTGTGGCGTCTTGCAAGGACCGGGAATCAGCCCGGCTGGAATTGGTCGGCGAGCCCTTGCCAGCAGGCAGGGTAGGTGCGCTCGAGCGGGGCGTCGTTCATGGCCCAGGTGGTGGGCTTGAGCGGCCAGCGGGTCTCGAACATGAAGGCGAGCGTCGCCTCCAGCTTGTGGGGCTTGAGCTCGGCGTGGCTGGCCTTGTCGAAGGCTTCTTCGTCCGGCCCGTGCGGCACATAGCTGTTGTGCAGGCTCGCGCCGCCGGGCTTGAAGCCCTCGGGCTTGGCGTCGTACTGGCCGAGCACGAGGCCCATGAACTCGCTCATCACGTTGCGGTGGTACCAGGGCGGGCGGAAGGTGTCCTCGGCCACCATCCAGCGCGGCGGGAAGATGACGAAGTCGACGTTAGCCCAGCCGGGCGTGTCGCTCGGGCTGGTGAGCACGGTGAAGATGCTCGGGTCGGGGTGGTCGAAGCTGACGGTGTTGATCGTCATGAACCGCGCGGTGTCGTAGCGGTAGGGCACGAGGTTGCCATGCCAGGCGACGACATTGAAGGGGCTGTGCGGCTGCGTGGCGCGCCAGAGCTGGCCGCCGTGGCGCTTGACGATCTCGTAGGCACCCGGCTCGGTCTCGTACCATGCCACGGGGGCTTCGAAGTCGCGCGGGTTGGCCAGGCCGTTGGAGCCGATGGGCCCCAGCTCCGGCAGGCGGAAGGCTGCGCCCAGGTTCTCGCAGACATAGCCCCGGGCCGGGGTGTCCAGCGGGTCGACCTTGAAGCCCATGCCGCGCGGCACCACCGCGATCGAGCCCGGGGCCACCTGCAGCCGGCCCAGTTCGGTCGTGATCAACAGGCGGCCTTGCTGCGGCACGATGAGCATGTCGCCGTCGGCATTGACCAGCGCGCGCCGGCCCATCGGGCGCGTGGCCACGAAGGCCAGCGCGGTCATGCCGCCCAAGCCGGGCTCGCCGTTGACGGCATAGCTGCGCAGACCGTCGACGAAGTCGCCTTCGCTGCTCAGCGGCGTGGGGCCCCAGCGCAGTGGGTCAGGCGGCGCGGCCTCGCCTTGCGCGGCGCCGCTCTTCCAGAGCGAAGGCGGCAGCGCTGCGTAGCCGCCGCAGACCACCGACGGCTGGCGGCGGTAGAGCCAGGTGCGGTGGTTGTCGGCCCGCGGCGCGGTGAAGGCGCTGCCCGACAGCAGCTCGGCATAGAGCCCAAGGGGCGCCTTCTGTGGGCTGTTGCGCCCGATCGGCAGCGCGCCCGGAACGGCCTCGCTCTGGTGCTGGTTGCCGAACCCGGCAAGGTAGGTCAGTTCAGTCATGGTGGTCTTGCGCTTGATGAGCGAGCACGAACGCCTGCCGAAGCACCTCGCGATCGCCGATGTGGTTGCACAGGATCAGCGTCAGCCTCGCCAGCCAATCCGCCGCCGCCTCGTCGCCGAGCCCGGCCTGCGCCCCAATCAGCTCGGCATAGAACGCATCCGCCTCCGCACCGAAATTTGGGGTCAGAGTCAATTTATTCATGGGAGGTCTCCAGGCTTCGGCCCTGGGCGCGGAGCCACGCGGCAGCCACCGCGTCGGCGTCGAACCGGTGCCAGCGCGCCGCGACGATGCCGTCCGGCCGCAGGAGGTAGACGCAGCCGGGCCGCGCCGCGTACCGATCTGCGGCCAGCCCCTCGCCCGGCAGCTCCAGCACGGGCAGGCCCGGCACCGCCACTCGCCAGCCGAACGCCAGCAGCGTGAAGCGCCCCGCTGCCGCCTCGCTCAACCAGCCGCTGGCATGCGGCGCATCCGGGGCCGGGCAACCAGGGCCCGGGCCGGCCATCCAGGTGTCGGCATCCGGCGTGGTGAGCGGCGAATCGACATGCTCGGTCGGCAGCGACAGCCGGCCGCTGTTGACCAGAGCCTTCGCAAAGGCGGCGCGAGGCGCGAGGTCCAGCACGGCACGGCGCAGGCGCCGGCTCAGGGCGCTCTTGGGGCTGATGAAGTCGGTCGCCCGGGTGGAGTGGCCGATGTTGTCGTCGGCGGCTTCCATGCGCTCGAACTCGTAGGTATCGAGCAGGCCTTCGCCCCCCTTGCCTTTCACGACGGCGGCGAGCTTCCAGCCGAGGTTGTCGGCATCCTGCACGCCGCTGTTGGCGCCACGCGCGCCGAAGGGCGAGACCTGATGGGCCGCATCGCCCGCCAGCAGCACGCGCCCGACGCGGAAGCGCTCGGCGCGACGGCAGGCGAACTGGTAGATGGAGGACCACGCCAGCTCGAACGGCGCGCCATCCAGCATCGCGCTCACGCGGGCCTTGATCCGATCCGGCTGCCGCTCTGCCTCGATGTCCGCATCGCGCCCGAGCTGGAAGTCGATGCGCCACAGGCCGCCTGCCTGGGCATGCAGCAGCACTGACTGCCCGCGATGAAACGGCGGGTCGAACCAGAACCAGCGCTCGGGCTGGGCCGGGTCCAGGCCTCGCGGGCGCGCGCCGGCCGACAGGGTCACGTCGGCAATCAGGAAGCGGTCCTCGAACACCTGGCCGGCAAAGCCGAGCCCGAGCAGGGTTCGCGTCGGGCTGCGCGCACCGTCGCAAGCCACGACCCAGTCAGCCCGCATGTCGAAGAGGCCGTCGGGCGTGCGCACGGTGAGCGTGACGCCGGCCTCGTCCTGGGCCATGCCGATCAACTCGTGGCGGCCGCGCAGCTCGATGCGTCCGTCTCCTTGCGCCGCTCGCACCAGCAGTGCCTCGACCTGGTCCTGCTGCAGGTTGACCATCGCCGGCATCTTGTGGCCGGGCTCGGGCAGCAGGTCGAACTGATAGGCCTCGCGCTCGCCGTGGAACACGCGGCCGCGCTGCCAGCGAACACCGTCGCGCGCAACCGCCTCGCCGATGCCGAGGCGGTCAAACACCTCCAGCGTCTTCTTGGCCCAGCAGACGGCCCGCGAGCCGCTGCCGATGTGATCGTTGTCATCGATGACGACGACGGGCACGTCGCGCCGCGCCAGGTCCAGCGCCAGCGTGAGGCCGACCGGCCCAGCGCCGATGACGACGACCGGCCGGCGTTCAGGCCGCCCGGAGCGCTGCTCCAGGCTCTGCCGATAGGGGTAACGCGGCAGTTCCACGGCTCAGGCGCCCTCCAGGGCCTTCCACATCTCGACGTCGCGCTCGGCCGTCCAGATGCGCGGGTGGCTCAGCCCACCGGCCTCGTCGTAGGCGCGCGTTACGTCAAAGGGCATGCAGTGGTCGAAGATGACCCAGTGCCCGTACTTCGGCCGCAGCGCCGCCATCGTGCGCTGGTAGACGGCCTTGAGTTCTTCGCCCGCCTTCACGCCGGCCTGCACCGCGGCGTACAGCTCGCTCACGAACGCCCGCGTGCCCGCGAGGCCGGCCGCCACCTGCTCTGCGCCCTTGAGCGCCGGTCCGCGGCCAGGCACCAGGGCGGCCGCATCGAGCCGGGCGATGGCTTCCAGCGTCGCCGGCCAGTCGGCGAAGTGGGCATCGCCGCAGTAGGGCGTGGCGTCGAACTCGACGAGGTCGCCGCTGAACAGCACCCGCTCCTCGGGCAGCCACGCGACGGTGTCGCCCGCCGTGTGACCGCGGCCCGGAGAGAACATCTCGACCTGGACACCGCCCAGATCCAGCGTCAGGCGGCCGCTGAAGGTGAGCGTCGGCCAGGTGAGGCCCGGCGGCACCGACTCGACGTTGCGGAACAGCCGCGGGAAACGGCCGATCTCGCTGGCCTTGTCCTGCTCACCGCGCTCGCGGATGAGGGCCAGCGTGGCGTCACTCGCGATCACCTGCTCCAGGCCCTCGGCCTTGAAGGCACTGGCGCCGAGCACACGCACCGCGTGGTAGTGGCTGAGCAGCACGTATTTGATCGGCACCGCCGACACCTCGCGGATGCGGCGGATCACGTCCGCGGCCATCACGGGTGTGGCCTGGGTGTCGATCACCATCGCGGCGTCCTGCCCGATGACGATGCCGGTGTTGGGGTCACCCTCGGCCGTGTAGGCCCAGGCGTGCGCCGACAGGCGCTCGAAGGTGACCTTCTTTTCGTCCAGGTCGGCCTGCGAGGCGAAGGCTTTGGTGCTCATGCGTTGTCTCCAGTGCGAGGGCCGAAATTTAGCCTATTCCAAATGAATTCACCAATATAGAATTTTGACGATGGACGAGACCAAGGGCCCGCGCGGCATCCAGAGCATCGAAGTCGGGGGGCAGTTGCTGCTGGCGCTGGCCCACCAGGGCCGGCCGTTGCCGCTCAAGGACCTGGCGCGCCTGGCCGGCATGTCGCCCGCCAAGGCGCATCCGTATCTGGTGAGCTTCATCAAGCTGGGCCTGGTGGAACAGGACGGCGGCAGCGGCCCCTACGGTCTGGGGCCACTGGCACTCCAGCTGGGTCTGATCAGCCTGCAGCAGTACGACCCGGTGCGGCTGGCCACGCCGGTGATCGAGGACCTCGCGCAGCAGCTCGGGCACACGGTGGCGATCGCCGTCTGGGGCACGCGGGGGCCGACGATCGTGCGCGTGGCCGAGGGGCCGACGCCGGTGCACATCAGCATGCGGCACGGCACGGTGATGAGCCTGGCGGGCACGGCCTCCGGGCGGCTCTTCGCGACCTGGCGCCGCGAAGAGGCGGCCGCACTCGGCGAGCCCGTACCCGACGCTGCGACGCTCGCGGGCGTTCACAAGGCCGGCCTGGCGACCTCGCGGGACGGCGTGATCGCGGGCGTGAGCGCCGTCGCCGCGCCGGTGTTCGATGCTGGCGGCCGGCTCGTGCTGGCGCTGACGGCCATCGGCCCGAGTGCCAGTTTCGACACCGACCCGGCCGGCCCGATCAGCGGCGCGCTGCGCGACGCGGCGGCACTGCTGTCGCGACGCCTGGGTGGCTGAGCACGTCTTCAAGACGCACGACAGGCAGCAGACAGGGAGATTCCGAAATCTCCCCGCAAACTAATTTTGCAGGATTCTGCGTGCCCTGGGATTGAGTTTCCAAGCAGTGCGCCAGCGAGTTATTCCGCCTTGAATCAGTTGTACTCTGAATTCGCAGGATGACCCGCAGCAATGCCCTCTATGGTGATATATGGGCAAAAAGAGCAGATACAACCTTCTCCGCTCTGACAAGAAATGTAAAAGGGTATTTCTTGTTGGCTAATTGCCTCACTTGAATACTTTTTTTCAGTAGCGCTGACACAAAAAGTTCTTTGATATCAATCACCTGCATTTGGATCCCATGACTTGTCACATGGGTCCTCACGGTCGCCTAGGGTTATCCCTAAATTAGGGGATAAAGGCCGACTTTCAGAATTCGCTCCCCAGCCCCGGGTCCGACCGGACCATGTCATACGGCTGAACCGTCTGGCAGCACACCCGACTGCCACACCTTTCTGGAGCAGTAATGCATCAACACACCAAAATCGCCGCCGCGGTCCTGCTGGCCTTCGGCGGCTTCAATGCGTGGGCCCAACAGGCCGAGCCGCAGCAAATTGAGCGCGTGACCGTCACCGGCTCCGCGATCAAGCGCATCGACGCCGAGACCGCTGTGCCGGTCACGGTGATCAAGATGACCGAGCTGCGCAACTCCGGCGTGACGTCGGTCGAACAGATCATGGCGAGCCTGACGAGCGTGCAGACCTCGACCAATGCCGCCCAGTCGATCGGTTCGGGCAGCGGCGGCGCCTCGTTCGCCGACCTGCGCGGCATCGGCGCCGACAAGATGTTGACGCCGACTGAAATTTGACCCACCCGCGAGGGCTCTGCCGACCGAAATTTGACCCAGGTGTTCAACCTACCCTGCCCGAGATA
>RXJW01000219.1 GCA_003963005.1 Burkholderiales bacterium
AGTGCATTATGGAGGCCGCATGATTGCGCAAGAGCTTGAAGTCAGTTTGCACATGGCGTTCGTCGAGGCGCGCCAGCAGCGGCACGAATTCATCACCGTGGAGCACCTGCTGCTCGCGCTGCTCGACAACCCGAGCGCTGCCGAGGTGCTGCGCGCCTGCGCCGCCAACCTGGACGACCTGCGCAAGAGCCTGACGCAGTTCATCAAGGAAAACACGCCCATGGTGGGCGGCAATGACGAGGTGGACACCCAGCCCACGCTGGGCTTCCAGCGGGTCATCCAGCGCGCCATCATGCACGTGCAGAGCACCGGCAGCGGCAAGAAGGAAGTGACCGGCGCGAACGTGCTGGTCGCCATCTTCGGCGAGAAGGACTCGCACGCCGTGTACTACCTGCACCAGCAGGGCGTCACGCGCCTGGACGTCGTCAACTTCATCGCCCACGGCATCAAGAAGACCGACCCCGAGCCGCCCAAGAACAGCGCCGAGGGCCAGTCCCAGAACGGTCAGGAAGGTGAGCGCGAGGACGGCGAGGGCGGAGCCGCCAAGGCCTCGCCGCTGGAGCAGTTCACGCAAAACCTCAACCAGCAGGCCAAGGACGGCAAGATCGACCCGCTGATCGGCCGCGAGTCTGAGGTGGAGCGCGTGGTGCAGGTGCTGTGCCGCCGCCGCAAGAACAACCCGCTGCTCGTCGGCGAAGCCGGCGTCGGCAAGACGGCCATCGCCGAGGGCCTGGCCTGGCGCATCACCGAGGGCGCCGTGCCCGAGGTGCTGGCCGACAGCGTCGTGTACTCGCTGGACATGGGCGCGCTGCTGGCGGGCACCAAGTACCGCGGCGACTTCGAGCAGCGCCTGAAGGCCGTGCTCAAGGCGCTCAAGGAGCAGCCGCACGCCATCCTGTTCATCGACGAGATCCACACGCTCATCGGGGCCGGCGCGGCCTCGGGCGGCACGCTGGACGCGAGCAACCTGCTCAAGCCGGCGCTCAGCTCCGGCGCGATGAAGTGCATCGGCGCGACCACCTTCACCGAGTACCGCGGGATCTTCGAGAAGGACGCGGCCCTGAGCCGTCGCTTCCAGAAGGTCGACGTGGCCGAGCCGTCGGTCGAGCAGACGGTCGAGATCCTGAAGGGCCTCAAGAGCCGCTTCGAGGAGCACCACTCCGTCAAGTACGCGCTCGGCGCGCTGCAGGCTGCCGCGGAACTGTCGGCCAAGTACATCAATGACCGCCACCTGCCGGACAAGGCCATCGACGTCATCGACGAAGCCGGTGCCGCGCAGCGCATCCTGCCCAAGAGCAAGCAGAAGAAGACCATCACCCGCGCCGAGGTCGAGGACATCGTCGCCAAGATCGCCCGCATCCCGCCGGCCTCGGTCAACAGCGACGACCGCAGCAAGCTCAAGACGCTGGACCGCGACCTGAAGAGCGTCGTCTTCGGCCAGGACCCGGCTGTGGACGCCCTGGCGGCAGCCATCAAGATGGCCCGCTCCGGCCTCGGCCGCCCCGACAAGCCGGTCGGCAGCTTCCTGTTCAGCGGCCCCACGGGCGTCGGCAAGACCGAAGTGGCCAAGCAGCTCGCCTACATCCTGGGCATCGAGCTGATCCGCTTCGACATGTCCGAGTACATGGAGCGCCACGCGGTGAGCCGCCTGATCGGCGCGCCTCCGGGCTATGTCGGCTTCGACCAGGGCGGCCTGCTGACCGAGGCCGTCACGAAGAAGCCGCACGCGGTGCTGCTGCTCGACGAGATCGAGAAGGCCCATCCGGACGTCTTCAACGTGCTGCTGCAGGTCATGGACCACGGCACGCTGACCGACAACAACGGGCGCAAGGCCGACTTCCGCAACGTCATCATCATCATGACGACGAACGCGGGCGCCGAGATCATGAACAAGGCCACCATCGGCTTCACGACCCAGCGCCAGCAGGGCGACGAGATGGCCGACATCAAGCGCCTGTTCACGCCCGAGTTCCGCAACCGCCTGGACGCGATCGTGTCCTTCCGCCCGTTGGACGAGGAAATCATCCTGCGCGTGGTCGACAAGTTCCTGCTGCAGCTGGAAAGCCAGCTGCAGGAGAAGAAGGTGGAGGTCAGCTTCTCCGACGGCCTGCGCAAGCAGCTCGCCAAGAAGGGCTTCGATCCGCTGATGGGCGCCCGCCCGATGCAGCGCCTCATCCAGGACACCATCCGCCGGGCGCTCGCCGACGAGCTGCTCTTCGGCAAGCTGGTGGACGGTGGCCGCCTGAGCGTGGACGTGGACGACAAGGGCGAGACGGTGCTGGACATCCAGCCCACGCCGCCCAAGGCGAACAAGCCCAAGGCAGAGCCGGCGACGGCAGCCTGAACCGCGGGCTGGGCTGAACACAAGGGGCGCTGCGGCGCCCCTTGCTCTTTGGGCGCGGCCGTTCAGGCGCCGGCGGCCGGATCCTGCTGGAAGAACCCGGCCAGCAGCGCGTACATCGCCGGCTCCTCGGCCCGCATCGCGGCGGGGGCGACGAAGAAGGCCTCCACGGCCACGGCGAAATATTCGTCGACGGCTTCGGCGCCGTACGGGTCGATGACGGTCGGCAAACCGGCATTGACTCGGGCGCAGAAGCGTTCCCACTGCGAATCAATCACCCCGATCCAGGCTTCGCGCTCAGCTGCACTGCCCAGCGGTGGTACGCCGTCCGATTCGCCATCCCGCATGTCGATGACGTGCGCGAACTCGTGAATGACCACATTGAAGACGTCATCGGAGGCAAATCGCGCGGGGTCGTCGCTGACCTCGATCGCTTCCCACGCCAGCGTCAGCGGCATGCCCCCCATGGCCTCGCCAGCAAGTTCTTCCTCGTACTCATGGACCACGCCGTCCTCATCCTCGTAGCTTCGCTGGACGATCAACTCGCCCTCGTGCATGACGATGCCGACAAAGCGGTCATACCAGCCGAGGCCGAGCTTCAGCACGGGCAGGCACGCCTGTGCAGCGACAGCAACGGCGATCTGATCGGTCACCTCGAAGCCCTTGGCGCCGTGGAACTCCTTGCCGGCCAGGAACAGGCTGCACAGGCGCCGCAGCTCGGCCAGGTCAGTCACGCTGCGCCGGGCCAGGAACGGATAGCGCAGCAGCGTGAGTTCCCACAGCGCGTCGGGAATCGCGTGGCGCTCGATGGCGCGGCGTTCGCGCCAGTCACGCAGGGCCTTGAGGATCACAGCGGCAGCCGCGTGAGGCCGGCGGCGGACAGGCGGAGCACGTCGCCGCGGTGCGGGGCCGAGTCGAAATCCCAGTCCGACAGCACGACGCGCTGCAGCCCCTCGCCCAGATCGTGGGTGGCGGGCCGGTGCGTGTGGCCGTGGATCAAGGTCGTGGCGCCGGCCTCGTGCAGCAGCGCACGGCAGGCGTCGGCGTCCAGGTCGGTCGACATCAGCTGCGTGGCCTGGGCCGCGCGGCTGCCCTCGCGCATCTGGCGCGCCACGGCCTGCCGGGCAGCCAGCGGCTGGGCGAGGAACTGGGCCTGCCACTCGGGCGAGCGCACCTGCCGGCGGAAGGCCTGGTAGGCCGTGTCATCCAGGCACTGGGCATCGCCGTGGGCGAGCAGCCAGCGTTGGCCGAAGGCGTCCAGCACGGTGGGGTCGGGCAGGGCGGTCATGCCGGTGTCGGCCAGCAGCGCGGCGCCCACGAGGAAGTCGCGGTTGCCGTGCATGAAGTACAGAAACTTGCGCTGGGCTGTGGCGCGCAGCAGTGCCGTCAATTCGGCTTCGAAGGGCTCCTGGCGGGCATCGTCGCCCACCCAGACCTCGAAGATGTCACCCAGGAACAGCACGGCCTGGGCGGGCGTCTCGGCGAGGTGCCGGCCCAGGCGGGCCAGCGTGCCGGGCGTGCCCGGACCCAGGTGCAGGTCCGACAGCAGGTCGACCTGCGCCCAGTGCGCCGGGGCCGCGAGGCTGGAGATCAAATTTCCTTGGCTTCCTGGATCACGACGGCCTCGACCGGCACGTCCGAGTGGCCGCCCGGGCCGCGGCCGGTCTTGACCGTGCCGATCTTGTCGACGATGTCCGTGCCTTCCACGACCTTGCCGAACACGGCATAGCCCCAGCCCGAGGGCGATTCGGACTTGAAGTTCAGGAAGTCGTTCTGCACGGTGTTGATGAAGAACTGCGCCGTGGCCGAGTGGGGCGCATTGGTGCGCGCCATGGCCAGCGTGTACTTGTCGTTCTTCAGGCCGTTGTTGGCTTCGTTCTGGATCGGCGCCTCGGTGGGCTTCTGGTTCATCTGCGCGTCGAAACCGCCGCCCTGGATCATGAAGCCCTTGATGACGCGGTGGAAGATCGTGCCGTTGTAGTGGCCGCTGCGCACGTACTGCAGGAAGTTGGCCGCCGACAGCGGCGCCTTGGCGTGGTCCAGCTCGATGACGATGCGGCCGTGGTTGGTGGTGAGTTCGATCTTGCTCATTTTTCGACGGTTGCCTTGTTGATGGTGATGGCGTTGACCGGCAGGTGCTGGTGCACCTGGTAGGGCGACACGGGGGCCATGCGGATCTTGTCTACGACGTCCATGCCCTCGATGACCTGGCCGAAGACGGCGTAGCCGGACGCCGGATTGTCGGGCTGACCGTCGAGCATGACGTTGTCGACCACGTTGATGAAGAACTGCGAGGTGGCCGAGTTCGGGTCATTGGTGCGGGCCATGGCCACGCTGCCGCGAACATTGGACAGGCCGTTGTGCGATTCCAGCGGGATCGGCGGGCGCGTCGGGCGCGGCTGCAGCCCTTCGCCCTTGCGTTGGTTCAGCTTGATGTCGTAGCCGCCCGTCTGGATCATGAAGTTGTCCATGACGCGGTGGAAGACGACGCCGTTGTAGTGGCCGGCCTTCACGTACTGCACGAAGTTGGCGACCGTCTTGGGCGCCTTGTCGGCATCGAGCTGGATGCGGATGTCGCCTTCGCTGGTCTGCAGCTTGACGATCTGGGCCGACACACCGGCGGCGGCCAGCAGTGCGGCGAGAAAGAGAACGGGTTTTTTCATGGGCGGGGTCAGCGGGTCGGGGTGAGGTCTCGGGTGAGGGCCAGCGTGCGGCTGATCTTGCCGGCGAGGGCGTCGCCCGGGGCGAGCGACACCTTCTGCGCGCGCTGGTAGGCCCGCAGCGCCAGGCGCACGAGCACGTCGCCGAGGTTCTCCTGGGCCTGGGCATGGTCGGGCTGCACCCGCAGCGCCTGTTCCAGCGCGGCGCGCGCTTCGTCCAGTTCGCCCGCCGCGGCATGCAGCACGGCGAGGTTGTTGTAGGGGTCGGCCAGGTCCGGGAAGTCCTGCGTCAGCCGCGTGAAGATCGTGCGGGCCCGGGTGCGATCACCCAGTTCCATCTTCATGACGCCGAGGGCGAAGCGCAGTTGCAGGTCATCCGGTGAGCGGGCCAGGGCCTGCTCGATCTGCTCGGCGGCTTGCGTCTTCTGGCCGGCCAGCCACAAGCGCTGGGCGGTGGCCAGATCGGTGGCCTGCGCGGGCAGCGAGGCCAGTGCGCCGAGCAGGGCGAGGGTGGGGAGGGGCAGGCGCATGAGGGTTGGAGCGGGGAGCGGCGTCGGGGGTGGCCGCTATACTGAAATCATTCTATGAGCCCCGCCTGGCCGCCCCCGGTGCGGGGCTTCTTGTTGGTGGCTCCTCAGGCCCGCTGTCGTTCCCCGTCCCATGTCCCTGCGCGTCCACAACTCCCTCAGCCGCACCCTCGAAGACTTCAAGCCGCTTGTGCCGGGCCAGGTGCGCATGTACGTGTGCGGCATCACCGTCTACGACCTGTGCCACATGGGGCACTTGCGCATGAACATGGCGTTCGACGTCATCTACCGCTGGCTGCGTGCCAGTGGCTATGCCGTCACCTACGTGCGCAACGTCACCGACATCGACGACAAGATCATCAAGCGCGCTGTGGAGCGCGGCATCACCATCCGCCAGCTCACCGAGGAGATGACGGCTGCGATGCACGAGGACTTCGCTGCCGTGGGCTTGCTGCGCCCCGACCACGAGCCCCGCGCGACCGAGTACGTGCCGCAGATGCTGTCGCTCATCGAACGCCTGGAGCAGCGGGGCCTGGCCTACCGCGCCGAGGGCGGTGACGTGAACTACGCCGTTCGCAAGTTCGACGGCTACGGCAAGCTCAGCGGCAAGAGCCTGGACGACCTGCGCGCCGGGGAGCGCGTGGCCGTGGACGACGGCAAGCTCGACCCGCTGGACTTCGTGCTCTGGAAGGCCGCCAAGCCCGAAGAGCCGGCCGATGCCAAATGGGCTGCGCCTTTCGGCGAGGGCCGCCCGGGCTGGCACATCGAGTGCTCGGCCATGAGCTGCGCGCTGCTCGGCGAGAGCTTCGACATCCACGGCGGCGGCAGCGACCTGCAGTTCCCACACCACGAGAACGAGATCGCCCAGAGCCAGGGCGCGGGCTACGACTTCGCCACCTACTGGCTGCACAACGGCTTCCTGAATGTGGACGGCGAGAAGATGTCCAAGAGCCTGGGCAACTTCTTCACCATCCGCGACGTGCTGCAGAAGTTCGACGGCGAGACGCTGCGCTTCTTCATGCTGCGCACGCATTACCGCCGCCCGTTCAACTTCAGTGACGCCCACCTCGAAGACGCCCGCACGGCCCTCACGCGCCTGTACACCGCGCTCGATGCCGTGCCGCCGGCTGACGTGACCATCGACTGGACCGAGCCGAGCGCCGCTGCCTTCAAGACCGCGATGGACGAGGACTTCGGCACGCCGGGCGCGATTGCGGTGTTGTTCGACCTCGTCAACGAGGTCAACCGTGATCGTTCGCCGCAGCGTGCCGGCCTGCTCAAAGCCCTCGCCGGCGTGCTGGGCATCCTGCAGCAGGCGCCCCGTGTCTACCTGCAGGGCGGCTCGGGGGACGATGCCGCCTGGATCGAGGAGCGCATTGCCGCCCGCGCTGCGGCCAAGGCGGCCAAGGACTTCGCCGGGGCGGACGCCATCCGCGCCGAGCTGTCCGCCAAGGGCGTCACACTGAAGGACGGTGCCGGTGGCACGACCTGGGTGAAGAGCTGATGGCGTCGGTGTCCGAAGTCGTCCCGGCGTACTGGGACGAAGCCTGCAAGCACCTGGTCAAGCGCGACCGGGTCATGAAGAAGCTCATCCCGCAGTTCGGCGAAGCCCGCCTGCAGAGCCGGGGCGACGCCTTCGCCACGCTGGCCCGTTCCATCGTCGGCCAGCAGATCTCGGTCAAGGCCGCGCAGTCGGTCTGGCACAAATGGGTCGCGCTCTCGCCGAAGTTCCAGCCTGCATCCGTGTTGAGCCTGGGCTTTGACGAACAGCGGGCGGCCGGCCTGTCGGCGCGCAAAGTCGAGTACCTGCGCGACCTGGCCGAGCATTTCGCCTCCGGCCGCGTGCATGTGCGCCAATGGGCGCAGATGGACGATGAAGCCATCATCGAGGAACTGGTCGCCATCCGCGGCATCGGCCGCTGGACGGCCGAAATGTTCCTGATCTTTCACCTGATGCGCCCCAACGTCATGCCGCTGGACGATGTCGGCCTGCTCAAGGGCATCAGCCTCAACTATTTTTCTGGCGAACCCGTCTCTCGTGCCGAGGCCCGGGAGGTCGGCGACGCCTGGGCGCCCTACCGCTCGGTGGCGGTTTGGTACATTTGGCGCAGCCTCGATCCGCTACCCGTGGACTACTGATGAGCAAAAAGCACTTTCTGGAATTCGAGCAGCCGATCGCTGAGCTCGAGACCAAGATCGAAGAACTGCGCTACGTGCAGTCCGAGTCGGCCGTGGACATTTCCGAGGAGATCGACCGCCTCTCGAAGAAGAGCCAGCAGCTGACGAAGGAGGTCTACGCCAACGTCGCGCCCTGGCAGGTCTATCAGATCGCCCGTCATCCGCAGCGCCCCCAGACGCTGGACTACTGCGCCGAGGTGTTCACCGAGTTCCAGGAACTCCACGGTGACCGCCATTTCGCCGACGATGCCGCCATCGTGGGCGGTCTGGCGCGGTTCAATGGCCAGGCCTGCATGGTCATCGGCCACCAGCGCGGCGCTGACGCCAAGGAGCGCACGCTGCGCAACTTCGGCATGCCGCGCCCCGAGGGTTACCGCAAGGCCCTGCGGCTGATGAAGCTGGCCGAGAAGTTCGGCCTGCCGGTCTTCACCTTCATCGACACCATGGGCGCCTACCCCGGCATCGGTGCCGAGGAGCGCGGCCAGAGCGAGGCCATCGGTCGCAACATCCTGGAGATGGCGCAGCTCGAAGTGCCCATCATCGCCACCGTCATCGGCGAAGGCGGCTCGGGCGGCGCCCTGGCCATCGGCGTAGCCGACCAGGTGCTGATGCTGCAGTTCTCCGCCTATTCGGTGATCTCGCCCGAAGGCTGTGCCTCCATCCTGTGGAAGAGCAGCGAGCGCGCGTCGGATGCGGCCGAGGCCCTGGGCATCACCGCCCATCGCCTGAAGGCCCTGGGCCTGATCGACAAGATCGTCAACGAGCCGGTCGGTGGTGCGCACCGCGATGCCAAGCAGATGGCGTCCAACCTCAAGCGCGCGCTGAGCGACGCGCTGCGCCAGGTCAGTGACCTGAAGACGCCTGAGCTGCTGGACCGCCGCTACGAGCGCCTGCAGGCCTATGGCCGATTCGGCGACACCAAGAACCGCTGACCCCTCCGCTCGCGCTGTCGCGGTCGCGTTCAGCGGCGGGCTCGACTCCACGGCGCTGCTGCATGCCGTCACCCGTGCGGTGACGGGGCAGCGAGTTATCGCGCTCCACGTGCATCACGGCCTGCAGCCGCAGGCGGATGCCTGGGCGGCGCAGGCGGCCAAGGTTGCCGCGGCCTTCGGCGCCGACTTCGCCTGCGCGCGCCTGCCGGGGCAGCCCGGACCGGGCGACAGCCTGGAGGCCTGGGCCCGCCAGGGCCGCCACCACGCCCTGCACGAGATGGCCCTGGCAGCCGGCGCCGACTTGCTGCTGCTCGCCCACCATCGCCGCGACCAGGCCGAGACCTTTCTGCTGCAGGCGCTGCGCGGCGCCGGTGTGGCCGGGCTGTCCGCCATGCCCCGGGCGCAGTGGCGTGACGGCCTGTGCTGGGCGCGACCCTGGCTGGATCAGCCGCGGGAAGCGATCGAGGCCTATGCCGCGCAGCACGGCCTGCGCTGGATCGACGACCCGAGCAACGTCGACACGCGCCTGGCCCGCAATCGCCTGCGCCAGACCCTGTGGCCGGCGTTCGCGTCAGGTGAGGCCGCACTGGCGCAGGCCGCCCGCTGGGCCCAGCAGGCGGATGCGCTGGCGCGGGAGGTGGCGGCCGAGGACCTGGCCCGCGTGGCCACGCTGCAGCGGCTGGATCTGCCCGCGCTTTCGGCACTGTCGGCCGCCCGGCGCAGCAATGCGCTGCGTGCGTGGTTGGCCGCCCATACGACCGCGCCGGCGAGCCTGGTGGAACGGCTGCTCCGCGAGTGGCAGCCCGGCGCGACGCAGTCGTGGCCTGCCCCGGGTGGTGACGTGCACGCCTGGCGAGACGGGCTCTACTGGCAGGCGCGCCACCCGTTCGACGGCAGGCCGGTGTCGGTCGACCTGAGCCAACCAGGGCGCCATGTGCAGCCGACGTGGGGCGGGGCCTGGATCGTCGAGCCGGCGGCCCCGGGGGTGCCGGCGTCGCGCCTGACCACCGTGCTGCAGCGTGGGCGGCAGGCCGGTGACCAGTTCCAGCGCTCGCCGGCATCCGTGGCGCGCAGTCTCAAGAAGGCGGGTCAGGAACTCGGCCTGCCCCCGTGGCGCCGCGAAGGGCCCGTCCTGGTCGACCCCGCTGGGGCGGTGATCGCGGTGGCCGGCCTGGGCATGGACGCCCGTGCCTTCGCCGCGCAAGATGAGCCCGCCCTGGCCTTGCGCTGGGCCGAGGACTCAGCCTTGACGCAGAGCGAAGGCGACAGTCACACGCGCGCATAAAATCAGGGGTTTGCGAGCATGCCGTCCCGGCCGCTCCGTTCCAGCCTTCGCTCAAACACATGGCTCTGATCGTCCACAAGTACGGCGGCACCTCGATGGGGTCCACCGATCGCATCCGCAACGTGGCCAAGCGCGTCGCCAAATGGGTGCGCGCCGGCCACCAGATGGTGGTCGTGCCCTCGGCGATGAGCGGCGAAACCAACCGGCTGCTCGGCCTGGCCAAGGAGCTCTCGCCGGCCAGCAGCAGCCCCGAAGTCAACCGTGAACTCGACATGATCGCCGCCACCGGCGAGCAGGTGTCCGTCGGCCTGCTGGCGATCGCGCTGCAGGCGGAAGGCGTGCCCTCGGTCAGCTACACCGGCTGGCAGGTGCCCGTGGCGACCGATTCCTCCTACACCAAGGCCCGCATCGAGAGCATCGACGACCAGCGCGTGCGCGCCGACCTGGCGGCGGGCAAGGTCGTCGTCATCGCCGGCTTCCAGGGCGTTGACGCGGGCAAGAACATCACCACGCTCGGCCGAGGCGGCTCCGACACCTCGGCCGTGGCGATTGCCGCGGCGATGAAGGCGGACGAGTGCCTGATCTACACCGACGTCGACGGCGTTTACACGACCGACCCGCGCATCGTCCCCGAGGCGCGCCGCCTGCACACCATCAGCTTCGAAGAGATGCTCGAGATGGCGTCGCTGGGCAGCAAGATCCTGCAGATCCGCTCGGTGGAGTTCGCCGGCAAATACAAGGTGCCGTTGCGCGTGCTGTCCAGCTTCACGCCCTGGGACATCGACATCAACGAGGAAGCCAAGTCCGGCACCCTGATCAGTTTTGAAGAGGACGAAAAAATGGAACAAGCCGTCGTGTCGGGCATCGCCTTCAACCGTGACGAAGCCAAGGTGACGCTCCTGGGCGTGCCGGACAAGCCGGGCATCGCCTTCCAGATCCTGGGCCCGGTGGCCGAGGCCAACATCGACATCGACGTCATCATCCAGAACGTCTCCCACGACGGCAAGACCGACTTCTCCTTCACCGTGCACCGCAACGACTATGCGCGCACGCTGGAGCTGCTGCAGAACACCGTGGGCCCGGCCACCAATGCGGCCAAGGTCCTGGGCGACCCGAAGATCTGCAAGGTCTCCATCGTCGGCATCGGCATGCGCTCGCACGTCGGCGTGGCCAGCAAGATGTTCCGTGCCCTGTCGGAAGAGGGCATCAACATCCAGATGATCTCCACCAGCGAGATCAAGACCAGCGTCGTCATCGACGAGAAGTACATGGAGCTCGCCGTGCGCGCGCTGCACAAGGCCTTCGATCTGGACCAGGACAGCGCCGCCGCCTGACTTTTCAAAAGCTGGCCTGTTTTCCTGATATAGAATGCAGGGCTTCGCTGGAGTCGTGACCGAGTGGCCGAAGGTGCTCCCCTGCTAAGGGAGTATGTGGGCAAAACCTGCATCGAGGGTTCGAATCCCTCCGACTCCGCCAAAACCCCAAAGCCCGTCCTCGTGACGGGCTTTGTCTTTTCCGGGCCTGGCCTGCAAGGCCACGCCGCTCAGGCGTAGCGCGTGGCGCGGCCTTCGCGCACGAAGGCCCAAAGCTGCAGGCCCAGGCGCTCGGCGGTGTCGATGGCCAGGCTGCTCGGCGCCGACATGCAGGCCAGCAGCCCCGCACCCGCCATCGCCGTCTTGTGCACGAGCTCGAAGCTGGCGCGGCTGGACATCAGCACGAAGCCGGCGCGCGGGTCTGCGTCCTGGCGGGCCAAGGCTCCGCAGAGCTTGTCCAGCGCGTTGTGCCGGCCGATGTCTTCTCGGGCGAGATGCAACTGGCCGTCCACGCTGCACCAGGCCGCCGCATGCAGGCCGCTGCAGCGGGCGTTCAGCACCTGGGCCGCCTGGAGCGCGGGCAAGGCCCGGGCCAGCGCGTCCGGGGCGAGGGCAGGGGCCTGGACCCGGTCGGGTTGCACCGCGCCCACCTGCGCCAGGCTCTCCAGGCCGCACAGGCCACAGCCGGTGCGCCCGGCCAGCAGGCGCCGGCGTGCCTTGAGCTGCTGCTCGCGCGCGGCCGTCACCCGCAGGGCCAGCTCGACGCCTTCGGGCCGGGCGATCACGTCCACGTCGAGCAGATCGCGCCGGGCCGCGATCCAACCCTCGTTCAGTGCGAACCCGAGTGCGAAGTCCTCCAGGTCAGCCGGCGTGGCCAGCATGACCGCCTGGGACACCTCGTTGACGGTCAAGGCGATGGGCACCTCGACGGCGATCGATTCGTCGGCAGGCCTGCCCGGCGGGCGCAGCAGGCGCAGTGGCGAGAGAACGTCCACGGGCTGGGGCGTCAGGGGATCGATCATCGGCGCATCATAGAAGCGCCTTGCGCAGTGGCCAGCCTGGCCGCGCTGCTGCACCGTGCAACGCGGCGCGGCACAGCGCGGGCCTGTCTACTGGCGACGAGCTACAGGCCCGTCTCGGTCAGGCTGAAATTGCCTTTACATGCCGGCGTAGTTCGGGCCACCACCGCCTTCGGGCGTGACCCAGACGATGTTCTGCGTCGGGTCCTTGATGTCGCAGGTCTTGCAGTGCACGCAGTTCTGCGCGTTGATCTGCAGACGCTCGCCGGCGCCGCCTTCGTGGGGCACGTACTCGTAGACGCCGGCCGGGCAGTAGCGGCTCTCGGGGCCGGCGTACCGGGTGAGGTTCACCTGCACCGGCACGGCGTCGCTCTTGAGCGTCAGGTGGGCCGGCTGGTTCTCCTCGTGGTTGGTGTTGGAGATGAACACCGAGGAGAGGCGGTCGAAGCTCAGCTTGCCGTCGGGCTTCGGGTAGGCGATGGGCTTGCACTCGGAGGCCGGGCGCAGGGCGGTGTGGTCGGCCTTGTGGTTGTGCAGCGTCCACGGCGGGCTGGCGATGCCGAGCTTGGGCAGCAGCCACTGCTCGATGCCGGCCATCAGCTGGCCCGTGGTCTTGCCCTTCTTGAACCACAGCTTGAAGTTGCGCGTCTGCTGCAGTTCCTCGTTCAGCCAGCTCTTCTCGAAGGCCTCCGGATAGGCGGTCAGCTCGTCCTGCGCACGGCCGGCGGCAAGCGCGGGGGCCAGCGCCTCGGCACACAGCATGCCGCTCTTGATCGCGGCGTGGCTGCCCTTGATGCGCGCGGCGTTCAGGTAGCCGGCGTCGCAGCCGATCAGCGCGCCGCCCGGGAACACCGTCTTGGGCAGGGCCTGCGGCGTGCCGTTGTTGATGGCGCGCGCGCCGTAGCCGATGCGCTTGCCGCCTTCAATGTGCGCGCGGATGGCCGGGTGGGTCTTCCAGCGCTGCATCTCTTCGAACGGGCTGAGGAAGGGGTTGTCGTAGTCCAGGCCGATGACGAAGCCGAGCGTCACCTTGTTGTCGGCCAGGTGGTACAGGAAGCCGCCGCCGAAGGTGTCGCCCTCCATCGGCCAGCCGGCGGTGTGCACCACCTTGCCGGGCTGGGCCTTGTCCGCCGGAATCTCCCACAGTTCCTTGATGCCGATGGCGAAGGTTTGCGTGTCCTTGCCTTCGGTCAGGCGGTACTTGGCGAGCAGTTGCTTGCCCAGGTGCCCGCGGGCGCCCTCGGCAAAGATCGTGTACTTGCCCAGCAGCTCCATGCCGAGCTGGAAGTGGTCGGTCGGCTCGCCGTCCTTGCCCAGACCCATGTTGCCGGTGGCCACGCCCTTCACGCGGCCCTGCTCGTCGTAGAGCACCTCGGCGGCCGCGAAGCCAGGGAAGATCTCGATGCCCAGGCCTTCGGCCTGCTGGGCCATCCACTTGACGACGTCCGACAGGCTGATCACGTAGCAGCCGTGGTTGTGGAAGTTGCGCGGCACGAGCCAGTCCGGCGTGCGGGTGCTGCCGGTCTCGTTCAGGAAGAGCACGTCATCGCCCGTGACGGGCTGATTGAGCGGCGCACCGAGTTCCTGCCAGTTCGGCAGCAGGTCGGTGAGGGCGCGCGGGTCCATCACGGCGCCGGACAGGATGTGGGCGCCCGGCTCCGAGCCCTTTTCCAGCACGACGATGTTGGCATCGGGCGAGAGCTGCTTGAGCCGGATCGCCGTCGCCAGGCCCGCCGGGCCACCGCCGACGATGACCACGTCGTACTCCATGGACTCGCGGGGGCCGAACTGGGCCAGGATTTCTTCGGACGTCATGCGGGAGTCTCCAGCTTCATTGAATTGCGCGCGATTCTAGAGAGGCTGGAGCGCAAATCGAACGATCGTGCTTTTTTGGATTAGGGTCCGGGCCCTAAGGATGCGCACTCCTTCATGCGACAGGCCTGCATCTCCTCCATCGAGCTGGCCGTGCGCTGGAGTTGGCTGGACGTGGCCTCGGTGGGGGCGGCGAGATCGTCGGTGCTCTGGCGCAGCTGCTCGCTCACCGTGGCCACCTGGTCGGCCGAACGGCTCACCTGGCTCAAGGTCCCGACCAGGCTGTCGCGCATGTCGGCCGTGCGCACGAGGATGTTGGCCAGTTCGTCCTTGCCGCGGGGCTTGAACTGCTGGGTCAGGTTGCCTTCGGCCACCTCGTCGATCCGTTGGCCCACGGCCCGCAGGGCGCCACCCATCGACATGGCAAAGCCGTAGAACAGGTAGCCCGCCACGCCCAGCCCGGCCAGCGTCACGGCCACACCCGTCCAGAGTCGGCGCTGAACGGTCTGGATGCGCTGGTTCAGCATGGCGACCAGGCTGCGCGTGAGTTGATCCTGGTACTTCACCAGTCCCTCGCGCGCGGAGACGAACATCTCGGACAGTTTCTTGGCCTGCGCTTCGCCGCCTTCGCCGGTGCTGTCGGTGGCGGCATCGCGCACCGTGCGGGTCTGCTTGAGCAAGGCCTTGGGGTCCAGGGCCTCAGCCAACTCCGGATGGGTCGCGACCACTTTGGCCACAGCATCCGCCAGTCGCTCCTCGGCATGTTCGGCCAGGGCATCGGTGCAACTCCGACGACCCTGTCGCCCAATCGCTGACGCCGTGAGCGCGGCCGACGGCGGCGATGCTGAGGTGGTCAGGGTTGTCCCGGTGTCGGTCGGCCTTACAAACTGTTGCCTGACCGCAGCCCAGTGATGTTTGGTCCAAGGAAATCAACGGCTTGCACGTCTTAGCATGCTTCTGGCTCAACTTTTGACATCTGTTTGTACCTATCTGAAGCGAGCTCGTTATGAACGTCAAGAAATTCCTGTTTGGTCTCCTCGCGGTGGTCGGCCTGCAGGCGCAGGCCGCACTCGTGACGATCAACTTCGACAGTTACGTCGCGGGCACGGTTTTCGCCGCTGGGACGGACTTCGGGGGCGTCAAGTTCAACGAAAACATCCAAATCTGGGACAGCAACCAGATCCCAGGCACTTCCGGCCCGAACGCCATCATCAACAACGACAACTTCGGTGGCGACCTCTCCGGCACGTTCACGACACTGGTCAGCAGTTTCAGCGTGTTTGCCGGCGACAACTGCTGCGACCTGGACAGCGTGACCCTGTCGGTCTATGACTCGGCGATGAACCTGCTTGGCACGGACAGCTTCACCAACCAAGCCGTCGGCCAGAAGCTGCAAGTGATCGCCGCCGGCATCAAGTACTTCAAGCTGACTCAGAGCGGGCTGGTCGACTACGACGATTTCACGTTCGACACCGGCCGCGGCAACACCGTGCCGGAGCCGGCATCGCTGGCCCTTGTGGGTCTGGCACTCTGTGGCGTTGGCTACGTGCGCCGCCGCAAGGCCTGAGGTCCCTGCGCTCGGTGATGAGCCCGCTTCGGCGGGCTTTTTCTTTTTCTCTCCTGCGAGGGCACCTAGCTCAGCCGCGATCGGCAGCCGAATCAGACGCTCCGGCGCGGGCTGGTGTCGGCGTAAGCCCGTAGCGGTCATGGCATCAGTGCCTCCAAGTCCTAGCTGCCGGTTGAAGCGGTACTTCAACTCGGCCATGTAGCGCGGCGCTTCACCTGGTTGGTCGGCTTGCTCACCACCTGAGCTCACGTGCCGCCATCCTCTCGGGCGTCTCGCTGACTGGATGAGCCTGGGCGAGCTTGGTTCTTCATCAGGTGTTCTTTATGGGATCGCCCCGCTTAGGGCAGGCTGCAGTGCCGGTAGGATCACCGCCATGACTTGGAAGGCAGTCTCATGAGCTACTCCATCAACCTCGAGGGTCGCGTTGCCCTCGTCACCGGGGCGTCCAGCGGCTTGGGCGCGCAGTTCGCCCGCACGCTGTCGCAGGCCGGCGCTTGCGTCGTGCTCGCCGGGCGGCGCATCGAACGGCTGAAGGACTTGCGGGCCGAGATCGAGGGGCAGGGCGGTGACGCCCACGTCGTGCAGCTCGACGTGACCGACGTGGCGAGCATCAAGGCGGCCGTTGCACACGCCGAGACCGAAGTCGGCACGCTGGACATCCTGATCAACAACTCCGGCGTGTCCACCACCCAACGCCTGACCGACGTCACCGAGAACGACTACGACTACGTAATGGACACCAACACGCGCGGCGCGTTCTTTGTCGCGCAGGAGGTGGGCAAGCGCATGCTGGCCCGGGCCCGAGGCGCTGCGCCGGGCACCTTCATCGGCGGGCGCATCGTCAACGTGGCCTCGATGGCCGGCCTGCGGGTGCTCAGCCAGATCGGCGTGTACGCGATGAGCAAGGCCGCGGTCGTGCACATGACGCGGGCCATGGCGCTGGAATGGGGCAAGTTCGGCATCAATGTGAATGCCATCTGCCCGGGCTATATCGACACCGAGATCAACCACCATCACTGGGGCACCGAGCAGGGGCAAAGGCTGATCGAGCTGCTGCCGCGCAAGCGCGTCGGTCAGCCGAAGGACCTGGACACCGCGCTGCTGATGCTCTGCGCCAACGAGAGCCACTTCATCAACGGCGCGGTCATCCAGGCCGACGACGGTTTCGGCGTCTGACCGTTCATGGCCCGCCGCGACCTGACTCCGCTGGAGGCCCGCGTGCTGGCGGTCCTCGTCGAAAAAGAACACACCGTGCCTGACAGCTACCCCCTGTCGGCCAACGCGCTGACCTCGGGCTGCAACCAGAAGACCGCGCGCGACCCCGTGATGGACGTGTCCGAGGCCGAGGTGCTGGCCGCCGTCGAGGAGCTCAAGGCGCTGGCGCTCGTCAACACGGTCAGTGGCAGCCGCGTGCTGCGCTATGAACACAACTTCGCCCGGACGATGGGCGTGCCGGGCGCGGCGGTGGCGCTGCTCACGCAGCTGATGCTGCGCGGCCCGCAGACGGCCGCCGAGCTGCGCCAGAACACCGAGCGGCTGCATCGCTTCGCCGACGTGTCATCGGTGGAGGGCTTCCTGGAGGAACTCGCCGCGCGCGAGCCGCCGATGGCCGTCAGGCTGGCCAAGGCACCCGGCGCACGCGAAGCACGCTGGGCTCATCTCCTGTGCGGTCCGGTTGCGTCGGTGCAGGAGGCCGCGGCCGCGGCCGTGCCGCGTGACGAGGAGGTGGCTTTGCTGCGTGCCGAGGTGGCCGCGTTGCGGCAACTGGTGCATCGCATGGCCGCAGAACTGGGCATCGAGCCATGAGATACCTCGTCCCGGCCGACAAGAAGCTCACCTACCAAGTTCGCATCCCGATGCGCTGGGGCGACATGGATGCGATGGGCCACATCAACAACGCGCTGTACTTCCGCTACCTGGAAATCGCCCGTGTGGACTGGCTCACGCAGATCGGCGCGCCGCCCAACCCGGGTGGGCAGGGGCCGGTGATCGTGAACGCGTTCTGCAACTTCTACCGGCAGCTCAAATGCCCCGGCGAGGTGCTGGCCAAGCATTACGTGAGCGACCCGGGCCGCACCAGCTTCGAGACCTGGATCACGCTGGAACGCCCAGAGGAGCCGGGCCTGATCTACGCAGAAGGCGGGGCCACGACGCTGTGGTTCGACGCCCAGACCGACAAGGCGGTCGCCCTGCCGGACTGGGTGCGCACACTCGTCAGCTGAGGCCTTGCTCCCTTCAGCGGAACGTGTACTTCGCGCTCGCGTACACGAAGCGCCCGCGCGAGTCGGTGTAGCTTGGGTCGTAGCCTGAGATGAAGAACCAGGCCTGCTGCGAGAACGGCGGTGCGGTGTTGGCGAGGTTCTGCACGCCGGCGCGCAGGGTGAGCGCCTTCGTTGCGTCCCAGCCTCCCGAGAGGTTCCACAGCGAATACGCGCCCACCTTGCGGTCGGGTTTGCCGATGATGTGCTGGTCGTCGTAGCCCTGCAGATAGCTGTTGGACAGCGTGGCAGAGAAGGGGCCGCTTTCCCAGTCCAGCGAAAGGCTGTGGCGCCAGCGCTGCACGACGCCATCGTTGATGAACACGCCCAGGTTGGTGACGAAAGGGTCGCCGTCGCCGGTCTGGCGCTCCGACTTCAAGGTCAGCGTGCCGTTCACACGCAGGCCGAACTCGCCCCAGGCCGTCTTCAGGCCGCCGAGTTTTGCGCCCAGGTCCAGGCCGGAGATGCGCTCCTTGCCGCGGTTGTCCTTCTTGAGATCGATGTGGTCGATGACACCGTCAGCATCCCGGATGACGTAGCGGCCGTACTTCGCGAGGTTGCCCAGGATGACGTCCTCGCCGAGCGTGCTGATGAGGTTGCGCTTCTCGATGTTCCAGTAGTCGAGATTCAGGCTCAGGCCGGGCTTGGGTTCGAACACGAGGCCGAGGGAGAACTGCTGGGACTTCTCGGGCTTGAGCTGGGCATTGCTGTAGTTCAGCGTCTTCCAGATGTCGGAGCAGTCGGTGACCGTGTTGGCGGGGTCTGCTGCGAGGCAGACCGGGTCCACCAACGTGGCGGAGCTGCCCTGCGTGACCGGGCGGTACAGGTCGGACAGGCTCGGTGCCCGGAACCCCTTGCCGACCGACGCACGCAGCAGCAGCTCCGGCGCCGGCACGTACTTCAGGCCCAGCTTGGGGCTGGCTGCGGCACCGCTGACCTGGTAGCGCTCATAGCGCAACGCCGCCGTCAGTTCGAGCTGCTTGGTGACGGGCGCACTCAGTTCCCCGAACAGGGCGCCCACCCGGCGCGACTTGCCGAAGTCCGAGTCGGGTCCCTGGGAGGTTTCGCCGAGGATGAGGTCCTGCTTCAGCGCATCGGACTGGTGATAGTCCTGTTTCTCGCGGCGGAACTCGCCGCCGACCGCCACGGCGAGGTCGCCACCCGCCAATGGGGCCAGCGCCTTGGAGGCCTTGAAGTCGAGGCTGTCCATGGTGCCGGTCGCGCGGCGCACTTCGCCACGGATCTGCGCGGCCTCGTACAGCGCCAGGCCTTTGGCGTCAGACCGCTTGAACGGGCTGATCGTGCCTGCGGCGAAGGCCGTGCGGATCATCTGCTCGTTCAGATAGCCCTGGTAGTCGCGGTCGGACACCTTGCTGGTGCTGTGATTCAGCGCCCATTCGTAATCCCATCCGGCCACGACGCCCTGGGTGCCGATCACGAAGCGGGTGCTGTTGGCCACGAGCTCGCTCGTGCGCAGGCCGGCTTCGCCGAGGCGGGTGCGCACCCGGATGACGCGGTCTTCGTCATCCGCCGGCAGGCTGTTCAGCGCGCTGCCCTTGAAGGCGGGCACCAGGGCCACATCAATGTCGGCATCGATGCGGTTCGGTGTGCCCGTGTAGAACGTGCGGGCCCGGGCAAGCGAGGCCTCGGCGAAGAGCTGGTGCCCGCCGCCGAGGTTCAGGATGGCCCGTGTGAAGGCGCTGCTCTTGGACGACTTCGGGTACAGCTCGATGTCCCGCATGTAGTCGAAGGTGCAGCCGTCAGCGCCGCCGATGCCGTCAGGCAGATACAGATTGGCCGGCGGGTTGCAGCCGGTGGCCGCGGCCGGGTTGACTGTGCGCGAATCGATCACCGTCTTGCCGTTGCTGGAGTAGCCTTCATCAGCCAGCGTGTTGAACTGAGAGCGCGACAGGCGGATATTGCCGGGGAAGGTGGCGCTGGACAGCAGGTCCGGCAGACGCCCCGGGATGTCAAGGTCCTTGATGAACTGGCGCTTGGAGGCATTCAGACTGCTCGTCGTCTGGACATCCAGCACACCGATCAGGTTGAAGCCGTCGCGTCCGAAATCACCGACGCCGCCGGCGAGCGTGGCTGCACGTTTGGCAGCACCGTGGCCTTCGGTGGTGTTGCCCGCCATGGCATAGGCATCGATGCCGGTGAAGTCCTTGCGGGTGATGAAATTGATGACGCCGCCGATGGCATCGGACCCGTACAGCGACGACGCGCCGTCCAGCAGGATCTCGACACGCTGGATGGCCGCCGCGGGAATGCTGTTGAGGTCGACGCCCGCGGCATCGCCGGGTGACGCGAAGTTGGCCATGCGCCGGCCGTTGAGCAGCACCAGGGTCGACGACACGCCCAGGCCGCGCAGGTTGGCGGCGTTCAAGCCCATCTGTGACCGGAACCCGCCGTAGCCGATGCTGCCGCCGTCGGTCAGGTTGTTCGCACTCGCGCTGATGCGGGCTATCAGTTCGGCGGCGGTCGTGATGCCAGCCTTGTCGATCTCGGCGCGGGTGATGACCTGCACCGGCAGCGCGGTCTCGCCCTCGATGCGCTTGATGGCCGTGCCGGTGATCTCTACACGTTCTAGGGATGTCTGGGCCTGGGCCGTGCAACTGAGGGCGAGCAGGGCTGCCGCCGTGGCGACGCGGGTAAGGCTGTTGTTTGTCATCGTGACCTCCTTGTTCCGGCGGAGTCTAGGCACGCGAACTTCGGAGGCCGGTTTCAAGGCGTGGTTTCGTCTCGCCCGCGCCACGCCTTTCATTCTCAGGATTAGGGGCAAAACGTCATGCAGGCTCTGTCATGATGTGCGCTCTGACCAAGGAGGGTTGTGCGCATGAGGGGATGGATCTGGGCCGGCTGGGCCGCCATGGTGATGGCCATGAGCGTGCAGGCAGCCCCTGCGACGACGGCACCGGCGGCAAGCGCCCCGCAAGGATTGAAGCTCTTGCGCCCGGCACCTGCGGCGGCCACGACCCGAACGCCACCCCCGGCGGCCGCGGCTGCCAAGCCCCCCGCGGCGGCGGCGTCAGCTTCCGGCGCGCTGCAGCCGCTCCCGGAATCGGACCCCGCGGCGATTCGGGGTTATGCCGTTCCGATCGGTGGCGCGCTGAAAGCAGACAACGAGGAAGTCTGGCAACGCATCGTGCAGCTCGCCGGTGGCAAGGGCGCACGCTTCGTCGTGTTCGGCACGGCCAGCGAAGATCCCGAAGCCAGTGCGAAGCAGGTGGTCGACCTGCTGCAGCGCCGGGGCGCCGTCGCCGAGGCGCTGCCGGTCGCACCCAAATTTCTGTGGGTGGACCTGAACAAGGTCGTGCGAGACCCGGCGCTGATCGCCAAGGTCAAGGCGGCCAAGGGCATCTTCTTCACTGGCGGCGTGCAGGAGCGCATCGTCGACGTGCTGCAGCCGGGCGGGCAGAGCACGCCGATGCTGGACGCCATCTGGGAGGTCTACCGCAAGGGCGGCGTCGTCGCCGGCACCTCGGCGGGCGCGGCCATCATGAGCACCGTCATGTTCCGCGATGCGCCGAGTGTCGTGAACATCCTCAAGGGACGCTTCGCCGACGGCAAGCAGGTGGACCGTGGCCTGGGCTTTGTCGGGCCCAACCTCTTCGTGGACCAGCACTTCCTGAAGCGCGGGCGATTCGGCCGCATGATCCCGCTGATGATGGCCAAGGGCTACAAGCTCGGCTTGGGTGTGGACGAGAACACCGCCGCCATCATCCGGGGTGACGAGATCGAGGTCATCGGTGACCGCGGCTGCATGGTCGTGGACCTGACGGACGCCCGCACCGACACCACGCTGGGGGCCTTCAACGTGCAAGGTGCGCGGCTGTCCTATCTGGAGCATGGCGACCGCTACCACCTGCGGGCGCGCGCCACCACGCCGTCGCCCCCGAAGCTGCGCGGCGAGTTGCACGACGCCGAGTCCCCGAGCTTCAAGCCCTACTACACCGACGACGTCTTCCACCTCGACATGCTCGGTGACTCCACGATCTCGAGTGCCATGAGCCGGCTCATCGACAGCGTGCGCAAGGAGGTCAAAGGCCTGGCCTTTGACGTGCTGCCGCGGCCGAACGACCCGCTGGCTGAGCTGGGCTTCCTGTTCCGGCTGTACAAGGGCTCGGACTCGCTTGGCTGGAGTACCGAGGAATTCGGCGGCGAGCAGTTCACGGTGGCGAACCTGTACCTGGACATCACGCCCGTGCGCCTGCCGATGCCCTTGTACGGCGGCTGGGCCGGCCCGGCCAAGGCGCCGCCGCCGGGGGGGCAAGGGGCCACGTCGTCGGCGCCGCCGGCTTCGGCGCCTTCAGGCCAGTAGTCCGCCAGCTGAAGCAGTCCGTCACACCCGTTGCGGGCCCCGGGCCAGACCGGGTGCCGCAACGCCCGTGAGCCTGTCAAGATGATGGTCACGTCTTCCTGGTCGTCCGGCACGTCCGTTTATCTTGCAGAGTCCCTCAGAAGCCGGCGCCGTCATCGTCATCGGTGGCGCCTTGAAATCCGACAGTGACGTCGTCTGGCAGCGCATCGTCGACGAAGCCGGGGGGGCGGGTGCGCCGATCGTGGTCTTTCCGACGGCCGCCTACGAGCCCGAGCGCATCGGTGCCCAGATCGTGGCGGCCCTCAACCGCTGCGGCGCCCGCGCCGTGGTCGTGCCCCTGGCGCCCCATCTGGAGGGCGTCGACCTGCAGGCAACGCTGAACGACCCCGCCTGGATCGCCCGCGTGGCGGCGTCCCGCGGCGTGTTCTTCTCCGGAGGCGCCCAGGAATACCTCGTCGACACCCTGCAGCCCGGCGGCCGGTCCACGCCCATGCTGGACGCCATCCGGCGCGCGTGGGCTGC